>JAUXAJ010000194.1 GCA_030620005.1 Promethearchaeota archaeon | reverse complement strand
ACAAATCTTTATGTCCGAAAAAATTATGCTGAACAGAGAATTCTGTAAACGCTGAGGGTTCTTTCTGTCGCCTCCTATCGTTAAAGATAATTTCATTTCTCCGTATGGCATTGTTACGTGATAGGTATTGCCTTCTTGACTTAGGTTGATGTCGACATGCTTGATTCCCAGGCATTTTTTCACCATTATGAAATTAGGTATGTTATTAACAAAAAACGGTTCTATATACCTTCTTTGGTCATCAGTGGTGGCGTTGCTAATGTATATACCTCCTTCTCCACCTTTAGACATCAAATCGATGAATTTTGGAGATGATAAGTCGATGACATTGATCGCTAGCACACCGCTGAGGTCTACATCGCCGATCTTACCTTCTGTAATTTGAAATAATTGAAATGATTTACACGGCGCTTCCATATCTCTACCAAAATACATGGGGCAGTGGCCCTCGGCAGCACACGCTTCGTACCAAACGCCTTTCACGCTCCAAGCGATATTTTCTTTACGGGTTTTAGACATTTAATTTCTCCTCTTATATTTAACAATTTTTACTATTGAATAATGATTATAAAAAAATGCAAACTTAGATTCGTTTAAAATTTTTTGAAATCCCAAATGTGTATTAATAAAATTTATTGTTTAGCAGTAGTATACTCGATAGAAACGAGAACTATTCGAAGATTTAACTCGTAAAATATCAAAAGAATTGTTATAAATTAAGATAATTACAATAACGAAAAGTTATTGGTATCCAAATTATTTAAGAAATTAGTAATAGGTTTAACACTATCTATAAAAGTGAAATTTTTAATGAGAAATTTATAATGCGCTGTAAATATAATTTCACTATTTTCAAACTTACCATTATTCAATGTAAATGATTTATAATTGAATGATTAAAACTTTTAAATTCAACATTTAAATACGAAATAATATTAATTTATGATAAATAAGAATATTGTGAAATTAAAAAACCAGTGAAGATATTTTAATAACAAAACGGAAATGAAGAAATTAAAAATAGCTCTTTTCAGCGTTTTGATGTTAACCACTTTTTTTTTAGCTTCAATTCACAACATTGACGTTGCTCATGCGCAAGATGAGAAGGGTTCTCTAACTGTTTCTCAAATTTTTCAGTATTTTCAATTTGAAGAAAAAATTGGATTTCAAATTAATGCTCAGTTAACATTACATTACCCTCATCTACATGGAATGTTACTAATATTGAATTGAACTTTACTGATATAATATACGACACTGAAATAAAAATCATAGAAGATAATCCAGATTCTTCTTTATCGGTTGATAAAACAATTCATTGCTTAGGGGTACAAATTAATATTTCAGAACCTACAATTCTTTATGGTGTGGATATTTATGGAAATAATGTATCACTTGAACCAACTGATATCTACATACAAATTAATGGATATGATGAGGCAAATGATGCCCCTGATGAAAATATTGTACATGGAACACCATCACCATTAAATATGACAAGATCAATTGCTACAGGTTGGTATATACAGACTTTTTTATCTCCAATCCCTCTTTCTATAGGAAATTATTATTTAGTAATAAATGGAACTTCTATAGGCTCAAGTTCAAAAAAAAAATATAATTGGTGGTATCAGACAAATAACCCTAACTATCCAAATTTAAATGTTTCGACATACCCTCGTATTTCTGGTTCTTGGAACACAAGTGTCATGAATATGCCTTTTTTACACAAATTAATTCAGAGAATAAACACATCCATTTATCCAGATGAGATAAATATGACGGCACAAGTTAATGGAGTAAATTATAATGTAACACGACGAAATAATCCTGGAACGGGGAATTTAACTCTAGATAATATTAATTTTTGTCCGAATGATGCAAATCTCTATATAAAAATCAATAATAATCAATCTAAAGGATTAATCTTTAATTTAAGTTATCAAATTTCACTTAATAGTATATTTATATCTAATGGTTCAGTTTTAATCAGTAAAAATAACCAATATCATAGATGGAGGGTTACTCCATCAATTAATGCAAATTATAACAATTGTTCAGTTCAATTTAATTATTCAAAAAGTTGGATAAATGTAACGGTGTATGGATTTAATGGAACAGTTTGGCAAAATGTTACCAGCAATGTTTCAATTGATAAGACTTATCATACTATCTTTATACCTAATAAGACGCTTGCAAATTACATTTGTTGGAATATTACCGCTCGTTCCCCTAATATGGATATTAATTTGAATGTTCCTCAAACAGAACATTAGGATTGACAACTGAAGATGAGATGGCAATAGGAATCCCTGCAAAAAGGATATTTTATATACTCAAAAATCTTTTTAAGAGCGGCGAGACATTTAACCCTGGAATGCCGTCTAAATTCATGGCTCTAGAGCTACCATACCCAATGGGACCGCCCGCTTTTAGATACCTTAAAAGGCAACACAAAAGGCTCAAAAAAGGGAAGTTAAAGAAAATTTAACATGGAAAAGAAATTCACTTCTCTTTAGGAAGTGGTTAAGAACGAGAAATACATGAATCTAAAACTAATTACATGAATTAATCTAAATTAAAGTTGAGATTTCCATTTTTTTAATTTAAAAATTAAAACCTGTACTTGATGTTTCAAATATTGTCGTAGATTTCTCTCGTCAAAAGGGTATAATCGAATTCGCCCGATTGCATCACGTGAACATTCTCTCCAAGTAAACCAATGTCATGGCATTCCTTTTTAAGATGTGTTTTCTTGAGTTTGAATGTCGAGGTATTAGATAAATCTCAGAATTTTAAATTTTGAGTTTTATTTTTCATTTAATTTATAGCATTGAATTCATAAAAAAATTTGAATTCAGAATATTATATTAATTTGAATGCCTTTAGCGCTTCTTTTGCCACTTCATCTCCCCATTCTTGTAAAAAATGTCCTGCTTCTTTCAATTCGTAAGGTTTTGGACATCCACGAATAATTTTACTTAAAGGACGCATTATTGGTGGGCCTAATACGGGATCTTGCGTTCCAATTGCCATGAAAACGTCTCCATTCCATTCCTTAGACAAATAATCGCGAGCTTTCTGCGAGATTTGAGCTCCTTCCATATCTGGTCGATCGGGAACGATATTAGGGAAACGACGCACGCCTGCTTTATAATTAATATCAGGAAACGGAGCGTCATAGGCAGCACGTTCTTCTTCAGATAAATGAGGGCAAGTACGCCCTAAAAGACGTCCGACGACCATATCGGGTTTAGTGTTATTCCAAGCACGCCAATCAATAAACCCTTTAGAAAGCTGAATGTCGCCTGTAGCGAGTAGCGTATTCATTACAAGAAGTCTCGAGAATCTCTTTGGTATGTCCATTGGCAATGTAAGTCCAAGAATACCTCCCCAATCTTGACAAACAAGCGTGATATTTTTTAAATCAAGATTTTCAATGAATGCTAAGAGCATGTTGCGATGAAAATTAAAAGTATAGATTTCTTCATCTACTGGTTTATCAGATTTTCCAAAACCAAAAAAATCTGGAGCAACGACTCTAAAACCCGCGTTTGTAAAATGTGGAATCATCTTCCTGTAGAGATATGTCCAGGTAGGCTGACCGTGTAAACATAAGAAAATCTCATTAGAATTTTCTGGACCTTCGTCTAAATAATGCAAGCGTAGCTCTTCGTAGCCTTTAAGGTCATTAATGTATTTAGGTTCAAAAGGAAATCTTGGAAGATTTTTGAATCGTTCATCGGGAGTTCTTAACTTTTTCAACTTAATTACCTTTTCTGATACCTAATTTTTTTTTTAATTTTAATATTCATTATCGCGATTTTCAAATCCTTATGGTATTACTTCGCTATTCCCTTGTAGGAACTATTTCTCTTTCAACACGTTTCATTGTCATTGCTTCCTCAGGACATGTTACAGCACAAAGACCGCAACCCACGCATTTATCTGGATTGACTTGGGCACATTCTTCAACGGTGATTGCGTTGAATTTACATCTCTCCACGCAAGTTCCACACGCAACGCATGAATCTTCATCCACGCTGGAGACGTAATTTGCTTTCGCAAAAGCTCTAGGGTTATCGGAGAAGCGTACGAGACCTGCAAGGTTCCCACAGCAGCATTCACAACACGCGCATAGAATATGAACATCAGGAGCGTTATTATCCGTCATGTGCACGAGACCTAACTCTGATGCTTCTTTCGCAATTTTTCTAACTTCTTCTCTTGAAATAGATTTTGTGGCAGGATCGCCCAATTCTAAAAAAAGCTTAGCGAACTCTCCAAATATTACACAATTATGTATTGGATACTTATCCTTGCATTTTCTTATCCCCTCGACTTCTTTTCTCTGGCGGCAAGGACAAGGAACTACGACGAAATCTGTTTGCTTGTCAATTATTTGATAAACTTCTTCAATGGGCGTTACGTGATGATTAGGTTCTACCATTTCAGATACTGTTAATACTCTAGTTCGTGGCACGCCCTTTCGATTCGTCTCCCATGTCTTGTAATAGCCATCGTCGAAATATTCTCGACTTAACCGAGCAAATTCTTGAATATCTTCGTTATCTAGATTTTCTTTGAGTATGAAGGGGAGATCGTGAATTTGTAAAGGCGATGGGCGTGCATATCTATTGCCTAGTTTTGCCACGAATCCTCTCTTTACATGGTTTGCAAGTCTTTCAATTAAACCGTCTTTGTCCACGTTTAATTTTTTTGCTATTTTTTTTATAGAAATTGTTTTAGGCATGATTGGAAGTAGCAACATGATTTTAACGATTTCTGTATCATACATTAGGCTTAAATATTCAAGATAAGCTACTTTTGGCTCGTTATTATCGTCTCTTGGATACGATTGCGCGGAATAATTATATTCCTTAGCGATTCTTGTTAAATTCGCTCTATGTTCTTCATTTACAATAATTTTAATACACCTCTTTTTTTTTCTCTATTTAAGTTTTATTCTACTAATTCGTTTCATTCAAAATGCTTCATTTTCTTTATTATTCAACATGAAATAAATTTTTTATTTGGTTTATTTAACGAGAGATTTAGTAAATTCTTTAGCATTTTCAAGATCATTATCGTTAGGACGGGATTCTCTTCTAGATTTTTTTTCTTTTTCTTAAAAACGGCCATACTGGTGCTTCTATTGGGCTCCCAAATAAAGTATTCGAACCAAGCGTGGCATTTAAATGAGGGATATCGAAAGCAGTCGTGAGAAGCTTGCTTCCTGCTTTAAACAAGTTGTTAAGAACAAGTTCAAACTTGCTTTCTGGAATAGAAAAGATCATTTCATCGTTCTGAACCCCTCCCATTACTCGGTCCCCCATTCCTGGACAAACCACTTGACATTGATCGGTTTTATACGTCCTTACGATACCCTCTTTGCAAGAAGCTTCCATGCCATTAAATCGGCTAGTAATACAATCTCCATCGTAAGTTGCAGATAAAATTAAATGTGAGAGAATTATTGGCGGACAAAAAATCATGACTAAGTGGGGTTTTACTATCGTGAAATTTAATGGTGTAACTATAATGCCATCAATATCACCTGGGATTAAAAATGCATCTTTTTCCCGAGATTTCTTTTCGGCTCCAATATCTCTCTTATATCCTGCCTTTTTTGCCCACGCTTCATAGATGTCCTCTGGATGGTTTTTTGCCTCTTCTAAGCCAAAGTACAACATGGACGCGGGTTTACAAGCAATGTCGTTACTCTGCAAGAAAAACGAAAATCCTGACCGTCTACACCACGTGTAGATTAAGCAAGCCGGAACTTCCCTCCCAAAGACCTTGTGTGGTCTTAGCGCGTTCGAACTAACTTCTTCACTTGGAGGTACTAATCTTACTGCAACTGGGTAAGTAAGAAGTTTCAATTTATCGATGAATTCTTGTCCAATCTTTTTATAGTGTTCTAAGTCTTCCATTAATTATTAACCTTCTCACATCTTTTTTTAATGAATAATATATTAATACTTGGTAATAACGAAAGGTTTTTAAACTTTTCATTGGTGATTATCTCCAGAGAATAATGCTATTTGGAATTCTCCCGCTTTATTATATTAACTATAAGAAAAGAGAAGAACCCTCTGATGTCTTGAATTTTTATAAATCTAAAACAAAAATCTAAAACAAATTCTTTTTCTGGAGATTAACACTGGTGATAATTTTTAAATGTTCTTCATTTTTTAATAATTGTTAAGCTATAAAAAGTATTCTAAGTAGAGATCGATTGAAAATATCATTAAACAAGGACTTAAAAGATTTTTTGATGGTCTATGAATAAAACAAGTTCAAATGATTACTTCTTCAATCGGAAGGAAGTTAAAAATGAGCATGTTCTTAAAATTAACTTGCGGTAATTGTCAATTAATTTGTAGGGGAAACCCTGATTTTTTAAGACCATAAAGGTCCATGTTAACAAGTCCTATAGAGAAAAAAATTAACGAGAGTTAAAACAAAAATGTCTCAAGATAATAGCAAGAAAAAAAGAAAAGGAACGAATTGGAAAAAAAAAATTCTTAGTTTTCTGGAAGAAAATCCCTCTGGATTCACGATAACAGATATAGCTGAAGGGATTAAATCCACAAGAATAACAGTATCAAAATATTTTTCTCAGTTAGAAATAGAAAACAAAGTGCTTTCTAAAACAATTGGTGTTTATAAGCTATATTTCAGCGCTGAAAGGAGATACATTGCAATAGACTTAGTACGTGCATTTTACAAGTCAATATTATCCGGAATTAAAGGAAAATTCTCAAAAAAAGAAGAATTTAAAGAAATTGGATATTCTATTTCAGATTCGATGTTTAATTATTTGGTATAACAATATCCTAAAAGTTTAAGAAATCAAATAAAATCTTTTAGAGATTTTTTAAAATTTTTTGGCAAGATGTACCCATACTTGGATCTTCTTTACTCTAAAAACTTGATAATTGAAGAGACAGTCAACGAGAAAGAAGAGAAAGGCGTCTATCACTTTAAAAACGTGGAAATATTGCGCATTTCAGAAGATTTTGAATATCATTTTTATATCTTGTCTGGAATAATAGAAAAAACGTTATCCAAAATATTTACAAGCAAACCTGTTACTTGCAACATTTTATCAGTCAATAAAGTTGATAAAACGGTAACTATTTCTTTAGAACGACATTAAAACGACATTAGATCGTTGTATCCAGAAGTTTAAACCGTTTCAATTAGCAAAAAAGATGAATTTAAATTTAGATGCTAATCTGTAATAAAACTTTTCATTGGAGATTATCACCAGCATAAAACTTTTAAATAGTAAGCAAAATTTATATTTCATAATGCAAAAAAGTAAATTGCATGAATAAAACTTATATTCAAGGTGAACAAAATTAGTTTAAATGAAGAAATTGAACAATTCTTACTTGATCGAGGTGCTTTACGAGTAGGTTTTGCCAATGCTGAATCCTTAGCAGGAGGTCCCACTTGCACGGACATTACATACAAGTTATTTGGGGCAAAAACTGCGATTTGCTTCGCAATGCCCTTTAATAAAAAAGTAATTCGAGCGTTTTTGGCAAAAGAACTTCCAAATGGTCGCTCTGATTATGAGAAAGATCA
The DNA here is from genome assembly GCA_030620005.1 of Promethearchaeota archaeon. Next base: position 2,593 of record JAUXAJ010000194.1, on the reverse strand, counting down.
GTTTGACCTCCACATAAAAGTTTATAATATGTCTAAGGAAATTGCTCATATTCTCGAAGAAAAAGGTTTCAAGGCAAAGGCCTTTTTTCCAAATAACAAGTATCGTGAAGATATTCCGGGATGGAGGATGGTACTGATGCCTGAACTTTCACTTCGATATGTTTCGGTCTGTTCTGGAGTTGCATCTTTCGGCTGGTCAGGAAACGTGGGTATTAAGGGGATTGGAACCGTGATCCTCTTAGGGGGCTTGGTTACAACAGCGGAACTTGAACCAACAGATCCCATACCTCCTGAGGAATCGTTCTGTAATAACTGCAAACTATGTGCAAGAGTTTGCGGATTCAAAATGTTTTCCGATGAAGAAGTGTTCTCATTCACGTTAGGAGGTCATGAATATTCTTATGCCAAACGCATTGATAAGAATCGATGTATTATAGTGTGCGGAGGCTTTAACGGGTTACATCACAGTGGAAAATTCTCAACTTGGAGCCCTGGCAGATACGAATATCCTGAGAACGAAGATGAAGCGGCCCGCTTGATGTATCATGCGATTAGGATAAAATCTAGATGGCCTAAGATTCCTGATGGTTCAGATGGCTATGAATCCACATCGGGTTTAGGTACAAATATCCAACTATCCTGCGGAAACTGTAATAATATATGTTTTGGCGATCCGAAAGAAACAGCGAAAAATTACAAAATTCTCAAGAATTCCGGCTGCGTGGTTCAAAAAGAAAACGGAGAAATAATGATCCTTCCACCTGAAGAGGCAAAAAGAGCCTTTAAAGCAATGAATCCCAAGCATCAACGCTTATATACTACAGATTATAAGCGCGCATCAAGGAAGACAAAACAAAAATTAAAAGTAGAAATTAGAAAAGAAAAAGTAGCTAATAATTTTTAAATTAATTCTTTTTTTTATAAAATATAAAATATTTCATTTGTTCAATTAAGTTTAAACAAAAGTTGAGCTTGCGTGAATACAACACTATATTATTTTACCGGAACTGGCAATTCATTGGTAATTGCGAGAGAACTTCGTGGAGAGTTAGATGATTGTAAGATATTGCCGATTGCGAAGGTTTGGCGCGAAGATCACCCGATCTCCATCACTAAAAAAGTTGGTTTTGTTTTCCCCTTATATTATTATGGACTGCCTAAAATCATGAACGACTTCGTTGATAAGATCGAACTCAAGAATTCAGATTACATATTTGCTGTCGTTACAAGAGCTGGAGACATAGATGGCGCACCTCTAATCCAGTTAGAGAAGATTCTTCGAAAGAAATCAAAAACTCTGAGCGCAGGATTTTATATCACGACGCCCGATAATTTCATTTTACAACCTAGTACAACATCAGAAGAAGAGAATAAACTCGTAATTGATAAGGCAAAAGCCAAGGCGAAAGAAATTGCTGAATTAATTAAAGAAAATCGAAAGAATCTTGATATAGAAATCGTTGAAGGAAAAAAGTATAGATTTGAGAGAGGAAATCTCAAATTTCATAAAAATGTTAATGATAGTGATGAGTTATTCTTTGCTGATGAAAATTGCAACGCCTGCGGTACGTGTGAAGAAATTTGTCCAGTAAATAACATAATACTCGTGGATGGGAAGCCAAAATGGCAGCACGAGTGTCAACAATGTCTTGCTTGCATTAACTATTGTACTGAAGAGTCCATTCAGTACGGCAAAAGTACCATTGACAGAAAAAGATATCGCAATCCTGAAATTACAATTAAGGACTTAATTATATGAAGAGTTCTATTTGAAGAGTTCCAAGAAAAAATTATATTTGAAGAGTTTCAAGAAAAAATTCAGTGACAAAAGATATAACCAAAACACATTTTCAACAAATATAAAAACTTGTAAGAATAATTAAAGCAATGTTAAATAAAGATTGGTTCCTTGAAAAAATTAATACTTTTTTAAAGGAAGACGAAAGTAATAGGATGACGGGCGTTGATGGCATACTCTTTTGGGAACCCAATGTCATTGTTGGATTTTGTTCGGGAAACGATCCCATTTTTGAAGAATATAAAAAATTTGTCGGTCCTTTCCATTTAACGCCAGTAGAAGCCCATGCCAAATATTGCGACTTAAAAAATATTGAATTCGATTCAACGGAAAATCTTACCGTTGTGGCGTTTATACTTCCAATGAATAAAATTACTAAAAAAGAAAATCTCGAGTATTCTAAAGAATGGTCATCCGAGCGATGGGCCCATACCAAGCTTTACGGTGAAAAATCGAACCAAAAATTATGGAAATTTTTGCTAAGTGAACTAAAAAAAGAGTTCGGAATTGACGGAGTTGCGCCAATGGCGGAAAGAAAATTATTTAGAATATATAGAAAACACGAAGATACTCGTCAAGGCGTATGGGCGTCCACCTGGTCGCATAGACACATGTGCTTCGCTTCGGGCTTAGGATCCTTTGGTTTAAGCGATGGGTTCATAAACGAAAGGGGAATTGCAATGCGATGCGGAAGTATAGTTATTGATTGTAAATTACCATCAGACGCAGACAAGAGACTTGCTGGTCCTTACAAAAATTGTGTTAAATGCGGTAAGTGCGTAGAACGGTGCCCTA
>JAUXAJ010000117.1 GCA_030620005.1 Promethearchaeota archaeon | reverse complement strand
CGGCCCCATCTATTTTTATAAATCCAATCCCGTAAGGTACAGCTTTTATAAAGGCAGATGTAGTATACCATACAATCGTGCTAACTTGAATCGTTCCGGCTTGCTTCATTTCAATCCAATCTGTATCTTCATAACAATCCGAGCAATTAATTCTTGGTGGAAGCCATACTTTTCCGCATTTTTTACATTTAGTTCCTAAAATTTTTTTGTTATTCATCAGTTCTAAAAAGAATTTTGACTGTCCACCCATCGTATATTTATATTGAATTACAATCTTATCTCTTATTTGATGTTCTTGAAAATCTTCACTCATTTTTTTAATCCCTCCTCGTTTGCCATTACAATAACAGCTGCATACGCTGCTCCTGGACCTCCAATTGAATGTGCTATTGACCGTCCTTTTTCAATTGTTACTTGATGCTTTCCAGCTTCGCCTCTTATTTGAAGCGCAGCCTCGCCAGTAGACATGATTCCAGTGGCACCTACAGCATGTCCACAGCCAATAAGACCTCCACATGGACAGCAAGGTAATTCGCCATCTATCATCGGACCTCCAGATTCTATCCATTCTCCACCTTTACCAAAAGGTACGAAACCAAGTTCTTCGTAGGAAATTACCTCTTGACCGCTAAAAGCATCATGGAGCTCTGCAACATCGATTTGCTCTTTAATCTTATTATAATCAAGTCCAGCCATCTTATATGCTGCTTTAGCGGCATTTATATTAGAATAAAGCCTTCCAATGCTCTCTCTATTTCCTATGAAGCAGTCAGTATTCGCCGCTGCCACACCTATTATCCAGATTGGGTTTTCAACTTTTAACTCTTTTACTTTTTGTTCACTCGCTAGAATTAAGCTCGCAGAAGCTTCCGAATACAAACAACAATCTAACATCTTAAAAGGATAGCAAATGATTCTCGAATTCAATACATCCTCAACGGTAATCTTCATTGGCGATTGAGCCTTAGGATTTAACATCGCGTTTCCATGATTTTTTACGCTAACGAGAGCCATTTGTTCCTCAGTAGGATTACCAAACTCTTCGTAATGCGCGTTAACCATTGATACATATGAGCTTGCAGCCATCATACCCATGGGATATTCATATATCATATCTGCGGAATAGGCAATTGCGTTTAATACTTCAGGGATCGTCACACCTGTCTGTTCGTCATAACAGTCATTTTGCTCATCAAAGAATCGTTCTTTGAAGATTTACATTTTTCTAACCCGAGGCATAAACACAAATCTGACAAACCTGAAGCAACTTCTGCGTACGCCATTCGGACTGTATACCCCCCTGTTGCGCCCCCGCTTGCGATCCGGGTTCCAGGTTTATCATTCATCCCAAGATAGCTGTTAACAAAGATGTCAGACATGAATTGTCTCTCAAATAACTCGTTATAAATACCATACACCGTTGATTCAAGGTCTTTGTGAGTTATCTCTGCACCATTCTTATTCGCATCTTCTAAAGCCAATTTCGTGGCGTCATACGCCAATTCAAAATAGGTTTTATCTAAATACCTCGCTCTAAACGGCGTTATTCCAACGCCTATTATAGCTACTCTGTTTGAAACTTTTTTCTCACCTTTTACTTAATTATTTAGTATTTGTCTGAATTTAATTTTGTTATAAATAGGATTAATTTAATCTTTTTTTTATAATTTTATGTAAAATTAGATATGATAATTTAAGTTGAGGCTAGAAGAAAATATAATAGTTTAAAGTATGATCTTAAAATAAAAAGAAGGATTAATTATAACATGTTGTTCATTTAATACAATTAGCGCACATTTAGCTTATTTAGTGATCATGTCATCGCTATAAGAAATATAAAAATACTCTAAAAAATTAGTATTAATTTGTAATTTTAAAATTAGCTGGTTTATCCTTATTTACATTTGGAGTCATGAAATTTGTAAAAGGATTTTCTAAAAATCAATAACTAATAGAGATTATACTATATTTTTCTTTTTTGAATTATTTTTTATTGAATGAGATATGATAATTTAACCGTTTTATTAACTAGAATCATTTTATCTTGAATGATATATGATAATTTAAGTTGGTTTTGGAAGAGAATAAAATTTAAAGATTTTTTAAGTAAAAAACATATATAAAACCATAACAAATATTGAAAATTGGAAAAAAAGCATGGCTATAAAAACGAGAATAACAGAACAATTTGGTATTAAATATCCAATATTGAACGCCCCAATGGGACCTTTTTATACCACAGAATTGGCAATTGCCGTTTCTGAGGCTGGTGGGTTAGGTGTGATCAGCCACGCCACATTGCGAGGAAAGAATTCAATCGTAGATTTTAAGGAACAGATTGACCATATCATAGAATCAATCGATAAACCTTTTGGATTTAACATCCGCACGGCAAGAATGCAAACGGACCATAAAATTTTGCTCCGAAAAATAATGCATTGGAGAAAGTCAAATCCTAAAATTCGAGAACAAATGATTTACGGATTAACAAGCGCGGGAGATGCGAGACTTGCCAGAAAACTATGGAGTAAAGATGATGGCTTATATCATTTCCACGTGGCACCCGTACTATTTTTAGTTGATAAAATTGTTGATATTGGCTGTCATGGAATTGTAACAACTGGAATTGAAGGAGGAGGACATCAATCTTATGAAAAAGTTACTACTCTTGTCTTAATTCAAGAAGTGATTCAGAAATATCCCGACAAGTTGATCGTTGCGTGTGGCGGATACGCAACACCTTCGAGTATAGCAGGAGCATTGGCAATGGGTGCAGATGCCGTGGCGATGGGTACTCGGTTTATTGCTTCAAATCAGAGCGAATTCCATCCTAATTACAAGGCCCTCATCCCCCCAGCTACAGATAGAGATACGATGCTAACCACAGGCGGTTTTGGACCAATTAGACTGTTAAAAAATAAATATTGTTTTGAACACGGCGAAGTAGTTTCAAAACAAGCAAAAATTTCGCAAGAAAAGAGCATATTGAACATAGATGAACAGGTGGAAGACCTATACAGGTATGAAATTGTTTACACGAAAGGAGATGTAGAAAACGGGGCGATACCTGTTGGCCAATCTTGTGGGTTGATAGATTCATTAATGGATGTTGACGATATAGTTACGGGATTCACTAAAAAAGCAGAAGAGTTGTTAAAAAACGCGTGTTCAAGGATCTCTTAATTTAGTATTATTCTTTTTTTTATTTAAATCTATAACAATATAACATAATAATTATTTAAAATCATAATAAGCTAACTTTTATTGGAACATGAACGCGGCTTCACGGGATTTACAGAAAAAAATTAAAGAACTTTCTAAAATATCTTATAGGGCTATAACTATTTTGTATAAATGCATTTCCTGTGGGACTTGCGTGAGATTTTGTCCTTTAACAATAAGAAAATTTAATTTAAATGGAAAGGCCATAACCATTACATCTGATTTGTCTTGTGGAGGGTGTTCAGTATGTTATCATAGATGCCCTCAAGGAGCAATAAATTTAATGCCCGTTCTAAAAAATAATCAAAAAAAAAAAAAAAATATTTAGTTAATTAAAAATTTTTTTACAATTACTCTTTTCTACCATATATTAAATAAGCCAATATTAATGTCTCAAGTATTATTGCCGGATAGAAATATCCCGTAGTCGTTTCAAGCCAGAAATATGAGAGCAAATCCTTTTGCATGAACACTCCAAAAAAGAGCGCATCCAATAAGAAATTCATCCCGCATAAAATTACACCGAAAATAATCGCATCCAACGCCCAATTTTCCGCAAGAATAGGATTATTTTGCTCGCATTTCCACATGTATAGTGCCGCTACTACAATCGTCAAAATAAAATTAACGATTAACATTGCCATGTAGTAACTGAAATTAGGATTTGCGATTGGTTGACCTGTCATCGGATCAACAAATGCCGAACCTACGATAATAAAAGCCCATAACCAGGACGCAAAACCAAGAACAAATGTTAATATTAACGATTTAATGTTTATCTCGACCATAATAATTCAAAACCTCTATTATCTTGGCTGAAAGCTTTTGGTAGGACAATTATCAGAATCAGTATTCGCAGGAATTTCGTGACCAAAGCAATCTCCTTTCGTCTCGTCAATAGGTTTATAAAATTTACAATCCTTACATAATGCCATTTTAATTTAACTCCGTTATTTTTTAAATTTTTAACAAGATTTTTTAAGTGTTGAGTTGGTAAGGAATTTGTGATTAATAAATCTATTATAAATACAAAATGTTTTTATTATTTGTCACAAACTAATTACATAAGATCTAAAATCATTTTTTTAATTTTTAAAATGTTTAATAGCAAGACGCTAAGCTTTTTAAATGGGATTGGATTAACAGAAATTTCTATTAAAATTTATAGATATTTATTAATAAAAAAAGATGGGAGCATAAATGAAATTAAGAAGGAATTAAATTACTCTTATTCCCAAGTACAGCGTAATTTATCCATCTTGGAGAAAAAAGGATTAGTTTCAGTTTCAGAAACGACAAAACCAAAATTATATTATAGGATTAACCCAAAACTCGCATTAAATGAATTATTAAATAAAAAATTTGAAAAATTAAGGAAAAACATTCAAAAAATAGATGAAGAAATTAAAATCAATGAAAGTGAAAGCGGAGTTTGTCTAAAAAATATCTCATTTTATTATTACTCGAACATAAATCTTGCAATTGAAAATTTTTATCAATTAATAGAAAATGCAGAAAAAGAGATATTAATGTCTTCGTTGCCACCGATATTTCTAAAAAAAATTGAACCAGCCCTTTTTGAAGCGGTTAAGAGAGGCGTGGGTATAACCATTTATTTTTCTTTATTAGATTTTAAGGACATAACAAACTACTTAGAAATTATTACTGAAATTCTCAAGAGAATTAAAATAACCTTAGTTGAAACGGAAGAAAAAACTTGTAGGAATGTTCGCTTTAATGATGATATTGTTAATGAAGGTTTATTTTTAGTCGATAATATAAGGCTGAATTCAATTTCATTCATGGATAATAAAATGTTTCTTTTTAATGGTTTTTTTGCACCTATGGTTGTAAAACAATCGAAACACATGCTTGAGATTAAGACCGTATTAAAGAGAATGGAGTTGGAATATCCAAAATCTATACAAAATATCTTAGATCTTATAGGAAACTCCATATTAATAAAAACGAGAGATATAAGCAAAAAATCTAAAACAGGTGGCGGTAAATTGAGAGAAATTCTAGAATTTTTAAAAGAACAAAGAATAATAGAAGAAATTACAATCAAATCTGAAATGGGAAGACCTGGAATATATTATCGACTAACTGAATGAGGAAGATACTCATTTAGCTTGTATCTTAAAAAGACCAGAATGTCTTCCTGAAAAATCCTACTTGAGCAATTAATCTCTTTCCAAATTTTAGTATTCTTCAACTAATTTTTAAATCACTTTTGAAATTAACAACTTCCTTCGTCATGTAAAGAAATTTAAAGATAAATTTCTGATTTTTTTTCTCGTTTCAATTTTTTCATTAATTATTTTTTCAATATAATTTGAGATCTCCTTTCTTTTTGCTTTTTCTGATGGAATAGGCAAGATTACATCCATAATTCGATTTCCTATAGTAGCAATTGTACCTTGAATGAAAGTAATCGCTTGAATCTGCTTTTGTACTATATCCAAATTTAAAATGTATAATAAGAGGCATGAATCAATGAATTCTTTATTTTTTAAGGGTTTAATCTGATAGATATGGCTCTGAATCACTATTTTTGTGTCTAATTTTGTGACATAAGCAGTTTTTCCAATTAAATTAGGACCGCCATCTTTAACTATAAGAATATCACCTTCCTCAATGTTCTGTTTTTCCTTATAATGATCGTAGACTTCTTCAGAAGTCTTTTTATGAGAATCCAAATTTACTTCCCAATTATTTATATCACTAGTGCGAATGAATGGAACATTTCCTAATCCGTATACTTGGGATCCAATCTCATTTCCTCTTGGTATGTATCCACCGTTATTTGAATGAATGATTTTTTTCTCAACCAATTGTCTCATTGAAAATAAAGTATATTTAGTATTATCACGGAGTAATTTTAAGGGCTTTTCTACACCAATGTAGTAATTTGGGATGAAAATTTTCTTCTTTATCTGACTTAAATTTATTTTAAAACATTTTTGATCTTTTACATGGTTAAAATCTTCGCATTTTTTTAGTTTCACATGAAGATTGATTAAATCATCATTAATAATTGGATTACCATCCTGATCTAACTTTTTAGTGCCATTTTTATTTAGTTTATACAATACTTTTCCATCTTTATCATGCCCAACGTGATCTACGATTGCAAAGTCAATTTTGTAATCGGTTGGAATTTTCTTTAATTTTTGAAATAATAATATGCTTGTTTTATTGCAAGTAAACGGCTGAAATGAATTTTGATCTAAAGAGATTATTGCTAAAATTCTTCCCCTTGAAGTTAAATACTCCCATATATATCTATCTGACGGATTTCCAAAGATTCCCTCGGGCAAAACGATGCCTAATTTGCCTCCATCTCTGAGTAATTGAACGCATCGTTCAACGAATAAAACTTGAGGAGGTTGTTTTTTTACCAATGTAGAAAGCATTTCCCACTTGGAATCCCGTAAAGATTTCCAAATGTGACCTAATTGATACAAATCTAATATTTCTTTATCATCTATGGGAATTTTAGAGCCAAACGGAGGGTTTGTAAAAATATAGTCGAAAGAGTCGTTTTTAATTAATTTTTGAGCGTTTTTTCGATAATTCAAAGGATCTAACGAATCTTCGCAATAAATATTCGATCGTCCACCACTTAATATCTCTAAGTATAATTTACCAAGCTTCACTAAAAACAAATCTTTATCTATACCATGTAGGTTGGAAATAACTTCTTTTTTTTTCTTGGCACCGCTTCCTGATTCATCAAGCTTTGTCCACAAATACTCTTTCGCTTCCAATAAGAAGCCTCCATGTCCGCAAGCAGGATCCAATATTTTCGAATCGATCTCAGGGTCTAAATAACTTACAATAAATTTAACAATATTTACCGGCGTGAAAAACTGCCCGCCCTCGTCCTTTAAAATTTTACTCACGAAAATTTCGAAAGCATCACTTAACACGTCCTTGGAGGATTCTACTAATGAAATTGACTGTAACTCTTCAATTATTACTCTTATTAACTCTTTATTCAATCTAATTTGCTCGTTTTCGGCAATTAAATCTAAATACTTCCGTTTAACATTATCATTAAAGAATTTTTGAATTCGAACAAGCAATTTCTCTTCCGATTCGCCGTTTTTGATTTGGAAATCCATTACGTCTTCTTGAGATTTATTTATCTCATCCACCAGCTTGCAAAACAAAAGATTTACGATTTCTTTAGAACGCGCACGAGTATCCGTGTCAGTATACTTCAGTTTTCCGTATAAATGTTGATTTATTAGCGTGAAAGTCTTCTTTAAATTTGGGGTTATGATTAGATCTTTTTTCTTTAATAATTTCACTATATATCTCTTTAAGAAAACAAATTATTATTATTTTTTATTAAATGAAAATTAAAAAGCATTATCTAAAAAAAAGGAATGAATTGAATTATCTTTTTTATTTAAGGTTAGAGGGTTTCAAGCGAGCATTACCATCCATGATTTGCTTGTTAAGTATCATGTCATTGATTTGAATGCCTGCCAATAGGCAACCAAAAACATCATGAACGAACTTAGGTTGAAAGAGTCCCTTTATTGGAGTTCTCATTTTTAAGCGGGTTCTTCCAAAATTATCGGGATATGGAGCCATGTCATAAACCGAACCAATTGGAGATCCTGAATAACGCGCATACGTAGCAGGCGTGGAAACGTCCGTTATGAGGATGTGTTTTCTTAGATCGGGAATGAGATATTTATCAACCTTATCAATGAAAAATTCGGCCCATTTTTCTTTCTCTTCGTTATACTTTTTATAATCCTTTTCTCTTAATTCTGCCCAATTACCCATTGGCACGGGTGTTATCCTAACAGTGACGTTTGGTTTTCCACCAGTTGTAAGAGAAGGACATACGACTCCAATATGGAACCGTGTATCGGTAAATCCAATCTCTCCTCTCTCATAAGCATCGAATAGTCGATCGTAAGAATCTCCTCCTGTCGTGATCACGTTATATCCGCAATCTAATCCTAAAGCCGCAAGATCAATTTCATCATCCAATCCAATGCTCAGATTCATCGAGGAGCAAGACATCTTCACTTTTTCTACTTTCTCAGCATATTTTTTATTTATTTCACTAATGACGTCTAACCCAACCATTTTCTTCATTGCGACTTTTGGATCCGCAGTTGTAATAATATAATTAGAATATATTTTCTCTCCGCTTGTTAATTGAACTCCTTTAACTTGACCTTCCTCAATTAAAATTTTTTCTACCTTGGTTTTTAAGCGCAACTCGCCGCCCAACTTCAAGTATCGCTCTTCAATTTTTTTAGGAAATACCATGAATCCTTTGGTAGGTCGAAAAGTACCATCTATTAACGAGTTCATTGCAGCTATGGGAACAATACAAGCAACTCTATCCCCCGGTAGAGCGCTGAATTCAGCAAAAACGTTAAATATTTCTATTAAATCGGGTTCCGTTATCTCAAATTGGTCGAAATACTTTTTAAAAGTTTTGGAAGAATTTTTCACTATTTTTGGAAACTTGACTAACATCTTCAAGATGTCGGTGAATTTAGGCTCCATCTTGAGGTTAAATAATTCTAAATACATGGCACGGGAATAATCCAAAAATTTTTCGATTTGCTTGGCATTATCCGAGTATTTGTCCATTAATGATTTTTTGAAGGTTTCTAATCCTGAGGGTAGTTCTATTACTTTAACATCGTCAGTTTCAGGGTTTACAATAAAGATTCGCATGTAATATCCTTTAAATTTCTTGAGATCTATAGTGATTCCCAAATATTCCAAAATTTCAGAGATGTTGGGAATCATCTGGCATGTATCAAAAAGAAAATCTTCTCTTTCATAAGAAGTGACATATCCTCCGGTTTTTGGCTCTTTTTCAATAAAAAGAACCGGTTCTTTTTTAACATCGTGGTTCAATGCCCAAGTGAGGGCAGCACTTAATCCAGTTATGCCCCCTCCAATGACAATTAGTCCTTTATTATCTATTTTAGCTTTCTGACTCATATAAATTTCACCATATTTTGTATTGTTTTTTTTTTCAAATATTTCTAAATTTTATATTAACTTTAAATATTTTTAACTTGTGTTTTTTTAGAATTATGATCTCCAACATTTTTATTTTTTGATTTAAAAGAAATGAAAACGATATTTTAGGCATGTTTACAAAGCCCCTGAAGATCACCGAAGAAGAAGTGTCGATTTCCAAGGAAAAGAAGATTTGCTTGGTGTGCAAGGGAAAGGTCAGACGTTTTAACGTTTTTATCTGTGATTGCGATTATACATTCTGATCTAATATTTGAAAAATATTGATCTATTAAAACGAAACTCTTTTTTTTAGTTCAGTATTCTCTTTAGATCTTTTTTACTTAGTAAAACAGCCATTTTTAACTTCAATAGGTAAATCTGTTTAGTATTGTTTTTTATTTAAGGAAAAATAATATTATTTAGAATATAAAAAAAGTTATTCAAATCCAAGTTTTAAGCAAACAAGAATAAAGATATCTTTAAAAGTTGATGGAAAATTAATTCTGACCAATTTTTTAATATTTTTCAAAGTTTTTCTTTTTTAATTGTGTTATTGGTTCTGATATTCTTGATCGTGCTCCGTTGGTTTAAAAAAAACCCGTATCCTCCATATTTACTAATAACCTTAGTCTTTTGTATGCTATGCATTTTGACATACCACATACGTATCATTAATCCTCAATTAACGCATTCATTTAGAATAATCCTTTATCATTTGTCTAATTTCTTTTTAGTAATTTCATTCTTTTTCATATTTTTACATTATGAATCGCTTAGGTCATTTAATCCTTCCATTTGGCGTTATACAATAGTTTTTGGGTTAACTATTGCAAACCTGACATTATACATTCCATTATTTTTAAATTTATACATTAATTTAAGCGTCATAGATGGACTATTGAATTTCATATCATCAACATTTGGAATAATAATAATGTTTTATTCACTAAAAACAACAATAAACACGTACTCAATAATAAAAGAGAGAGCCACTGTGATTGAAATATTTACTTTATCACTAATTCTTATATCTTTAATATTTTTTATAGTAGGATTTACATTCTCTTTATCAACTTTTAACATGTTAGGTATCATTTCTACCGGATTGATAGAATTATCAACTTTATTCAGTTTATTTAGTTTAATAATTCTAATTGTTAATTATGTCATTCACGGTGAATATTTTTTTCACTTGCCATTTCCAATTTATCAAATCATAATTGTTGACAATCAAGGATTACTCATTTATAACACGAGCGTTTCAATAATAAATATTCCTGAACTCGATGATACAAATAAACTTTTATTAAGCGGTTATATAGAAATTATTACAAAAATAGTTAAGAAAATTTTAGGATCAAGCACTGAATTAAAGAGAATTGATACGGGCTTATACCAGATATATTTTTCTCAAATTCCAGATGATAACGGTGTTGTCATGATAATCGCCTCCGGGAACTCATATTACCTTCAAAAATCACTTAACTTGTTTGCTAAAACTATTAGTCATTACCTTTCAGAAAGATCTTGGGGCCAAACTTCTCTTACGAAAGAATTCTTAGAGAAAATTGAAGAACTTCTTCTCGATTCGTTTCCATATTTGATAATTAAAAAAGAAAACAATCTCCCTTGAAAAAATTAGATTCTTATAACCTTTAATAATTAATGCAAATCATGACTGAAAGGAAGTTGGACTTAGGTGAATTTATCGAATCTACCGTCAAAAAGCGTTTTAGCATGATAACCTTTAACAGAGTTAAATGTGATGATAAGGTTAAAATTTAAAAAATGAATTAAGATTTGGGTGTTTTTTAAATGGGAAAAGGTGAGATTACAAAAAATGATTTCACTAGTTATAATGATCCTTCTACAGGCAAGAAAGTTATTCAATTAACTTCAAGCAATCAATTCAATCATCATCCCTATTTTTACAATAAATCCATTACAGAGGACAACGATTACCTCATATACGGCAATAAAACAAGGGGCGTTAGGAAAGATTTTAAAATGGATTTATCCAAAGGCACCTCAATTCAACTCACTGATGCTGAGGGCATTCTCAATTCAGGTTTAAATGATGTTAAATTCGTGGATATTTAAAAATAGCATTTGAACTATTGTTTCATTCTTTTTTTTTTTTAAATAAGAAGCTTTAAAAACCTTTTTATCTAATATTTAAAAATAGAACAAAAAATTTTAAAAAAAAAATATTAGGTAATGATCATGGCAAAAGAAGATATTGAAATAATATATTCGAAGGCAAACATGGCATCATATGGGATGGGATCCTTGATGCGAGAATTCATTCTCATGGGCTTTAATACTTTTGTGTTTTACTACTATGAAATCGAGGTCGGATTGAACGTCTGGTTCATAGGAATAGGATTCATCCTCTTCGCAATCTGGAATGCTATTAACGACCCTCTGCTTGGTTATCTAACTAATCGGCCATTCAAGTTCACGAAAAAGTGGGGAAGGAGATATCCGTGGATATTGCTCGGTGGTTTTCCAATGGGTATATGCTATTTTCTTATTTTTTATCCACCTCAAGTAGATCCACAAACAATTGAAGGAACATGGATCTTGTTCGGTTGGCTTTTATTTGTTACATGTCTATTCGACACGGTTCATTCCCTTTACTTCGTGAATTTTCAAGCGCTCTTTCCTGATAAGTTTCGGTCAGTTGAAGAACGAAGAAAGGCTACAGGTTTCCAAATTATAATAGGCGTTGTTGGGGTCGCCCTTGGAGCAATCGTTCCCCCGCTAATCATAAATTTCGGAGATTTAACGTCTTATGCCATCCAAGGAATTGTTGTATGCATAATTGCAGTGGTTACGATGTTTCTTGCGATTCCTGGAATCAAAGAAGATCAAAGTTTTATCGACCGATACCTTGAAAGCCACGCTAAAGAACCCGAGCGAATTTCTTTCATAAAGGTATTGAAATCATCATTTAAACAAAGGTCATTTGTAGCCTTTTTAGTCTTGTATGTTTGCTATCAAGTTTTGGTTCCATCGATGACAGCGTCAATTCCTTATGTTGTTCGATTTATATTAAGACTGGAAGCATCCGCTACTACTTTATTGATGGCAGCAATGCTTATTGGGACAATTGTTTCTACACCCTTTTGGGTTAAATTAGCTCAAAAAACAAACGATAACGGAAAAGTCATGTTAATTTCAGGGCTATTAATGGGCGTTCTTACATTTCCAATGATCTTCTTAGATTCCTATATCGGTTTTCTTGTTAACATGCTTTTTTGGGGCATATCTCTAGGAGGATTTTGGGCGATGATCTTTCCTGTGATGAGCGACATCATCGACGAAAGCGTTGTTATTCTGGAGAAGCGCGAAGAGGGAATTATAACGGGAATTCAACAATTTTTTGGGCGCTTAGGACTCATCGTTCAAGCCTTGAGTTTTGCTTTAGCGCATTCGCTTACGGGTTTTATCGAAGGAGCTACAAGTTACGAAGAACTAGCAATCCTTAGTCCAAATGTAGATTTAGCTATATGGGGAATTCACGTGCATCTTGCTTTAGTTCCGATGATATGCATTTTATTTGGAAGTCTTGTCTTTTGGAAGTGGTACGGCCTAAAATCTGAAAATGTAAAAGCTAATCAACTCGCAATTAGACAATTGAAGCTATAGATTAACTTAATAAACACATCTTTTTTTTTATTTATTTTTTAAATGAAAAGTCAACTTTTCTTTTATCTATTACATGTTTCTACTTCAAATCCAGATTGAGAATAATCTTGTGCGATTGCGTGGCCCATGCTACCCAATACAACGACCGAAACGCGATTTAACTCACTCGGGATCATGATAGTCATTTTTAATTTAATTTATTTTGTCTTTTTAAAAAACCCATTTTATCATATCCATGCTTTAACATTAACCACTTTCGCGACAAATTTTATAATAACGCATTTGAAATTGAAAAAGAAGCTTCAACATGGTATGAATACCGTGATAAGGAGCAATTCCTAAAAAACCTTAGAAAAAAACTCAATTAAACGCTATTTTCACGTTGTAAAAGAAAGATTCTTATAATATTTAAGAATTTATGCAAATTATGACTACAAATAAGTTAGATTTTGGCGAATTTATTGAATTTGATGTCAAAAAGCGATTCGGCATCATATCATTTAATAGGGTTCACAGGGCAAATGCTTTAACTATTGGGATGTTAAAAAACATCAAGAAAGCCATAGAATATTGTCAAGAAAACGATAAAATTAGAGGATTGATCTTAACTGGCAAGGGTAATAGTTTCACAACGGGAATGGATATAGATGCCATTGATCCAGGTAATGAGGGGCTCGTTAAAGAACTTGAAAGTACCGCAGCAGACATTGGTAAGTTATTATACACCGGTAAACCCGTTATTTGTGCAATTAATGGAAAAGCAATGGGCGATGGCGTTGCTTATTCTATATGTGCTGACTATCGGATCGCTGTCAAAGGCGCGTATTTTCAAATGCCAGAAATCTTTTCGGGAATTTTTCCTGGAGCTGGAACCACCGTTATAATGCCTAAAATAATTGGAATTCCATGGACTAAGAAAATGTTGATGTTCGGTGAAAAAGTAAGCGCAGAAAAGGCTTTAGAGATAGGATTAATAGATAAAATCGTAAATACTCAAGATGAGTTAATGCAAGAAGCAATGAAAATGGCAAGATTTATTTCGACAAAACATCCAACCGTCATGAACGAAATAAAACTGTGTAGCAACCATTTTCTT
>JAUXAJ010000285.1 GCA_030620005.1 Promethearchaeota archaeon | reverse complement strand
AGTTTATCAACTTTTAGACCGTTTTTTATACGCAGGTTAATTAGGTATCTTCTTCCACACATTGGAGTAAGGGTGCATTGAATTCGGTCAATTTGACACTCGTTAAAACATAATTCATTTATTCTTTTAATTAAAAGATTTAATAACTCTACACGATACTTCTCGTTAACCTCGTTTTCCAAAAACTTTAAAATGTGTTCTGGTAGCATTTTGTGTTTTGACAGGTTGAAGCCGAAATTCAGATATCTTTTTTTAAGAATTACTAAAATTTCGAGAATAATTTCTTTTTTAACTTGTTAAATGTTACTATCAAAAATAGCAAAAATATTTTTCGATCATTGATAAAAGGAATATAGAATCTATAAAACTATTAAACAATTTATAATGTTGGAAATCTTTTCATGGATTATTTTATTTGTCGTAGGGTATTTAGTCATTTTTTTTTCCGCAGATGTTTTTATTGATAATTTAAAGGAAGCATGTCTTATTTACAACGTTTCTCCGTTTATAATTGGCTCGTTAATTCTCGGAATTGACCCAGAAGAGTCAATAGCTTCGATAATCGCTTCGATAAATGGCCTTTCACGCATCGCAGTAGGGAATGTAATAGGGAATTCGATTATTGCCCTAACTATTAGTTTTGCCATACCTGCCTTCTTCTTTAAAATCTCTTTCAAATCAGTGCCTCAATTTTATTTCACTTTATTATACGCGTGCATGGTCCTGATCCTTGTTGGATTCGTGTTTTCCTTTGGATTTTTTATAGTAGGAATTATTGCCATTCTTTTATATTTTGTTTATCTGAATAGAAGTTTAAAACAAATCTCAAGCGAAAAAACGGAAAATGTAAATTCTAACAACGAAGAAATAGATGACGATAGCGATGTAAAAGAATTAAAAATCAGAAAAATAGCTTTAATCGTGATTAGTTTCATTTTTATCTTTTTAGGAGGGGAATTATTGATCTTCTCCGCAGAGCAGATAATGATTCAAACGAACATACCAGAGGCTTTTTTTGGTCTCGTTATCATTGCGTTTGTAACAAATGTTGAGGAGTTAACATTAGTCGTGAAGTCAATAAAAAAGCAAAGCGTTGAAATGGGGATGGGGGGAATGATAGGAAAGGTAATTTGGAATCTAGCAATAACATTTGGTGTGAGCGCCATTATTATCGTAAACATGGACTTCATGTGGATTTTCTTCTGGAATTGGCTCGTGTTATTCCTGTTAATTATATATTTCAATTGGTTATCGAAAAAAGAAATAATAACGTGGAAAGATGGAATATTCTTAACATTCTTTCTTATAATCTTTATTGGCATTAATTTTCTAACAATTTTCTAAGTTATTTTCTTCAATATTTTTTTTTTATTGGAATTCTAATTGCTTTGGCCTTGTAACTAATATCTTTTCTTATTTTTCCAATCTGTACGTTTTTAGTATAAAAAAGATTAAAAACATGAATTTTTTTTATTTTTATAAAAATACTTTATTTCAAAAATTATTAAGAATATTAAACCATGCTAAGACAAGTTATTATTTTTCATAAAACAGTAAAGGTTTTCACTCATTCTTTCGGATTAGCATTAGACAATGAAAACTTGAAAAAAGTATTTGAAGTCGTAATAGGGAGTCTTGAAATTCCTATACCCGGCAAGATTTTTAACCGCAGTGTTGGAGATTATCAAGTTTTTCACAGATACAATGACGGGATTTATTGCCTATTAATAACCGACATGATTGATACGCGGGCTTACATCGATAATATCATGATAAAGGTAATTAGAAAATTTAAAGAATTATTTCCCGATCCTGAAACCATTAAGGATTCAAAAAAAGAAAAGGAAAAAGAAGAATTCACGAATTTTTTAGGATTAGTACAAAAAGATTTGCATTCGAAAATCGTAATCATGGGTCCTGCAAATTCCGGCAAATCCACGTTTTATAATTTGATAAAAAGTGGTCCAGAAAAACAAATAATGAATTTCGCTGTATCATCATTATTCGTAATTGAAAACCTAAGTTTCGACATATGGAATTTTCGACTAAAAGACAATTTCTCTCCTTTATGGCCTAAATTTGTTAGTGGTGCAGATTTGATCATTCTGTTATTTGACGCGTCAAATTATAATTTAAAGGTACTTGAATATTTTACGAAGTTTAGAAAATTGGAAGGCAAATTCTCAAGATTCATAGTCGTTGCTAACAAAAGGGATTTAGTAGGAGCGACAGATATTGAGAGAATAAAAACGGAATTGAACGAAAACGATCTAAAGGAAATTTCTTTAGTAATTCCTAATTCTAAAAATCTAATTAACGATATGATAAGAGAAGGACTAAATTTAAAGAGAATTCTCCCAAAAGGTGTTGATTCTTCAATAAATAAAGCGTTAAAGTTGGAATCTGAAGGAAAAATAATATCTGCAATCAAAAAATATAAAGAATTAATTGATATTTGTGTCGAATATCAAGATTTTGCAAGAATAGAAGAGTATCAACAAAAATTAAAAGAACTGAAATCAATCTTAGAAGGACAAACGAAAAGTAGAGAAGGAGGTAAAACGAAAAGTAGAGATGTTATTGAAAGAAAAACAAGTTTCACGGTTCCTGAACAAAAAACATTTACACAAAAGGTTCAAATAAAGACCCTACCTAAAAAAGAACAACAAAGTCCTACAATAAGGCATCAACCACGACCAATAAAAAAACAACCTCAACAAGTAAGATTACAAGCGCAACCAATAAAAACACAACTTCAACAATTAAGATCGCAAACTCAACCAATGAAGCGGCAACCTCATCCTGAAAAACAACAACCAGCTCAACCAAAATTAGCTCCACAACCATTAAAACAACAGTCAAGACCTCGAACAACGCTAAAAAAATTAACTTTAAATCCCAGTGATTTTAAAATTGATCTGACTATTATAGATCGCGAAGCTCGATTTGGAAAAAAATACGACAAGACAGGAAAAAGAATCAATGACTTGGAAATCTCTAAGCAATTGATTGAAAAACACGTACGTGATGAACGGCAATTGGATAAAGTTAAGGATCTAGTCCAATCTTTTTCAAAAACATTAGTTCAAGAGGGATTAACCCCCAAACCATTAAATAGGGAAGGATTTACATCTAAACCGTCTGTTTCTGAAGAATTGGATTCAAAATCATCCACTACCGAACAAGCAATTGAAAAACCATTGACTCCAGATGATTTAAAAGATGAATCAGATTATCCTAAAGGCTTGCAAAAAATGATTTCTCAAAAAGGAAGTGTTTTAAGTCAAAAATTATGTGAACGATATGTCGAAGAAATTAAAGGAGCTTTAAATAGACAATTAACATTTGACGATCTCCTCGTAGCTACAGATCTTTTTATAAAACACGAAAATATAGAATGAAAATAGTTGTCTAGGTTTTCTTTTCTAGCGCGCATTTGTTTTTTATTTCCTCCTTGAAGTGAGTGGCTTATTTTTATGGCAAATGCACGATATATCATCCTCAAGAAAAAAAAAAAAGTAAAATCTTATTATATCCACACCTTTATTACGAATAATACAAAACATTTTAGATTGATATGAGCGCAATAAAAGAGCTTCAAGAACATTTTACCGAATTAATGAGATTGGGACATATTAGAAATCTATTGGACTGGGATCAACAAGTTTACATGCCTAAAGGTGCTGTAAAAGGAAGATCGGAGCAAATAGCACTAATTGAAGTAATTTTTCACGAAAAATTAATTTCAAAAAAGACAGGAAAATTAATAAAAAGAGCAGAGAAAGAAAAAAATATTAGTCTAATTAATTCTGCAATGTTAAGAGAGGCAAAACGGGAACATGAGCGAGCAATTAAATTACCAAGCAAATTAGTTAAGGAGATAGCTAAAACTGCTACACTTGGACATCACGCTTGGGCAGAAGCCAGGGAAAAAAGTAATTTTTTAATTTTCCAACCTTTACTTGAAAAGATGGTTAAGTTACAGATAGAAAAGGCTGAAAGGCTTGATACGGGGCCAACAAAATATTCAGCCTTAATAGATTTGTACGAGCCAGGGGCTACAGATAATTGGATTTCAAATATATTCCACGAACTCAAACCTAAATTAGTAAAAATTGCAAATAAGATTAATTCTTCTTTAAATAAACCAGACCAATCAATTCTGAAAAAATTCTACGATCCCGAGAAGCAATGGGAATTCAGCATTCAGGTTCTTAGAAAATTGAACTTTGATTTTAACACGGGTCGACAAGACAAGTCAGCTCATCCATTTACTACCACTCTCTCGTCAACAGATACAAGAATTACTACTCGCGTCTATGAAAATTTTTTTCCTGCGTGTATCTTTGGTACTATTCACGAATATGGACACGCTCTCTATGAAATGGGGTTCAAAGAAGAAATTCACGACACAATTTTAGCCGACGGGTGCTCCATGGGAATACACGAATCTCAATCAAGAATGTGGGAAAACATTGTTGGTCGCAGCCGAGAATTTTGGAAATATTGGTACCCCATTCTTCAAAAATATTTTCCACAAAATTTAAAGGACTATTCCATGGAAGATTTTTACCGTTTGATAAATCGTGTAGAGCCATCGTTAATACGAGTTGAAGCCGACGAAGTTACCTACGGATTACATGTCATTTTAAGGTTTGACTTAGAAAGAGAACTCATTGAAAACAATCTTCCTGTGAATGAATTACCTTTAAGGTGGAACGAAAAAATGGAGGAATTATTGGGAGTTATTCCATCTGACAATGCTAACGGAGTTCTTCAGGATGTTCACTGGTCTGCTGGCTATTTTGGATACTTTCCAACTTATTCTTTAGGAAATCTATATGCATCTCAAATATATTCGGATGCGTTAAAAAAATATCCAAATTTATCGCAAGATTTTGAAAAAGGAAATTTTTTAACTTTATTAACTTATTTGCGAGAAGAAGTACATCAGCATGGTAAGATTTATAGACCGCTCGATTTATTAAAAAAAATCACGGGAGAAGATCTAAAGCCATCTTATTTCATTGAAAATTTAGAGAAGAAATTTTATCCCATTTATGGTGTTTAATCGTCTCACGATAGTGAATATCGTGGGTAAGAAATTAAAATGGTAAAATACGAATTTTAAAAATTCCATTATCAAATGAGGCTTACTCTTTTGTCTAGAATAAGTTTAAATAAATCAACAACGAAATTATATTTATGAATGAAAAAATTGTTTTGCCGGAAGAACACATTTCAGTTTCAACAAAAGTCAGTTTTTCTTTTGGAGGTCTAGCAAATGGAATTCTTAACGGTTTTGTTTTTGCAAATCTTACTTTTTTTTACAATCAAAAACTTGGAGCTGACGCAACGCTATTAGGAATTGCCTGGCTAATTTTCGCAATTTGGAACACTTTAAATGACCCCATCGTGTCGTACATTATTGATAATACAAGGACCAAAATTGGACGACGTATACCTTACATTCGCTATGGATCGGTTTTTTACGGACTGGCTTTTATCTTCTGTTGGTTTCCTATAGCCCCTCTTGACAATCAAATCGCACTGTTCTTTAATTTTCTGGCGGCGTTGTTCATTCTCGACACGATGTTTACTATAGTAGGGTGCTGCTTCTTTTCCTTGCCAAATGAGATTGCGATCACGGCTAAAGGACGCGCAGGCGTAGCAGTTTATTCAGCAATAATTGGGTTTTTTGGTCTTATACTAGGCATTGTACTCCCTATTGTTCTTTTAACGGGACAAGAAGGAGTTTCTGATATGTTCGGTATATCTATAATCACCATAGGCATTGCTTGTACAGCAATACTTTTTATAACTTCGTATTTTTATAAAGAAAACCTCTTCGCCCAACTGCAGCCCCACGAACCCTTTATAGAAGGTCTTAAATTGACACTCAAAAATAAACCCTTTTGGATATTAATGGTACCTGCATTTTGCATTTCTATTTCATATCCCATATTTTCAACGGGTTTACTTTACTATGTAGACTATGTGATTGGGCCAAGTGACTTAATATCGTTTGTTATAGCCTTAATTGTTGGAATTGCCATTGGACTGGTGTTAAATCTCAAGTTAATAAGTAAATTCGGACCTAAAAAAACAATAATGATAAATTTCACTCTAATCATAGTTTGTTTTATAGTATTGTTTTTACTTGGTAGGAATACGCTCATGATAGCAATACCAACTTTCTTCATGGGCATAGGGTATGCAGGCGGGATGATCACGATTGGTGTTTTAATGGGAGATTGCATAGATAACGACGAATTAATAACGGAAAAACGTCGTGAAGCAATTTATGGGGGCGTAAACGCAATTGTAACAAAACCGGGGCTCTCAATCGCTAATTGGATTTTCTTATTTTTCTTAACTTCCTTTGAATTCGTCCAGCCAACAATAGTAAATGGAATTGCGATTAAACAACCTCAATCTGATCTAGGTATAATGGGAATTCTTGTTTCTTTTTGTCTATTTCCTGCCATTTTACTTGTTGTTTCCGTCATTGCACTACGCTGGTTTCCATTAGATGGTCCAGAATGG
>JAUXAJ010000181.1 GCA_030620005.1 Promethearchaeota archaeon | reverse complement strand
TATAAAATCACAAAATTCTCCTAACCACGTTAATCCAAAAAAACATATCCCTAATCCAAAACATGTTAATAATCTGGCTTTGGTTTTATAAGATTGATAAATAGTATATAACCCGAAGATGAGTGCAAATAAAACAATACTAACGATAGAGATGCCAAAAATTAGTCCAAATTCAGAGAATCCCATATAGTACTATTCAATGTCCATTTATTTAAAAATATCTTTTTTGTCTTTAATATATATCATTATATATAAACTTAAGTTTTCCTTATTTAAATCTGCTTTATCCAACTGCCGCTAAAATGTGAGATTTGAGATCGTGATACAAGTAATCTTTAACGGGTTTTAAATTTAATTGTCCTTCGTAATGATTTTCTTGGCGGAACGAAAAAATTAAAGCCTCCTTGTTTTCAATCTTAGAACTCACGTCGTAAATAACTGAAATAAAATTTTCAAAGCAGAGTTGGTGATAATTATCTAATTCGGCACCAAAAGTATTGCCTCTTTTTAATCGGTTCCGACCCTAAAAACCTGTTAAAGATAAATATTTAATAAACTTATACGCTACAAAAACTACGCTCAAAAATCGTTCAAAGCCGATAATTGAACGACACATGTACCCGGATAAGGCAATATTTTGCTTGCGTCCCGGAAAAAGGTTTCAATACGCCAGCGTTCCGTGTAAAGTCAAGACAAGAGCTTCAACAACCGGAGCCGATATAGGCACCCATGTGAAATTAGATTATTTTGGATACTTGTAACCATTATACTTGACCCTGTCAAGGATTTCATGCTTTACAATGTTAAAAAAATTTATAGGATTAAATATTTAATTAATTTTCATAATTAATCGTTGAAATTCTGCTTTTGAGTTTTCTTATGAATTTCTTTATTTTCCGACTTTTTAGGCAATTTATTACTATCTTCATGTATTTGAGAAGTCTCTTCCGTTATTTCTAAATTATTTTTTTCTTCTTCTTCTTTTTGGTATGGTTTACTGGGTTTTGACTCGTCAAAGGCTGTGCTACAAACCCAACACATGTTTTCCAAATTGGTTAACGCATTGGTACATTTCACGCAGTAAAGCGTTCCACAAGAAGGGCAAAAATAATTCAATCTTGAGATTTTATTCTTACAGACCAAGCAAATTTTCTGTTCCTTGTGAAAGGTAATTTCATCTTCGGTTAATTTTTGAGGTTTAGTGAAAATCCTTAAATAATCTTGTTCCTCTTCTTGTTCTTGATTTGGTCTCACGATATCCTTCCTTGTTCTTAATATTTTAAATATTTGATAAAAAGAGTAAAGAGTTATCAAACCAACGGTAAAACCTGCCATCCAAATAAAAATCAAATAAGTCAGGGTAAATTCGTAAGTGATATAAAAATACGACCCAACTAAAATAAGACTTAAATTAAAAACAATTACGATTGACCAATTCATTATGGACCTAGAGAATAAATTAGGTTTAATAAAAGTTGGAGAAAATACTATTAATGCTCCTATTATGATAAGAAAAATTGGAAAGACAGGAGGAATCATGAAAATTTCATGAACAAGCCAGCCGTCAAGAGCAGTTCCAATCCCGAATAGGATAAGCCCTACTAACATGAATGCGGAAACTGTTTGAAGTTCCTTAGTTGACTTTTTTGTAAGCCAAAACAACATGCTACATAATATCCAAAAGTCTATAAAAATGAAAAAATAAATCGAAATTCTCGTTAAACTAAAAGGAAGGATAAAAATAATGATGATAAATAGAAGACTTACTATTGTCAGAACATATCTTGTATAATTAATGATAATTTCAAATGCAAAAAAGAACAAAAACATCCCCATTAACCAGCTTATATATCCACATACAATTAAAATTTCCGAAATCGCTGTAACATCGTTAGGATTGCCATAAAATGTGTGACCAATATAAGTTCCTATCATGTAATAATCACTGAAATAGAAAAAGATGCGAGTAAACGCAAGTCCAAACCATAGACCGCAAACCCAAACATCATGATCTTCTCTTTTTGAAGTTCTCTTTTTTGCCCCTTGTATAAATAGAACAATCCGCATCTAAATAACTCGAATATGGCTAATGACAATAGAAATCGACTTACCGGGTCGATAATAATTGGTTCTGTAATTTTAACTCATCCTTTTCAAAAATGCATGTATTAATTATCTAGTAATTAAACTATTGTACTCATGTTTATTAAACTTTTAAATGGTTACGAAGATTAGATGCTTGTAAAACTCTTTTAAGTAGCAAAATAAGCTAAAGAAAATTAAAAAAATAATAGAAAAATAAAACTTGTACCAATTAATCTTCTTCTCCTAAAGATTCCCTTCCAAGTAATCTTAAAACGGAATCTGCTAGCTTGTTTTGACTTCTGTTCATGATGCCCTTTATTTTTCCCTCTTTCCCGAGAACTCTCAGCATGATCCCGTTCCATACGGAAGAAGGGTCCCCTTTTATTTTTTTGAATCGATCGCGAAAAATCTTCACGCTAATGTTTTCGTAATTTTCTGCCGCTTCAGTGCACTTAAAGCATAATATGCACTTATCCTTATCAACGACAATATCTTTATCTTTTCTTGACATGGCTCCAACCGCACATTCGTCAACGAAGGCATCAATTGTTTTGGCAGATTTTTCCTCACATGTAATAGTTATGCTTCCGTCTACAACCTTGCGAACTTTTTGACCGTTATCTAATGTGCGAACTTCCTCTTCAAATTCCGGGAGCGAGCCGTTCTCAACCAAGAGGATCTTATTTTCTCCATTAACAATTAACTCCAATGTGTATCCAGGACAAATCCAGCTACATGTACCACAAAAAACGCATTTCTCAGTATCCACTACAATCTTCTGGTCCGATTCCATCCTCATTTCTTTTGGCGTTCCAATAGCCGTTCTTTTAAGGGGTTCGTTGTAAATAGATACGGTTACGGGACAGACTCTATGACAGAATCCACATTCCAAGCATAGATCCTCGTCATATTTTAAGATCATATCGTGGTTGAGCATGCGGTACTCGTAATGCGTGATATTCTCGTCAATCTGGATGGCTTTTTTAGATGGTAACGACATTATTTCTCTCTTTGATTTTTAATTTATTTTTTTCTATAATTAATAATTAAGACCATAAAATAAAAGTTTCATTTAAAAGGTCATGAAATAAAATTTGATTGAACTTCTTAAAATTCATATTTGATATTGTGTCTATAATTCACTTTCTAACACCATTTTACTTCATAAGAAAACGAAAAAAAGTTAAAACTTCCATTTCAAAATTGAAAAAGTTATAAAGATATATCTTCATATCTGATTATATGAGTGATAACGTCTTAATTCTAATGCTTAGTGGTAGAGCTTCTAAAAAGCAGCACGGTATTTTAGTTATTTGTTTATTATCATTTTTAGCATTGATGTGGTCGTTAGCGCAATTCTTTTTTATTGGACAATATTCAATCCTTAATAACACGATAAGTAATCAAGGAAGAACTGATTTAAATCCAAATGGATTCTTTTTTTTTACGATAGGTGCT
Organism: Promethearchaeota archaeon; assembly: GCA_030620005.1. The sequence goes on along the minus strand of JAUXAJ010000181.1, from coordinate 7,239 downwards.
GTAGTTACGGGTATTTTTTTAATTTCGCATTTTCTGTATATTTATAACAATTTGAAACCTACTTCAAAAGTAATTCTGATTTTATCAATAATAGCAGGAATTACAGGAGCTATAGGCTTCATCTTCGTAGGATTGATTCCAGGTGATGTCTACAAACCTGGTCACAGCATGGCGGCGAGAATAGCATTTGGAGGATTAGAATTGAGTTCCGTGTTTATGATTCCTGTTTTTTTAAGAAAAATAATATCGGGAGATCCTTGGCCCTCAAAAATTCAATTCATATTCATGTATGTACTATTTTTCCTATCATTAATCTTAGCATTGATAGTCCCAGAAATGGATTATTTAACAGAGGCATGGAGTATTGACCCTCGATGGTTCACATGGCCCCCTTGGCAATGGTTAAGTTTTTTCAACGTTTTAATTTGGCTTGTTCTCATGTATCTTTACATACCTGGCGAATAGAAGGCGTGATTGTATAAAATTAGAATTATATACAATAGTTTATAGCTTTTTTGATAGTTTTATTTGAAGACTCCTCGCTAATGCGATGGCCTAGTGATTTCTGAGATAGGAGGGATTTAACTCAGTCGCCATCCTGCCAATTTTTTTACAAGGTTTCATCCGCTTATGTGAGAACCAAAAATTTAGGTTGACTTGAGTGTCTTGCAATAACTAGGTCTAGTAATTAAGCATTCGCAATGAAATTTTCGGTTTTAAAAAATAATAAGGAAAAAAAAATAAAAAATTACGTTTTTTTATAATTCCATTTCGCTGATTGCTTTTCCGCTCCTGAAAGGAACGTCATCAATGGATTCTCCGGCAGTGTAATTGAATTTTTCTTTAAACGCTTCTGTCAAGCTTTGAAAGTACAATGATAGGGGCAGATTCTGAGGACAGTTATTATCGCAATTACCGCACTCGACGCATCTATCAGCATCGTGCGCTATCCGTGTCAATTGATAAGTCTCTTTATTAATTATCTTTCTTTTTCGCTTTTTCGTGAGAATACAGTCAATACAGTAGCATACCGGGCAGCTACGAATACAAATTCCACACATTGTGCAATTCTGAAGCAATGCAATTTTCTCTTCTTGAGGAACTTTTGCCCATTCTTCGAGGTCCTTTGCTCTTTTTTCCCTTGCTTTTTCAATAATTTCGTTATATTTTTCGGCATGAACCTTTTTCACGTCATCCGGAAGTGATTTTTTGCCAACTCCAGATTTATCTAACACCTCGCTTCCTTTATCAGAGTATACCTTCAAAATGATTTCGTCAGAATCAATTGGAATGCCTAAATCACTTACTGATAAATCAGCAATGACCGGGAGTTTTCGGATGCATCTAAGACAATTCTCTGCGATTGTAAGATTGAGTTCCTTCGTGCTCCCATCTTCCATTTTAACGATGAGTCCCTTGTCGCCGATTTTTTCCTTCACGACTTTTAAGTAGTCTACGTCCTTTATCTTCTTAATTTCACGTCCTGCTTTTGGCAACATTCCTCTATCTTCGATAGCAATTATGAATAAATTATCTAAATTCACTTGTTTAATTTTAGTCAGTTCAATCAAGGCTCTTGTGTCGCAAGGTCGAGCGATTACACCAACCTTTTCATTTAAAGCGCCTTGAACAGATTTGTGCAAATATTTTGAAGCAGAATCGGTTCTTGCATATCCATAAGCAATCAAGTTTGTTAAAGGAAATGGAGTGGCGTCTTCTGGTTTCTCTATTAACTTTGGATTGACAGTAAATCGATCTTCTGCATTTGCTTTCTTGTCAAATCTTGTTTGAGCACTAATAATTTTGTCGACAACCTTTTCTTTTAATAAAGTGCTCAAGATTTTTGAAAAATCTTCTACTTTAATTAGATATTCAGCTTTAGCGTCCATGTATTTCCAACTTTATTGAATGTTTTTTTCTATACTTTTTTTTTGAATTTTATTTTGTTAAATTTTTGTTTTACTATATTTTTGTTTTTAAGATTTTTTTTATGTGTCAATGGTGCTCCCATTTCTTCAACTGAATTCTCGTTTTTTTAATCCAGCTTCATTAGTTAACACATATATTTTAAGCTTTCGCTTTTTTTTTAGGTATATCGCCACCCTTGTTCCGCAATGGACTTGGACCCATTTCCCTTATTACTTTATCGAATTCGGTTGCTTCTCTTTGGAACTTTTGCCCCTCCGCAGCAGTACAATAGCCCATTTTTAACCGTTTCTCGTTAATACCAATCGACTTTAAAACTTCTTGCAAGTATTCTACCTGACGAAATGCAAAATAGTTCCCATTTTCGTAATCGCATTCTTTGGGGTATCATCCAATTATCATTACTCCATCAGCGCCCCTTCCAAAAGCTCGCATCACTAAGTCCGGTCCTACTCTACCCGTACAAGGAACTAGTACTGTTCTTATAGATGATGGGTATTGTGCACGTATAGTTCCAGCCATATCCGCAGAACCATAACCTCACTTCCAACAAAGGAAGGTTATTATTTTAAGATCCTCATTATTTGACATTTTCTTTACCTCTTTACTCCACTATTGATAATAATACATCCAAATATGCCATGTATTGATCGTCTCGATAATGCGTTAAATCAATTGCTTTTGAAGGACAAAGAGAAGCGCAAGTGCCACATCCTCGACAAAGGATGATATCTACAACGATATTACCGTTTTCATTAACAGAGATCGCGTTAAAAGGGCATCCTTCAATGCATTTATAACATTTAGCGCATCTTTCGTCGGAAGGTATGGCTCGAATTAATTCCATCGTATATTCTCCCTTGCCCATGGGTATCCCCGCTGAAGATGCCGCTCCTTTTGCTTGACTGACTGCCAATTCTATTGTTTTTTGCCCTTGAGCAGACCCTGCTAAATAAATTCCTGGGACCTTGGTGCCTATTGGATCAAGTCGAGCGTGAAATTCTTTCAAAAATCCATCTGTGCTCTTCTCCATGTTTAAAACCTTAGCTATTTGTAAAGTTCCTTCTGATGGTAGCGAAGCCGACGATAACACGACCATGTCGAATTCTAATTCAACGACAGTGTCAGTCCCAACTGGTTCAAATTGTACTTTTAGGTTTTTTGTTAAAGGCTCCTCTTCAATTTTTCCGATTAGTCCCTTTACAAAGATTATTCCCGCATTGCGAGATCTCCTGTAATATTCTTCGTAATCTTTTCCCGCACACCTCATGTCTATGTAAACGCAAACGATCTCCGAATCGGGATATTCTGATTTAATGAGTTTGGAATTTTTAAGGGATAAATTACAGCATACCACGCTACAATATTCGTGTGTCTTAAGATTTCTAGAACCCACGCAGTTTATGAATAGTATCTTTTTAGGCCGCTTTCTATCGGAAGGTCGAACAAGATGACCAAAAGTGGGACCATTCGGCGCAATTATTCTCTCTAACTCGATTTGATTAATCACATTTTCGTAAATTCCGTAACCATAATCGTCATCCTTGTAGAGATCCCAACCAGTAGCAACAACTATTGTACCAATTTCTAATTCAATAATTTCATCCTGTTGACTAAAGTCAATTGCTTGCTGTTCGCACGCATCGACGCACGCAAAACATTCTACACAAGACTCTCTAATTAAGTCTTGGACGGCAGGAACCGCTTGTGCGAAAGCAATATCAATGCATTTTCGGGCCGAAAGATATTCGTCAAAATAATTAGGCACATATATGGGGCATACATCCGTGCACGTCCCACATCCCGTGCACTTGTTTTCGTCTACGAATCGTGCTTTTCTCTTGACTTTCACCTGAAAATTACCAATATAACCATCAACATCTACTACTTCAGAGTAAGACAAGATATCGATGTTAGGATGTCTGTTGGCTTCGAGCATTTTCGGTCCAAGAATTCATATAGAACAATCGTCAGTTGGAAATGTCCTGTCAAGTTGAGACATGCGTCCACCAATAGTGGTACTTTTCTCAATTAAATAGACCTTATACCCCGCATCACCTAAATCAATCGATGTTGACAATCCAGCAATGCCTCCTCCGACCACGAGAGCTACTGGTTTAACAGACACCGTTTTTGTAGGCACATCTTCTAATAATCTCGCTCTTGCTATGCCAGCCCTTATTAGTTCAATTGCTTTTTGAGTAGCTTTCTTCTTATCTTGTTGATGGACGAACGAACAATGTTCTCTAATGTTTGTAAATTCTAAATATCTGGGTGGCATCCCTAGCTCTTTTAAAATGGCGTGAAACACAGGTTCGTGGGTTCTTGGAGTGCACGCAGCAATGATAATTCTGTTAAATTTAACTTCCGCGTACTCTTCCTTAATTTTTGCCGACCCCCCTTCCGTACAAAGGCTTAGATAAGGAAACGCCCAAACATTATCTAATTTGTTTATTTCTTCAACGATTTTGGGTATATCCAATATCCCTGCTATATTAATACCTCAGTGGCAAACAAATACACCTATCTTCATTTGTTCTTCATCATTATTTTCCTTGGTCTGTGTGCCAGACATTAATTTCACTTATTTTGTTTCCTCTGTAAATTAAATTTATACTTTTTTCAGTTTTTTTTGTTCCATCGGTTTCGAAATTTGGTATTTGATTAATGAAACAAAATTTTATAATACTTATCTAAATAAATAAAATAATCTAAATAAATTCAGCTAAATTAGATTTTAAATTTCATGAAAGCGTTGATCAAAAACATCAATTCTAACAAATACTTTTATTGAAATTAGTAATATTTTTTTTTTACGTCATTTTTTTATTTAAACACGTTCCGGTGATAGTTCCAATGTTCTATTTTTAAAAACAGTCCTTGTTTGCGACAAATCTAAATTATCATTACGGATTCTAAGAATTTGCCACTTTTCCCATTAAATCTCGGGAAATATTCCTATTAATTTTAAATAACTTAACGATACGCTAGATAGTTAAGCTGGATCCTAAAATCTTTAAGAGTATCGATTTTCGTGGTAAGAGAGATTTGAAATACTGGCATCTATTACTCCGTTATTTTTTTACTGTTCGTGAATGTCCTTCGATCTTAAAATAGTTTCTAAACGAATTGAATTCATCTCCTCAAATTTTAATCTAATTGAGCGATCGATTGATAAGCCTTCCCATATCATTTCCACGCCTTGAATCGTTAGAGTACATAGATCTTGACGATAATCAACTATCAGAATTTTTTGAGAAAAATGTTGATCTTTTGTTAAAAATGTTAGATATCAAGTTGCTTGAGAGCTTTTACATATCCAAAAATAGAAAATGGCAAGTTTCTAAATCGTTTACTTCTAAGTAAAAGAATTTCATTCACAAAAATACAAAAAAAATAATAAAAAAAGAAAGATTTAAGAATTATTTACTTCCGACATCTTCGAGTTGGTCTGCAAAAAGGCGCTTAACGGCGTCGATTCGTGTTTCTTCGCCAATCTGTTCCACGCTCTTTAGAGCAATAGCTTCTTTTGGACAAACTAAAATGCACTGAGGTTCAATCTTTCCATCTTCGGCAAATTCCTCTTTCATTCCCTCGCAAAGATCGCAAATTATTGCTTTTTGAGACTCTATATGAAGCATTATGACTCCAAAATCGCAGGCTCTTATACAAAATCCACATCCATTGCATTTATCGTCATCAATGATAATTGATCCGTTGATATCGTCTTTTTCTAAAGCGTGTTCTGGACAAGACCTAACGCATGGGGCTTCCTCGCATTTCTGGCAAGATAATGCGATGTTTAGGATGGGTTCGATTCGAACTCTATGAATTCTTGAGTTAATTGGATTAAATTCTCCATCGTGGACAAAACTACAAATACTTTCGCAAGTCTCGCAACCCGTGCATTTTTCAGCATCAACAACAATAAAAGAATGAATTCTTTTTTTCTTACTTGACATGTTTTTCTCCTCTTAGTTTTCTTTTAATTTTCCAATTACAAAATCGAGTCCTAATTTTTTCAATGTTGCGTCAGTTGGAATTCCTGTTTTTTCGTTCCATCCTCTAGCTTTGTAATATCCGGAAAGTAATGTCTGGAATCCTTTTTCGTCTAAAGTTACTCCTTTAGCGGGATCTTTGGTGTGTGCTTCTTTGAAGAACTTTTCTGGAGGGTGATCGTCGTCTCTTGTCCATCCTTCTCTTATATTGAAGCATTTAGAAAGATTAACTATGGCAGCATTCCTTATTTTCAAGAACTTTTCTGTCATGGGGATTCCCGTAACGAGTTCGTAGACTTTAGCCATTTCAGCGTCGTTTTCGTAAATTCCTCTCGTAAATTTACAAATAATAAAGGAATCTATTATGCCATAAATATCTTCCACTTCTATTATGGCTTTACCTCTTTCTAAACCTTTATCGTATCCAAACCTATCGAACTTGCCTTTAGCGTCCAAGCCATAAGCTCCATTTCGCAAGTGGCAAGCTCCTCGGATAGAAACGCTTTCGCCTACTGCAAACGACGTCATGCTGTGGATATCAAATGCAGGCATTTCCAAACCCTTTATTTGCATTCCGTAATAGCTGGCATTTTTTTTACCCTTTTCTTCCAATCTTAATCCTGCTTGCTTGCACCCATCTCCGAAGATTTCTCCCGCGAAACCTTTTCCAAGACACATCTCTTCCGTAAATCTTACTAAATTTGTTGTAGATCCAAATGGTAGTTCGTAACCTAAGTCCTTTTTTGTAATCAAACCAACATCATAGAGTTCGCACGCCATTGAAGCTGTAACACCACCAGAAATAGCGTCGATGCCGAGATCATCGCACAAAGAAATGCATTTAAATACGGTAGGCCAATCTTCACATCCCGTGTTTGTTCCAAAAGAATAGCACATTTCTACATCAACGCTTGCGAAAAGATTAGGATAATCAGGATGCTTTTTTGGAACTCTTGCTATGTGATCACAGGCAATAGAACATTGAGAGCAAGCAACTTTTTTAACCACCCAATCTTCGTTAAGAGTATCGCCTGTAAACGTGCCATCATCTATCTTATCCCAAGTACCCTCGCGATAATTGTGAGTAGGCATCATTCCGAGTTTATTATAGCTTGTTAAGCCAGCGGGCGTTCCTAAGTCACGATATTTAGCTGTTGCCGGACCATTGGCTACCTTAATTAATTTTTTAGCTATCTTGTAAAATTCAACGGGATTAGCAACTTTGACTCCTTTAGTTCCCCTGAAGCACACAGCTTTCAAGTTTTTAGAGCCCATAACGGCACCCATACCAGTCCTTCCAGCTTGCCTGTTTCTG
>JAUXAJ010000055.1 GCA_030620005.1 Promethearchaeota archaeon | reverse complement strand
TCAGCAATCCAAATCCAACAGTCCACCCTCCTGGTTCCTTATTGAATGTTGGTCGGATTGAATATTCTAAAGGAGATTTTTACATGTATCGCGAAGGAATAACTGCGGCAACAGCAAGAGTTGTCAGGGCGTTATATGATGAAACTCATGCGGTAGCAAAAGCCTTAGGATTCAAGATCCTTGAATACGAAGATGAAGATTTTAGGAATCCGGGGACCATAATGGGTGTAGAATTCTGGGCTCCTTTTGATAAGTTAGGGATAATTGCAAGCATAAAAGGCCCCTCCACTCTTAAAGACAGGTATATCATCGAAGACTTACCTTACGGTTTGGTGCACAGATCCCAACTTGGAAAATTAGCAGGTATCCCAACGCCAATTATAGATGGAATCGTAAGTATAGGTGCGGTTGTGTGTGAAACTGATTTCTGGAAGGGACGAACTCTCGAAGATTTGGGTCTTGCTGGCATGACTAAAGAACAAATCATGAACTATGTTCAGGAAGGTGCTTGAAAAGAATTTTATGTATAATTTTTAGAACTTTATCTTATATTTCTATAATGAATCAACAATTTATTTTTTAATTTTTTTTAATTATAATCATAGAGGTGTATTATTAAATGAAAATTCCAAAACTCGATTTACTCTGGGAATATCCTGAATATTGGGCAAAAACTAAACCAGACTTCCCCATAATCAGATTTAGAAAATTATCGATAACAACTAAGGAATTGGATGAAAAAACAGACCAATTAGCTAAAGCATTTCTTTCCATGGGACTTAAAAAAGGTGACACTTTAGCCACGATCCTTCCTACAACTCCAGAATTCATATTTACTTTCATTGCTGCCAGTAAAATAGATGTAATAACGATTCCCATGGATGTGAATTATAAAAAAGCGGACTTAATGCGTTTAATACCACATTCAGGACCCAAAGTAATCATTTCTGTTAACAAAATCGGAAAAATCAATTTTGCGAACATGCTAAAAGAACTAGCTCCTCAGTTTGGTGATGTTAAATACGTGTTCACAGGAAAATCCGATTTTGGCACTTCTTTCGAAGACTTATTAAATACGAAATACGATCTTGATGACAAATTAAAAAAAGCGAAAGAAGACCAAGATGAGGAAGATGATATTTTAGTTTTATGGACTGGGGGTACTACAGGAGTACCAAAAGCAGTGTTAATCTCGCATAAAAATATAGTTTCTATGGCTCGACTCGAATATCAATTAGTTAAAGACTTCATTTTCCACTATAGTAAAGAAGAATCCTTTAAAAGTCTCGTTAATTTGCCATTTAGCCATGTAGGAGGTACTCAAGAACTTTTATGTACTAGCCTTATTGGATGTTGTGAAATGTTCGTTCAGGCAACTTGGTCTCCGTTCGAAGCGCTCTCGGCCATAAAAGAACATGATATTCCATGGATGGGGGGCGTTCCTACAATGTTCAAAATTTATCTTTCTTTACCAAATCTAGATTCATATGAACCCAAAAAGCATCTAAAATTCGTCGTGGTAGCAGGAGAAAAAGTTTCCCTGGATCTATTGCAAGATATACAAAAAAATATATGTGAAAATATAGTAAATGGGTATGGGGCTACTGAAGCTGGTGCAGGAGTTGCATTTACAAGACCAGGCGATGATTTGGAAAAAATTGCGAAAGGCTACGTAGGAAAGCCATTCCCGGGCTTGGAAGTGATTATTGCTGATGAAGAAGGGGAGCCATTATCAATAGGAAAAGTTGGAGAAGTATTAGTACGTGGACCAGTCACGAGTAAAGGTTATTTTAAAATGCAAGAAGAAAATAAAGCTGGATTTACAGCCGATGGATTTTGTAAAACCGGAGATCTAGGATATCTAGATGAAGAGGGTGGGCTATACATTACTGGTAGGATCAAGTACATAATTCGTGTTGGAGCCTATACTGTTTTACCATCAGAAATAGAGGAGCTTGTCCTACCCCATCCAAAAGTCGCAATTGCTTGTGCATTAGGTGCTCCAGACGATAAATATGGTGAAGTCATGTGGTTAATGGTAGGGCCAGAAATGGGTCAAAAAATTGATGAAGCTGACAAAAAAGAGATCTTTGAGATGTGTGAATCCAATTTGGCTAAATATAAGGTTCCTAAGAAGATAATTCTTTATGATCTTGATCCAAACGATCTCCCTATAACGAGAATTGGAAAAGTTGATCGTGCTAGGTTAATAAAAGAACTAATTCCATCGTCCTAAAAGTAGTAGCTCTCTAATAGAGAAATTAAATCAAAGAGCAAGTGAAGAATAAGATCTTATGTGAAGATGCTAAGAATTTAATAGGTATATAATATTTCATTTGAAATTATACATTAAATATAAGGGTATTTTATATGGAAAAGATTGTAGTTTATGAAAAAGAGAAATATATTGGAAAAATTACTTTAAACAAACCGGAACAACGCAATTCTTTAGATTTGATTACATTAAAGAATTTAATAGACGCATTTAAACAAAGCGCTAAAAATGAGGATATTTGCGTGATTTATACTGCCGAAGGAAGAGATTTTAGTATAGGTGCCAATTTGGAATACGGTAATGAATTAATCAATGATGTAAGTAGATTGCCCGAAGCAATTGAATTTTTAGAAGCATTTCAAGATTTAACAAGAGCGATAATTGCTCATCCTGGAATCATAATTGTAGGATATCATGGTTGGGTCATTGGAGGAGGATTTGAACATACAATTTGTTGTGATCTGAAGATCGCAGCAGAGAATACTAAGATAATGCTTCCAGAATTAAGCGCGGGACTTTTTTTCGGATGCCTCGCTACAAAATTATTGCCTCGAATTGTTGGAGAATGTCGAGCTAGAGAAATTCTGTATTTAGGAGAAAAAATCACTGCTGAAGAAGCCTATAAAGTAGGTTTAGTAAATCACGTTTGTAAGACTCAAGGACTTAAGCGAGTCCTTAGACGGTACGCTAACTTGATAGTACAAAAAGACCACCTTGGACTTCGTCTAACAAAAAAGTTATTAAATGAAAACCGAGATAGCGTAAATGAAGCAGTTTTAAATAGTGAATTAATCGGTATGATAAAAACGGGCCAATCTGAAGAAGTAAGACGAAGAATTAAAATTTTTTTAAAACAATAAATATATTTTTTTTTAAGAATTTAAAAAAAGTGACTCAAAAACATCCTGGAAAAAACTAAATAATAGACTTAAGATTTATAATAATGAATTTCCTAATGTATTCAAATAACACTTAATTTTGAGAAAAAAATGAATAAAGTAGATATTTGTTTCATGTCTGCCGTAGAAATGGCCGAAAAAATTAAGACGCAAGAAATGTCTTCCCAAGAAATAACGGAGATTATTATCGAAAGAATAGAAAAGATCAATCCAATTATTAACGCATATTGTACCACATCATTTGATGTAGCGAGAGAGGCAGCAAAAAAGGCTGATGACGCTTCCAAAAAAGGAGAAAATTTGGGGCTCTTGAATGGAATTCCTACTTCAATTAAAGATCTTAATTTAACTAAAGGAATCCGGACCACATTTGGTTCTAGGATGTATGAAAATTTCATGCCTATAGAAGATGATGTGGTTGTACAGCGATTGAGAGAGGCGGGGTGCGTGATACTGGGCAAGACTAACACTCCGGAGTTTGGATTTAGTAGTGCAACAGATAATTTAATTTTTGGTACGACTAAAAATCCTTGGAATCTAGATAGAACTCCTGGAGGCTCAAGTGGAGGTGCTGCGGCTGCAGAAGCAGCTGGATTATCCATTCTAGCACAAGGTTCCGATGGTGGTGGTTCCATCAGGGGTCCTTCTAGCTTTTGTGGATTATGTGGTCTTAAACCTAGCTATGGTAGAGTACCGAATTATCCTCAAGAACGCTTATTTGGAGAATTTCTAAAACATATTGGTCCAATCACCAGGTACGTCTCCGATGCTGCGTTGATGTTAGATGTCATGAAAGGTCCTCACGATGGAGATAAAAATTCCTTACCAGAAGATAAGGTAAGTTATATAAATAATATCAACGAAAAACCTAAAAAATTAAAAATTGGTTACTCCATTGATTTAGGTTACGCTAAAGTAATAGATCCTGAAGTTGAGCAAAATGTCATTAATTCAGTTAAAAAATTCGAAAATTTTGGATGGAATGTAGAACCAGTAAAAATTAAAATGAGAAAACCAGTGTTGCCTTTCAATACGTTATGGACTGGCATGTTAGCTTATGATTTTAAACCTGAATTAAGTAAATGGCGAGATAAAATGGAACCTGCTTTCGTGAAATTAATAGAAGCCGGTATCGGATATTCGGGACTATCAATATGGAAAGCTATAAAACTGCGAAATGATATTTATCAAGCATTTTATAAGCTCTTTAAAGACATTGATATTTTAATTACACCCACTGTTGCTATTACGGCTTTTGAACTAGGAGTTATGTTTCCCAAGACTAGTGACGGTACACGCGTTTCTCCCAATGCCTTGACACCATTTACATTTCCTTTTAATATGACGGGTCATCCAGCTGCGACAATTCCATGTGGATGGTCGAATGATGGCTTACCTATAGGCATGCAAATTGTTGGGAAAAGGTTTGATGATATGAGAGTTTTACAGGTTTCAAGAGCTTTCGAAGAAATCGCTCCATGGCAGGATAAAAAACCCAATTTTAATTAAATTAGATTTAAAATTATAAAAGGTGTTAAAATGAAAAATATTAATCCAATAATTCCTACAAAGGAAGAAATATTGTCTTGGATAAAGATGATATGCGATATGGGATACAGAAGACCTGGTTCTGAAGGTGATCGCAAGGTGGAAGATTTTTTGGTTCAGAAATTAAGAGAATTTGGAGTTTCAGATATTAAAAAGGATGATATAGAAATTCCACTTTGGGAACCCGAGAGTTGGAAGTTAATAATTGAAATAGACGATAAGAAAAAAGAGATACCCTCTTTCTTCATGGTTTACACGGAGTTTACCGGTTCAGAAGGTGTTTCTGGAGACCTAGTATATCTTAAAGGCGGAAGAGAAATTGATTTTCAAAAATACGATGTTAATGGAAAGATAGTAGTGATTGATTATCGGAATCCCCCTTTGGCGATTAATTCCTTGGCAAAATTTGCAGTATATGTACATGACCCAAAAAACACAATTCCAGAAAAATATTCTCACCCGGCCATATTCAGGTTTTTAAACTGGGATTCGTTTTATCGTGCATACGAGAATGGAGCAGTAGGAATTATAGGGGTCCTTAAAGATCATCCCGCAGGAATTAAAGAATATTTTTTTCCCGCAGATAATACGGCAAGTGATCCAAGACCAATCCCCGGTTTATATGTAGGACGAGATGACGGAAAAGAATTAAAGAAATTATTACATGAAAATAAGGGTAAGACAATAAGAGGTAACCTGATACAAACGGGAAAAAAATCGCAAGGAATAACTTCTAACATATTAGGTTTTATAGCGGGAAAAACAGATGATATTATTGTCATTTCTTCTCATCACGATGCTCCTTTTAACAATGCTGTTCAAGATGCATCCGGGACGGGAATTATTTTAGCTTTAACTAAGTATTTTGCTCAATTTCCTCAAGGAATTTTCGATAAAACTCTTTTATTCTTATTCACGGCAGGACATTTTTATGAAGAAATTGGAGGTAAAGCATTTGTTAAAAAACACCAAAATGACCTGCTTCCTAAGATTATTACGACAATTCATATCGAACATATTGGAAAGGAATACTTGGAAGAAGATGGAAAATTAGTTTTTACTGGATATCCCGAACCTCGTGCGATTTTTATGTCTGAAAGCCCATCCCTCATCTCGCTAGTAAAAAATGCTGTTAGAAAGCATGATTTACAGCGCTTGTTGATTTTGCCAACTAGTAGTCCACTGGGAGTACCAACCGAAGGAAATCCTTTTAATGAGGCGAAATTACCAGTAATTAGCCTTGCAAGTGTTCCCGTTTATATTTATAATCCAATAGACACGATAGAAAAATTAGCTATAGAAGAATTCGAACCTGTGACTGGAACATTTATCGATATCATTCAATCGTTGGATAAATTATCCAGAAAAGATTTAAAACTAAATTAGTTTGAACTCACTCGCTTTTTGAGTAGAAGTTCAAATATTTCAGTTCAATTTGAATGCAACAATCTCTTACTTTCGGCATGCTTAATCGTGGTATCTAAAACCAAGTCCAATTCAAATTTTCATTTATTATAAAGAATCATATTATAGGAAAATTTGTCCTTCTCCTATTAGATTTTTAATTAAAATAGTTATTAAATTCACAACAAAACTAAAGAAAAATGTAAATGAAATCAAGCAGATGGCCGATAAAATAATGGTTTTACGATTGTCTGATGTTTTTCTATTATAAAGTACCCAAAATGGAACTGCTATCATACCGCCTAACATTAACAACACCATTACAAATAGTATATCGCCCGCTGAAAGCAAGGTAATAAATCGAACCCAGTACAAAAACGATCCTTGTACCGTGGTTGTTAACGTTTGGTAAGAAATAAAAGTGTGTTAGAATACATAATACTTGGTTTTTTTTAATTTATAAATATTTCTTTTTTAATAGTAAAGTTCCATGGAATTCTTAGGATTGATTCTTTATTTCCTTCTGTATAAAATATAAAGGTAATTTTCAAATACTTTTTGATTTTAATTATCATTAATCAATATTAAATAAATTGTGATGAGATGGTGTCATGAAAACGCGTAATTTTGGAAAGACTGGGGCTAAAGTGACCATTATAGCAATGGGAGGATGTGGTCTTGGGTATATTGAACAGGAAGAAGCTGATAAAGCTGTAAAGCTTGCAATGGATTATGGAATTAACATGATTGATGTCGCCCCAACATATGGAAACGCAGAAGTTCGGCTAAATCCTTGGATAGAAAAATACAGAAACCATTTTTTTCTAGCCGAGAAAACCATGAAAAGAAATAAGAAAGGAGCGTGGAGACAACTGAACAGATCGTTGAAACGGCTAGGCACTACTCATTTTGATTTATATCAGTTTCACGCAGTATCGTCAATGGAAGATTTAAACCAAATTCTCGGAGAAGGTGGAGCTATGGAAGCATTTAAAGAAGCGAAGGAAACAGGTTTAATAAAACATATTGGTATAACGGCTCATGAAGACGTAAAAGTATTAAAGAAAGCTCTTGAGTTATCTGACGATTTCGAAACGGTTTTATTGCCCGTGTACGTGGCTACACTAGTGAAGCCTAATGCAGTCAATGATTTCAGGGTAGTTCTTGAAATGGCGCGAGATCGAAACATTGGAGTTACGGCCATTAAAGCTATTTCTAAGGGCAGGTGGTCAAATTCAAAAACTTATGGAACTTGGTATGAACCACTCGATAATCAGGATTTAGTCGATCAAGCTGTATGGTTTACTCTATCGCAAAAAGGTGTAACAACATATTCTCTACCCTGTGATGTAAAGCTTTGGCCATTGGTACTAGATGCGGCTAATCGCTATCACGAACTTGATGATAAGGAGCAAGAAGCTATAATTGAAATGGCAAAAAAGTTTAGAGTACAACCATTATATCCGGAGTTATAGTTTTAATTAAGATTAATTTGCTACCACATATTTTTTTTCGAAATATTTCCATTTAAAACATAAAAATCCGTGAATATGGTTTGTCATGAGCATTTTTAAAATATCACAAAATATATATCTATTTCTAAATGTCATTTTATTGTTTGAATAAAAAAAGTGGTATTGGTCAATGGAAGAAAAAGTTGAGCAAAATTCAAGAGGCAAGGTTATTATCCCAAAAGAATGGAGGAAAAAAATGGCCTTGAAAGATGGGTCTGTCATTGAATTGAAATTCGATAAGAATGTAATAAAACTAAAAAAAAACCCCCATCCTTTAGAAGATTGTATAGGTTTATTTGATGGCACGGAGTTTACTGAAGAAGATCATGAGAATGCCAAAAAAATTACATTAATTTGACAGGATATGAATAAAAAAAAAAAAAAATAATTAATAATATTATATTTTGAGTTCCTTTAAAGCTTCTCTAATCGACCTTGATTTTCCTGGAGTGATATCGTAAAATTTCCAAAAAACGAGTAATCCAAAGCCCATGGTAATTGCGGGTATCACTCCAAAGAGGAGTAAAATTCCAAAATTTGCTTCAGTGGTTTGAATATTTGCTTGTTCTACGAATCCTGTGAGCTCGTGCACGGTTGCGAAGAAAAATGCTGTTACTATCTTCGCTATATTGGACATAAATGTTCTAAGTCCTGCGAAAAACCCTTCTCGCCGTATGCCGGTTCTTGATATCGATTCATCAACCACGTCACCGAAAGTGGGGGAAATCATGACCCAAAAACCTCCCAGACCTATCCCCCAGAAAAACGCAAGGATCAATAAACCTGTTAAATTCGTGATTACAGTGAAAAGAAATGTAAACAAAATAAACACGGCTGCGGCATAAATCATGGTCTTGCGATTGTTAGCTGTCTTTCTGTTAAATATGTACCATAAAGGAGTACCTACCATGACTCCTACAAGTAACAGCACCATTACAAGTAAAATATCACCTGCGTCCCCTAAAATGATAAATCGGATCCAATATAGAAAGGATCCTTGAACCATAGTTGTTAATGTTTGGTAAGTTAAATAAAAAAGCAAATATGCTACAAGAGAATTTTGTTTTAAAGCTTTTTTCAGAGTCTTGAGGAAAGGTTCTTTTTCTCGTTCTTCATAGCTCGTAATAAATTTTTCAATAGTCTCTTTATCATCTCTTACACCAGGAAGCATTAAGAACCAGACAAAAAAATTTATCGATACACAAATCCAAGCCATCAATGCGAATGTTGAAACATCTCCAAAAACAATTATTATCGGTGGTAATATATTAGCAAAAACAACCCCAATAATTCCTATATATACTATGATTCCAGAAGCTTGTACACGTTCTTGCTGTCCTCGAAACTTATCTGGAAATAAACCAGAATAGTTATTCGAATATATTGTTTCGCATGTGTCGAAAAGACACAATGTAAAAACAAGCCAACCAAAGATAACCCACGGTTCCTCTTGTGCATTGACATTAGGTGGTGAGAAAACAAGAATAAAAGATATTAGCATGGGAATGTATCCTATTACAATCCATGGAAACCGACGACCCCAGTTTTTCGTGAAGCTAAATGGGCGGTCAGTAAAATAACCTATAAGAGGATCGTTAAACGCATCCCATACAGCATATATTCCTAGGGCTAATCCAGTCATCCACGACGCTAGTCCGACTTCGACTTCATAAAAGTAGAATAACATGAATATAAGAACACCTTGAATGAACTCATTAATATAACTTCCCACACCATATGACGCCATTACCTTTTTCGAATGCATAATTTCGCTCATATTTATTTTTTACCTCTATTAAATTATTATATTAGTCGCAATTTTTCAATAAATTTAAGTTAATGATCTATATTGCTAATCATATTTATAAATATTTTCTTTTATGATCATTATTTCTCAAAAAAATTTTATAATGTTAAAGAAAAAATGCTTTTCAGTATAAAATGATAATTTTCAATCAGGATTTGAAAAATTCCACGGAAGGACTTTTAAACTATCAAACGAAATTTTCTATAGTTATGGTATTAATTGTACGAATTTAATAAATTTTAAAAGATAATTTAAAAAATAAAGTCATCAAGAATTAAAAAAACTATAATATTTTTAATTTTTTTCCTACTTTCTCGATTGAGCTCAGTGCTGTATTTAAATCATCTTTCGTGAGTAAAGCATTCATTTGGCACCTAATTCTAGAAAGTTCTTTAGCCACCATCGGAAAAACAATTGGCGTTGTATAAATCGATTCTTCATCAAAGAGCAATCTAGCGAGCTCTTGAGCTTTTCCTGGATCTCCAATTATTAATGGAATTATCGGCGTTTCTGATTTTCCCGTATTGAAACCCAAGCTTTGAACTTCTTTCTTGAAATAATTGGTATGATCCCATACATTTTTCACGTGTTCAGGTTCGTTCTCAACAATCTCAATAGATGCGATGCATGCTGCTACCACGCCCGGAGGGTGAGCAGTGCTCAGTAAGTATGTTCTGCTCTTGTTGGTACAAAATTCAATCAAATCCCTTGATCCTGCGATAGTCCCTCCAAAAACGCCAAAACCTTTGCTCATGGAACCCCCTTCAATGTGTACTTTACCTTGTAAATTAAAATGAGCAACGATTCCCCTTCCCTCTCCAAGAACGCCTTCTCCATGGCAATCATCCACAAAAATCATTGCACCATGTTCTTCTGAAATTTTTGCTATGTCTGAAAGGGGCGCAATGTCTCCATCCATTGAAAATACACCATCAGTTATGATGAGAATTCTTCTTGGATTTTCTTTTTCAACTTCTTTCAACTGAGATTCTAAATCTGACATGTCGTTATGCTTGTAGACTTTTCTTTTTGCACTGGATAATCTAACTCCGTCAATGATTGATCCGTGATTCAATTCGTCTGATACTACCACATCTCCTTTTCCAACAATCTGGGGGATCAATCCTGCGTTAACGGCAAAACCAGTTTGACATAATAAGGAAGCCTCAACCTCTTTAAACTTAGCAAACTTTTCTTGGAATTCTTTAGTCAGATTAAAAGAACCTGAAATGACGGGTACCGCTCCAGCTCCAGCACCATATTTTTTCGTTGCTTCAATCGTTGCTCGGATCAATTTTGGATGGGTAGCCAAGCCGAGATAATTGTTAGTGTTTAGCATTAGGACTTCTTTTCCATCTACTTTTGAATGAGGCTTATAACCAATTTCAAGATACCTAATGATCCATTCAAGGTTATTGTTTCTCAATTCTCTCATCTCTTCTTTTAAAAAAAGTTCCGGATCTCTTTTCATATAATCACCTTTTTAATGTTCAATTAAATTATTTGTTAATTGAGATTTTATACATTTTATTATTTTTCTGTAAATTTAATCTTATTTGCTATTATCTCTAATTTCTAAAAAAATTCATTTCTTGGAATAATCAAGCTAATTTAATCCTGAGCTTATCCAACATGTCTTTTGTCGTCGTTTCAAGATTGTAATTCGGCTTCCAATCCCATTCTTTTCGAGCAAGTGAATCGTCAATTGATTTTGGCCAAGACTCAGCAATTTCTTGTCTATAATCAGGTTTGTATTCTATTTCAAAGTCAGGAATGTGTTTTTTGATTTCGCTAGCTAATTCTCCTGCTGAAAAACTCATGCTGGTTACATTGTACACGCGACGCTTGAGTTTTGAACCATCTGCTTCTAAAAGATCCATCATGCATTTAATGCAGTCCGGCATGTACATCATCGGCAAAACCGTATCTTCTCTAAGGAAACAAGTATAGTTCTTTTTCTTAATTGCGTCGTAAAATATTTCTACGGCATAATCTGTCGTGCCTCCTCCGGGGAGTGTTTCATTACTTATTATTCCTGGAAGTCTCATTGATCTTACATCAAGACCATACCTTTTATAATGATATTCTATTAAAAGTTCTCCCGTTACTTTTGTTATTCCATACATAGTTGTTGGTTGAAGTATGGTCTCATTAGGAGTGTTATCCCTTGGTGTGGTAGGTCCAAAAACGGCAATAGAACTTGGCCAAATTGTTTTTTCGATGTTATATTTTAGCCCAATTTCAAAAGTGTTTAGCAATCCATTAATATTAACTTCCCAAGCTTCTTGTGGCCTTTGTTCTCCGGTAGCTGAAAGCATGGATGCTAAGTTAAAAATAATATTGATATTATTCTCATAGACTATTTTTTGAATTGAACTTTTATCAAGCACATCAAGATAAATAATTGTTCCAGAATCACAAATTTTATTGCCCGGGGGTGTATGTATTCCTGACGCTATTACATTTTCATTTCCATATCTATTTCTTAAAGCAGGCACTAATTCGCTTCCAATTTGTCCACAAGAACCTATTACAAGTATTTTTTCCATTTTAAATCACCTTACATTCTCGATATTTATAATGAAACTAAAAGCATTATTTTTAATCTTATAAGATTCCAATCTTAGAACTTTTGGAAATATTAAATTGTATTTTTTTTTTTTTAATGATTGAATGGTATTAAAAATATTGTTTTCTTTTATTTAATCTTTATTCTTCTTTTTCCCTCATGGATCCCGCTTCATAATTAACCTATAATTCAATATTCGTTTAATCAGTTCTTTTATCGTCACATAAGGAGAGTAAAAGTTTTATAAAGGAAATTCATAATAATTAATATTGCAGAAATAAAGAAATGCAATCTATAAAGAAAAAATAAAAAATTGAGATTTAAATAAAAAGTGAAATTTAATGTCAAAAGAATGGCAAGTAAATGAAGATAAAGCGTGGTTTAAGAAATGGTGGCCCGAAAATGTCCCAAAATACTATGAATTTGACAAAATAACATTAGGTGAATTTTACGATAGACAGCGAAAAAAATACGCTAGCAACAATTTAATATATTATCTTGGTTCTTGGATGACCTACGATGAAGTTGGAAATGGAATAGATAAGGCAGCAACGAAATTTTGCGATCTAGGGTTGAAAAAAGGTGACGTCGTCGCATTGCTCATGCCAAATTGTTTTCAATATGTAATATGTTGGTACGCGTGTAATAAAATAGGAGTTGTTCCAACAGGGATAAACCCCACTTATAAACCCATAGAGGTGCTACACCACATCGAAACTACTGGTGCTAAAGCGATTGTCTGTCTAGGGGCAATGTACGATTTACTTGTAAAGCCCATTATTGAAAAAACGGATATAGAAATCGTGATAACTACAGGAATCGCAGATTTAGTCTCTGGAGCTCTAAGTTTCAAGGATTTCATCGCTAAAAAAACTCGCAGGATTCGAAAACCCAAAATTGATTTTGAAACTTCGTATAATTTTTATGAGCTCCTTGCAATCGAACCAAATGTTCCGAAAATCGATATTGATCCTGTAAAAGACACTGGAACTTATATCATGACGGGAGGCACAACTGGAGTTCCAAAAGCAACAATTTTAACTCATTTCAACATTATTTGCAACGCAACGCAATGCATGCTAGTACTTGGAGGTGAAAATCCAGGTGTAGGAGTTATTGGCGTATTACCTCTATTTCACGCGTTTGCAACGATAACGGTGATGAATTCTTCTATTTCTAATGGAGGATGGATGTACTTGTTTACGAGACCGCCTCCAACTGAAGATTTACTTAAAGCAATTGATGAAGTCCCTGCTCCCAAAGGTTTGATCTATCCAGGAGCCGAAATACTTTTTAAAAGGATAGCAGACTTTCCAGATATAGATCTATACCCAAATTTAGCGGGTAAACTAAAGCTATGCGTTTCTGGAGCGGGTCCTTTACACTTACCAGTACAACAAAAATTCCAAGAACGCACTAAAGGAAGATTAGTCGAGGGTTATGGACTGACTGAATCGACCTGCGTGGCTAGCACGGGTAATTTATTCGGAGAAAGTCCGATTGGAACCGTTGGAATGCCCGTTCCAGGGACGGACTGGGCGATTTTCGATCCTGAAGATTTTGAGAAAGGTCTAATTGCCGATGGTCTCCCTGGCTCTAAGTATGGGGAAGAAAATAATGGAGAAATTTGTGTATGTGGCCCCCAAGTAATGAAGGGATATTTGAACAAACCCAAAGAGACTGCTGATACTTTAAAAACATGGGATGACCGGATTTGGCTTCTTACTGGTGATATAGGATTCATGAGAGAAGATGGATGTATTACAATTCGGGATAGAAAAAAGCAATTGATCAAAATGGCAGGAAGGTCTGTCTTTCCGACAGAAGTCGAGACAATGTTCATGAAACATGAAGCAGTATCAGAGGTAGCCGTTGCAGGATTACCTGATCCTAAAGGAGAAGTGGGTGAAATAGGAAAAGCATGGGTGGTATTAAAACCAGAATATGTCGGTAAAGTTACTGAAGACGATTTAAAGTCCTGGGCTAAAGAAAACATGTCTTATTGGAAAATTCCTGCTCTCATAGAATTTATAGAAGATGTACCTAAAAATTTAATAGGAAAAGTTCAACGAAGAGCGCTACAAGAAGCTGATCCTTTATTTAAAACAAAATAATGAATTATTAACGAATTTTTTTTTAAACTCTATTCTTTAATTCTCCCGAGAGATTTTCAATACTTTAATGAATTCAAGAACTTTTGGCAATAAAAATTCTCTAAAAGATTTAGATTCTCTATTTTGGGATGACGATAATTTTTTTACGATTATTTATATTCTTGAAAATGAACTTATTGAACTATCACAAGTTTTGTAATTTTTAACATTAATATATTTTATTTATTCACAATTAAATTTAGACTAAATTTCATTTAATTACACATCTATTTTTTAAATCATATCTTCTTCCATGACCTAAAAAGTAGAATTTATAACTATTAGGTGGAAGTTTCGTAACTATTTTCACTTCTGGTCCACCGTCGCAAATAAATTCGCACATGGTGCCATCATGTATCGCTACATAGCTTTTTCCGATAACTTCAAACTCGTTTCCCTTCACTATAATTCCCGTATTTTCATCGATTCCAATACCAAGTAATTCTGGGTGCTTTTCTAGGACTTTTTTTAAGTCAAATTGGCGATTCCTAGCTAATACGTGTTGGTCGATTACAACATTTTTAACAAAGCCAAAGCCTTCTACATGGTCTCCGTTCAAAATCGTGTTGGTTTTTGTGTCACCTCTTATCATGTATGATCCTTGGATGGTGGCACCAGCAGAACTTCCAGCAATTAATCCTCCTCTTTCGAGAACCCCAAATAGTTCTTTTATTACAAGAGTATTTAAGTAGGCATCCGCTAATCTCCAATGACGCCCTCCCATTATGACCACGCCTGTTGCTTTTTTTAGCGGTTTAACAAATTCTTCTGTATTCGCTTCTACAGGATCTCGCGTGTGTAGCGATGTTACATTATCTATTCCGAAATCTTTTTTGTAGCTCCTAATTTGCTTCCTTGCGAAAATTCTAATAAGATTATCTTCAATTGCCGTTGGTATTATTACGATTATTGCATCTTTACCCCCTGCTAATTCAAAGAACTTATCCTTAATTCCATTATCAAAACCGCCTCCAATAATGATTAATGTTCCATTCTTTGGGCCTAAAGTAAGTCTATTCTCAACAATTTCTGTCATGATTTCATTTATAATATAAGTTAATAATTTAAATATTTATATTAATTTTCAATTATAAACCTTTTTTCTGCCTCGAAGCAGACACTCTCCCATAAATTGCACACCGTATTCTTATCCTTTTTGTGGCGCAGGTCCCTTTCTCCTCCTGATGAAACCCAGGACCTTGTTCCTACAATACCTTCGATGATTTCCTTTCGTTCTAAATGCAGGAGTGAACGCTCCCTTATTATCCCTACATCTCAATGTCTTGGTGCTTACCCCCATTATGGAGGTGATCAACCCAATACTTAAATACAATAATTTTATGCCTTTGTATCGTGAAATAAAGATAAAAAATACAATATTTTCGCATAACATCCAGGTTTAGGAAGATTTTTTTCAACTAGTCGTTACTGTTTTTTAATTTTCGTGAAACAGGACCTTACCCGGCAATTCTCCCGTGTGATTTCCATCCTTCATTACTATTTTTCCATTTACAAGAACGTATGAGATTCCCGCGGGATAAGTAACTGGTTTTTCAAATGTTGATAGATCTTGAATGGTATTTGGGTTAAAAACCACAATATCGGCAAAATAACCTTCTTGAAGTAATCCGCGATCTCTTAGTCCAAGGAATTGTGCAGGTAATGATGTCATTTTTCTAATAGCCTCTTCGATTCGCAACACCTTCATTTCTCGAACATATCGACCGAGTACTTTTGGATACACGCCATAGCCTCTAGGGTGTGGTAAGGATCCCATCAATGAACGCATGGAAGGTGCCCGATCCATTGACCAATCGTCGGTAGAAACAGAGGAGGCGGGATGTTTTAATATTGTTATGATGTCGTCCTCACTCATTATCCCAGCACAGATTAGAGTATTGCCGTTATCAGCTATATATAAATCTCGAATTGCGTCCCAATAATCATCATATCCCATGTTTATGGCAACTTCCGTGAAATTTTTATGCTCGAGATCGGGGCGTGTTTTTGAATATACAATGTAAAAAAATACTTCAGGATTCCAGATTTCGGGAACTTTAATTCCATATTTATGAAGTGCTTTTTTTCGTTCAGTATTTTTCTCAACTTCTTTTTCATGTGCTTCTTTGCTTGTTTTCTTCATTTCCTCCCATTTCTCTGAATCTTTAAGAATTTCAAGCAATTCATCAACGGAAGCTATTACTTTACTCTCGAGCCCACCTAACATGTGTTGCCCGAAGACTGAACCTAAGTTGGACTCGGCGGCATGGATTTGACAGTACTGGTCGCAATATATTTCTATCCCTTCTGCTCGTGCCCTATCAATGAGTCGCATTGTCTCAGTTGGTTTTCCCCAATTTTCTGGGAGCACTGCTTTATGATGGGAGTAGCACCCCGGAATGCTGGCCGCCTTACATATTTGTATGAGTTCCTTGCACGATTCTATTAGCACATCAGCCTCTCCTCTCATGTGCGAAATATAAATGCCTCCATATTTAGCAGCTACTTTTGCCAATCCAATAACCTCATCAGTTAATGCGTTTCGTTGTTCTGAATAGCGTAATCCGGTCGATAATCCAAAAGCTCCGAATTCCATCTGTTGTTCGAGTAAACTTTTCATTTTTTCTAACTCTTCTTCTGTTGGTAAATTGCGTTCACCTCCATATCCTTCTAATCCCATTATTATCGTTCTTAAATTCGC
This sequence comes from Promethearchaeota archaeon, assembly GCA_030620005.1. Next base: position 3,675 of record JAUXAJ010000055.1, on the reverse strand, counting down.
AAAACCAACATAAGGCGCCAGGTTTGCGCCAATTCCAATATTTTCTAAATGTGCTCTATACTCTTCCAAGTTAATCCATTCCATTTTCACATCTTTTATGGGTACGTGAGAAAATACAGAAATAACTACTTTTTGTATCCTTCTGAATCTTCTATTAAGTGTATAGGTGTCTTGTCCACATTGTCCAACCCCCATTGTTGTCAATCCCATGTGAAGACTACTTTCTGCCCTGTTGTGCACTGATATACTAAAATCTGAATGACTATGCAAATCAATAAACCCCGGACACACAATAAGGCCTCTTGCATCAAGATTTTTACCTCCATTTAGAGGTAATCGACTTATTCTTAAAACTTTTCCATCTTTAATTCCAAGATTTGATTTAAACCAAGGATTTCCCGAGCCATCCATGATTTTTCCATTATTAATAACTATATCAAAATCCAATTTTATAACCACCTTAATGCTTCTATTCTATTACATTCTTTAATAAAATTCTTTTAAATTATTAATTTTAACTAGAATCTGTAGTAACTAGTGCCCAAATTTAAAGATAGTGTTTAATTTATTAAAAAAAAAAAAATAAAAAAAGTTTAGAGTCCAAGTTCTTTCAATTTGGCTTGTGTAGCAAGACGTTTCTCTTGAGTGACATCGAACATTATCAAGAAGATAATAACTCCAAGTAATAAGATCATTGCAGGGATCACGGACATTAATAAGCGTAATCCCCAAATAACTTCAGGCGTTTGGGTGGTAACCTCTGGATTGAATCCCGTGATAATTTGGATATATCCCACGATAAAGACCCGAAACGCTATTGATGCTCTTGAAAAGAAGACATGTATGCCCATGTAAACTCCTTCGCTGCGGGTTCCCGTGATAACCGCAGATTCATCTATAGCATCGCTAAGTATCGTTGGTTGTAATATACCTTGGCAACCCAAACTCAATCCTATTAACGCAAACACAATTGTTGTCCCTAGCAAGGAATCTATCCAAAGCATGGGAATTAAACAAGCAACAAGCATTAATAAGCCAAGAGCAAAAAGTTTTTTTGCATCTGCTTTCTTTGCTATGTAGAACCACATTGGAACGGAAGCAGGAGCCACGAGTATAAAAAGCATCGCAGGGATGATTTGAGCGGTTAACGGCAAACCTAACACATAAATGATCCAGAAAGATAACATTACTCCACAAATAGATACTGTAGTATTATATGTTATCCACAAGATAACAATTGCTACAAAACTTCTCTGTTTCAATGCTTGTTTTAAAATCCTGAAAAATTTTTCTTCTTTTTTACTTGCATCAATATTTACCCGCCTTTCTCTCATTTCTTTACTCTCGCGCAATCCTGAAAGGGATAAAGCAAATATGATAATACTTATTACGGTAAAGAATAAAGCCTGCGTGGTCCAAGCAAAAAAATTTTGAATTCCCAACCCATCAATTATTAATGGTTGAAAAATAGTTGCAATTAACAAGCCAATTGGTACTAAAATGATTGAAAAAACTCCAGCTTTTTTGCGATCATTTGAATCCCTTACTTTATCAATAAAAAGTCCCATTCTATTTATACCAACGAGAGAGGAAAATGTATCATATAAACAAAGCATGATAATAAGCCAAAGAAAAACTAGAATTTGATTTTCCGAGGGATTTGCGAATGGAACAAAAAAAATTAGGACATTCATTATAATAATGCCTATCATGCCAATCACGATAAATGGGAATCTTTTTCCATATTTCCTGACCCATCGAGTTGATTTATCGCAGTAATGCCCTAATAGCGGATCGTTGAACATGTTCCATATCGTAAAAATTAGATTTGCAATTATGAAAAGTTCGATGGATAACAAGACGATGGTTGTATAAAAGAATTGTAAGATAGAAAATACGGAACCCATCATGTTCCCAATCATGGTAATGCCTTGTAATTGAGCAATTGTTTTTAGCGATTGTTTTTCTATTTCAAGATTATTTTTTTCCATTGTTTCTCATTTAGTTTTCTTTATTTTAAAAGGCTGTTTAGTTAATCATTGAACCACCATTAATTAATATTTGTATAGTAGTTTCTTCAAACTTAATCGATCTTCAATTCTATCTACAAAATATGAGTATAATATTCCAAGATTCCAGCTTGAGAATATGATTGCTGTATCTATAACGACATTTGGTAATGTTCGAACTCTTACACTTCCAAATCCAAGATTTTCTTTAGAAATACCGAACAAGACCTCAATCTTGGAACGTTTCTTGCTTTTTCTTTTTGCACTTTTTGGATTATTAGGAATCTTTCCGGTCTCGTCTTTTGAATGAAATCGAGCTTCCACGCCATGTTTTTTTAAATAAGATTTATTTAATTTAGAATCATAAGCATTATCTCCATACACGGCATCGATATCAAGGCATGGTGCTGAATGAACCGTGTTGGAGAAGAGGGGGATAAATAATCTACTATCATGAACATTTGCGGGAGTGACGGTAAAATTGAGAACCGTCATGTCGGCAGCACTACAGAGAAGATGGTTCTTATATCCCACATACGCTAATTTTTTAGCCGTGCAATACCCGATACGTGCATCAGGGTCTGCGCCTAAAGGACCGTCTCTAAAAACTCCAGAAAAAAAAAATGATATCAGTATCTTCCGGAGTGGCCTCACACTCTTCGAAGAAATTGGTAACAGCATCCACCATCGGCCTTAAAAGATAAGGGGCCGGCCCTTGGCTTTTTAAAAAGTAGCTAAAGGTTGGTTGAGTTGGGAGTTTTCCACTTTTAAAACCTAAGATCTCTGCCACCAGAGGGTTCTTTTGCAAAAATTTAAGAGCTTGCGATGTAGAGAGGAACCCTCCTAATTTTTCAAACATGAAGTATCGAATCATTGACTCAAGGCTGTATTTCCGTTTATTTGAACGGCGAAGAGAGATAATTGCAGGAGTCACGTCAACAGTTGAAAAAAATTCTCGAACACGTTCATGGTTAATTTTTGGTGTTGTATTTGCTCGCGCAAAGTTCATGGATGCGATAATGGGTGCCGAATCAATAATAATTTCCTTAGAATCCATTAAATTATAATGAGAAAGCAACTCAGTCATCTTATCAAAGAACTCCTTGAAAAAATCTGATCCTTTCTTAGTCCTAAAGGTGCTCAAGGTAGAATGGGATGGTGCTTCTGTCAGATGTAGTGCTTTTAACCACGATGGGTGTTCATTTATCTCCCGCTCGATTTGTCGATAACTTGCCGTCCGTATTTTACATAATACATGAATAAGCATCATGCTGGCATTAGAAAAGGAGGGTTTTCCGGGTCCAACCCGTTCTACCTGGTCCGTCCAATCGCCACAATTCATTAGGATAACTTCAACAATCGGCCGTGAAATAGCCAAGAACTCCGCAATGGAATCGTAGCTTTTTGGAATGCTCCTTTTAACCTTTTCAATCTCTTCTTGAAGAAAGCTCAGAACGCCAGAGCTTCCCGTTTGATATTCTTTTTCAGTTTTACTCATCTTTTTTTCTTCCCGATAATGCATGTATCATGTAGATAATATTCGTGAATTGAGTATTAAATGAGTGTAATATGTAGGTGATATGAAAAAAATATGGTAAAAACGCAGGAAATCTTAGAATTTAAATTTAAAAAAGACTTTTTAGAAACTATACCTAAACAGCCTTTT
>JAUXAJ010000026.1 GCA_030620005.1 Promethearchaeota archaeon | reverse complement strand
GAGAAACATCACGATTATGCGACTTCACCCGAATGTAATACTCACACTATCGTGGATCGCTTAAATAATAAGCCTTTAAAGCCAATTGCAATTTGGTCTCCTGATTCTCGAAGAATTGTGACGTTAAGAATCGACCAGCGTGAGGTTAAAGACCTTCATCTTTTACAAACTGTTCCCACTGATGGTACTTCACGACCAATCTTACACACGTACAAGTATGCATTTCCAAACGATGCTGAAATACCAACGGGAGAAATAGTCATTTTTGACATCGTAAAAAAGTCCAAGAAAACAGCCAGGCAGGAGTCTTTTCCAATTTTCTATCAGAATATTATCGAATACAATTGGATGTGGTGGTCTGAATCAAACGACTATGTTTTCTTCGTATTCGTTGAAAGATACCATAAAGTAATTAAGTTTTACGAGCTTAATGCGCAAACAGGAGAATTGCGGGTCCTTTTAGAGGAGACAGGAAGTACATTCCTTGAAGTTCGAACTGATCGAGAAAGTGGTAAAAGACCAAACATACGAATGATTAATCAAGAAAAAGAATTCATTTGGTGGTCTCAACGCGATGGGAGGTCACATTTATACTTGTATGATAGAACAAGCGGCAAGTTCAAAAACCAAATTACGGCTGGTAATTGGGTTGTCAGAGAAATAATGCATGTCGACGAAGAAGAAAGAATGGTTTATTTTACAGCTGGAGGAAGAGAAAAGGAAAGCGACCCATATTACCAATATCTTTATCGCGTTAATCTAGATGGCTCTGGATTAGAATTACTAACCCCTGAAAATGCGGAACACGACATTGTTTTTGCTCCAACGGGAAATTTCTTTGTTGATAGGTATTCCCGCGTGGATGCACTTCCAATCTCTGTTGTACGGTCCAAAAATGGAGAGTTAGTAAAAGAACTAGGAAAAGCAGACATTACAAAGTTATTAAACAAGGGTTGGATTTTGCCAAAGCCATTTAAAACGATATCTGAAGATGGCAAGACAGAAATATTTGGCGTCATTTTTTATCCTACGACATTCGATCCTAACAAAAAATTTCCCGTTTTAGACTATATTTATCCTGGACCTCAAAGAATCCATGTTCCTAAAGCATTTCCCCAGATCGATTATCCCTCTGAACTTTTATTTTTTTGGAATGCTCAAGCGTTCGCGGAGCTAGGCTTCATTGTCATTATCGTCGACGGGAGGGGCACCCCTTATCGCTCTAAAAAATTTCACGATTATTGTTATGGAGATCTTTATCATTCGGCAGGTCTGAAAGATCATGTAGCAGCAATCCAACAACTTGAACAATCCCATTCTTACATGGATCTGAATAGGGTTGGTATTTTCGGTCATTCAGGCGGAGGAGTAGCATCTGCTAGAGCAATATTGGAGTATCCTGATTTCTTTAAAGTAGCTGTATCATCAGCAGGAAATCACGATCACTTGTCGTATTTAGTGGATTGGTCAGAGAAATATATGGGGACAAGTTATAACGATCTAAAGGCGGAGAGCGCAAATTTACGCTTAGCAAGAAAATTAAAAGGAAAATTATTTTTAGTCCATGGTGAATTAGACGACAATGTGCATCTTGCGGGTATGATGGGTTTAATAAACGCTTTAATAAACGCAAACAAGGATTTTGACATGCTAATCTTGCCAAATCGAGACCATCTTTTATTGATTGATCCGTATTTCATTCGTAGAAGATGGGATTATTTTGTTAGGCATTTATTGGGACAAGAACCCCCAAAAGAAGTTAAAATCAAGGGTATCGATCCAAATTTGCTCCGCGGTTTGATGGGAGACGAATAGAAAAAGTTCCTAAGGAGAAGTGGATTTCTTTTCCATATTAAATTTATATTAACTTCTTCAAAATAATTAATTTTAAGGTAATATTTTAAAGTATTAGGAGAAATCAACGAAATATATTAACAAATTTATTTTTTAATTACTTTCTAATTTTAACTACTAAATTTAAAAAAATGGTCTAATAGAATTTTGAAAGAAACGCGAATAGAACACGATTTGCTAGGCAATATTGAAGTTCCAATTAACGCTCTCTATGGAGCTCAAACCGAACGTGCGATACGAAACTTTCCGGTAAATAAGGAAAAAACCATTGGAGATTATCCCGAGCTCATTGAAGGTTTGATGTCATGTAAACAAGCAGCCGCAATGGTAAACAAAAAAATTAATTGCCTTGAAGGCAAACTCGCCAACGCAATCATTGAAGCTGCCCAGAATGTGCTTGAGGAAAAGATGTTCGATCAATTTCCCATTCATTATCTTCACGGCGGGGGCGGAACTAGTGCTAACATGAATGCAAATGAAGTTATTGCGAATTTAGCCGAAGAAATCTTAGGCGGGACTAGAGGTCAATATAAAATAATCCATCCAAACGATCACATTAATCTTCATCAATCAACCAACGATGTGTATCCTACAGCTTGTCATATTGCTGTAATTAAAAAATGGATAAAATTAAAGAAAGCTATTGGAAGTTTAGCTCAAACATTCTTAGATAGAGGAAATGAATTTAAAGATCAAAAACGAATCGCAAGAACTTGCATTCAAGATGCTGTTGATGTTTATTTCAAGGATTTCCTTGGAGGATACGCAGAAGTTCTAGATCGTTCTTGTAAACGAATTGATATTGCTGTAGATAGGCTTCATCGCGTTAATCTTGGTGGAACGATTGTGGGAAGAGTCAGCGATGTTCCAGATGACTATTTAAAAAATATTGGCCTTGCCCTAGCTGAAGTTTCAAACGATCCTAAATATACTATTACTGAAAATTTATACGACGCTGCTCAGAACCCAGATGAAATGGCTAATGTATCGGCGCAACTAGCCATTTTTGCTCAATGTGTAATTAAAATCGCTCAAGATTTTCGTCTCATGGCGTCAGGTCCGGAAACTGGACTAAATGAAATTGTTCTCCCTGCTGTCCAAGCGGGCTCATCCATCATGCCAGGTAAAATTAATCCCGTAATACCAGAATTTACAATTCAAACGTGTTTTCAAGCTATTGGATATAATGCCGCTTGCCAATACGCACTAGGTCGTGGAGAATTGGACTTAAATATCTGGGAAAGTTTGATGGTTTTCAGCATACTGGATTCCATAGAGATTTTAAGTTCTGGTCTTTCTGCATTTGAAGAAAAATGCGTGAAAGGTTTTCAAGTCAATGTAACTAGCAATAATGAAAATGCAGATTCGATAATCCCCCTACTAACTCAACTAACGCACAAATATGGGTATTCAAAAATTAATGAGATTTGTAAGCAAGCTGTGGGCGATTTTGACAAGTTGCGGAAACTACTGAAAGAAAAAGATTTAATTTAAAACGATATGAGTTTTTTTATAATAATAAAAACTAAGAGGTCCTTTTTTGAGCATACTAGGCGAGCCTAGAAAATTAATTGTTAAGGAAATTAATAAAATATTCAAAAAAATTAAAAAGGACGAAATTGTTCTTGCTAAGGATCGAAATTTTCTTCTTAGCATATTTTGAAAAAAGGTTAAATAATGATTGGATCTTCGTGATTGTACGTTAATTGTTCACATTTATCCTTGCCTATTATAATATCATCTTCTAACCGAATTCCCCATTTACCTGGCCAATATAACCCTGGTTCGTTGCTATACACCATATTTTCCTTAAGGACATGTTCTTCAGGCACATTGGAACTAATTCGCATTCCAACATCGTGAACTTCAAATCCTAACGGATGACCTAGGCCGTGGATGAACAATTTCTCGTGATCGTATCCTTTATTAGCTGAATATTCGCGATATTTTTTTGCAGGTAGATAATTTGGAGTGCTAGCAATAAAATGATTGTTAGCAATTTTCTTCGCCTCGTAGAGAGCATTGTACGCTTGAAGGAAGTCTTCTGGAGGTTTTCCACCGATCCAGAATGTCCAAGTTATGTCAGAACACATTTGATCAATTTGCAGACCAGAATCTATCAAAAGTACTCCCGAATCAACTTTTTTATCGCTGCTATTATGGTGTGGGTCTGCTGAATTTGCTCCAGAAGCCACGATCGTATCAAATGAGGGCTTTCCAAGTTTCATGTACTCGTAATCTAATTTTGCCGCAATTTCTTTTTCTTTCATGCCGATTTTTACCCAATAAGTAACTTCTTCTAAAATTTCAAGATTGACCTTACAAGTGTTTCGCAAGTCGTTTAATTCTTTCGGGGACTTAACAGCCCGGAGTTCGTTTATTATCGGTGCTGCTGAAAAAAAACTCGTATTTGGAACCAATTTTTGGACAGACACTAAATCACCTGCTCGAACATGATCAGCGTAAACCGTGCCACCGGGATCTAAGATGTTTTCTCCAAAATTAACCGCAATTTTTGGTTTATCAAGAACCTTGGTTAATATGGATTTTAAATCCTTAACATCTTTATATGCTATAACGCTTGCATCTATTTTTTGGCTTTTTAAGGATTTTTCAATCATGGGGGCTTCCATTCGAACGGTAATAATCTGATGCTTACCTTTTGCATCTATTAGTATGTAATGTCGCGCGTGAGCTTTAACTCCTAGCATGAAATGGGAATGAACATCGCTATCTTCGTTACAAATTATGAGCCAAGCATCTCCATTTATTTCTTGTAGCACTTCCCGAGCTTTTTCAAATTTATTCACTATAAACACGCTTTTTTTAATATTATTTGAGAAAAACTACTTGTTTACAATTAAAATCAATCATGAAATATCAAATTTTATTTATGAAAAAATTATTTGGCACAACAATTAGATATGAATGCTATGAAAATAATAGAAGAGACTTTAAGTCTTATCGATGACGAGATAAGCTTGTCATTTCATAAGTTTTGTTCCATGTATAAAAAGGTTAGTTTTTGTTGACTGATTTAATTTCGGAAATTGATGCTATCTTCCATTCAAGGTCTCTGGCAATTTATGGTGTGAGTAGGAAAGGTGGTTTGGGAAATATTTTATTACAGGGATTTATTGATCAAGAATTTCCAAAAATATTTATCGTTAATCCTAGAATAACTAAATCTAATGTTAAAATAATGGGAATACAAAATAATTTTCTGCGGCTGCGGAGAAGTCTAAGCCGCCTGGATGTGATCAATTAAGAAATTGAATACCGCCTTAGAGGGAAAATATCGCCTCAATATTATCTCCGCGTGCGACCCAATTCCTAAACAGCTTAAAAAATTACGGTTGTTTGGATTTGGAGATGCTAAAAAGTTCGCTGATCTTTCTTTAGCGTATAAAGAAGAGAAACCCGATATTACAATTATTACTTGCCCTCCTCAGTTACATACTAGATACATAGATGAGGCGATAAACAATGATGTTCACATAATTTCAGAAAAGCCATTCTTAGTGGACTATGACCAATATCGACACATGAGAGAGATAGCTGATTTAGCTGATGAGAAAAAGCTAGTTGCCGTTGTAAATCAGTGATATTCATATTCCCAAGCTTTCCAATATAATTCAATAAATTGAGGATTGGATTCAAATATAGGTTCGGGAATCTGGTTTCGATCTAACGTTTTTTTTGAACTCATAGCTAAATATTATTAATATCCCTTTTTATTAAAGTTTGCAGAATTGTGATGTCGAACAAAAGAAGACGCAAAAATCCTTGCGAATAAAAGAATAAGATGAAAATCAATTAAAACATGTTTATTGAGCAGAATAACATTTTTCTATTTAAATTTCGTTTATTTTAATAACGAGGGAAATTTTTATTTATAAGAGAGATTCATTCAAAGGTTAAAACATGCATGATAATGAAGAAATTCTCAAGAAAGTAATGGAAAAGAGAACATCAGTCAAGGATCCGGCAGTATCTTTATTCGAAAAGCAAGATATTGCGAAATTTTATAATGATAAAGAACTTTTAGAAAAAGTTAAAGAATTATTGGATGTATCGAAGCGAATTAACTTAAATAGAATGCAAGATGCTCTAGGGTTAGAAAAAACGATTTTCAACAAAAAAGTTTTCGAATGGGCAAAGGACTTCGGTTTTACGATTGATGGAGATTATTTAATTGTCAATGATAATTCACTGACAGAATTGACAAACATTTTAGAATTGAAATTCAAAGAATGGGAAGAAAAAGAATCTTCTAAAAACGATAAGAAAGATTAGCAAATATTTATTTGTTAAATATTTTCGATTTTCTTTTCCTTATTGATAAGTGTTTGGACAAGATCTTACTTGAAGTTGAATAATTTCCTCTTCCCATTAATTAATTATTTACATTTAAAATCAATTAAAAAATATCAAATTTTACTTTTAATCAAATTTCCAAGCATTGGGTAATGATTGATGAACCTGAACTGGTTATTTCGAGTATTAAGGAATTCACAAGTTAGTATATAAAATATAAGTTGAAAAATAAAAAATAGAAAAAATTATTGAGTTTTCAACCTGTGAAAAGGAGGTTGATGACCTTCAGGAAATGGACTTTCGTAAGGTTTATCTTTAAATGTTTCTTCATATTCTTTTTTGGCTTTTTCTACTAAATCAGGATTATTCATGAAATCAATCGCAGACAATGCTAATATTTTTGCTGCTGCTAGCATTCCTTTATGACCAATGCTCATTCCAGAAGTGGCCACAATCTGCCACGAATGGCCTGGACTTCCCATTGTTTGGGTAGCAATACTGAATTCTCCTAATGGAGTATACCAAGATACATCAGAAACATCTGTAGAACCTGGTAAGACTTGACCCTTACCTATGTCTGGAAGTACGATTGGACAAAGTGGTTCGCTGAATACCTTCATCGCAATATCCATGTATTCTGGCGGAATTAGCTTTTTGATACCATCTAAGGAATTAGGGGGTATGGACTTGTTCAGTTCGCGTGCAAACTCAAGTTCTTCTTTATTGAACCTTGGTGGTCCAACTTTCCTCATATTTTCCATGATTACCACGCTAACGACATTATTATGGATGGTATTATATGTTCCACTCAAAAAATCTATTTCCATTTCAGTTTCAGTCATTAATGTAGCTCCTTTCGCAACTTTGATCAATCTTTGGTATAATTCTTCCACTTGATACCTCTCTGGCGCACGCACGAAATAATATACTTCAGCTTCATCGGGCACAATATTTGGGGCTACGCCTCCATTTGTTATAATATAATGTAATCTAGCATCAGGTATTATGTGCTCTCTCATGTAATTAGCACCTACATTCATGAGTTCTACAGCATCCAAGGCACTACGACCATTGAAAGGGTCACCCGCAGCATGAGCCGTTCGACCGTGAAACTTGAATACTACAGAGTTCATTGCGAGAACAGTCATGTTCATGATCACATTAAATTCAGATGGATGCCACGTGAGAGTTATGTCAACATCTTCAAAGAGATTACCCGGCTTAATCATATATCCCTTAGTATTGAATGTTTCTTCCGCTGGGCACCCGTAATACCGAATCGTTCCTTTTGCATCACCTGCATCAATTGCCTCTTTTACGGCTATAGCCCCTCCTAATCCCGCAGTGCCAAGAAGATTGTGTCCACATCCGTGTCCAGGTGCTCCCTCCTTCAAGGGATTTCTTTTAGGTTCTGTTTTATTACTTAACCCCGGTAGTGCATCGTATTCACCTAAAATTGCGATTACAGGTTTTCCGCTCCCATAACTGGCAACAAACGCAGTGGGCATGTTTGCAACTCCTTTATCTACAGTAAAACCAGCTTCTTCAAAAGTTTTTACTAGTAATTCAGAAGACTTGTGTTCTTCTAATCCTGTTTCTGCAAATTCCCAGATTTTATCGCTAACATTTATTAGCATTTCTTTATTTGCTCTGATCCAACTCATATATTTTCTATACATTTTTGGCATTATTATTCACACGTTTAAAATTTGTTTATTCTAGAATAGTATTATTAAACACATCATGGGTTTTTTAATTTTTTAATCAAACAAGCATAATATATATATTAAAAAAAGTATTAAACATTAAATTGAATCTAATCCAATAACAACTTTAATTTTTTATTTTTTAACCTTATAGTTTGAATTTTCGTTTTTCCCAAAATGGGAAAGATTTTTTAATTAATAATTAATAACACAATTTAATCATTAAATCATGAATTAACAAAAATAAGTGAAGAATAATGGGAAAAATCTTAGAAGATTTACCCGCCATGCGCCGTGAATTCCATCAATATCCCGAAACATTATGGACAGAATTCTGGACTACGGCAACAATATGTGAGTATTTAGAAAAATTGGGATTTGAATTAACAATTGGAAAAGAAATCATTCAGCCTGATTTAAGAGAGATGGTCCCTGAAGAAGATATTATTGAGAAGTGTTATCAAGATGCCATAGAACACGGTGCTAACATTAAGTATCTCGAAAAGATGAAAGGAGGATTAACGGGTGTAATGGGTATTCTTGACACGGGTAAAACAGGACCTGTTTTTCAATTCGAAGCGGATATTGACGCCCTTCCGATTAAAGAGGCCAAGAGAAAAAATCACAACCCTGCTAAAGAAGGATGGAGGTCTAAAAACGAGGGAAAAATGCACGCCTGTGGGCACGATGTCCATATCACCATTGGATTAGGATTGGCCGAATATATTTCTGAGAATAAGAATAGATTATCCGGAAAATTTGTTTTGACCTTCACGCCAGCGGAAGAAGGAGGTCACGGTGCAAAAAACTTCGCGAAACTCCCTATCATGCGAGAAATTGATTATTACTTTGCCTATCACGACGCCGTAAAGCCGCTAGGTGGATTATTTTACGCTGTAAACATTTTTCTAAGGTCAATTGAAACTTATAAGGTCGAATTTAGTGCTAAAACGATGTCTGAAGAACAAGATCTATTAAAAAAATTAGTACAAGCCAAACAAGAAGGAAAGATAAAAACTTCTGCCGACTTTCTTACCGCTTATGCCAAGGGATACACCCGCATTCCTCAAAGATACGACAACACTTTGAAAGCAGCCACTACAGCATATCACAACTTACAAGCCATCCCAAAAAGAATGGATGGGCAGTTCCAAATAACCGTGCAAAGTTTTACTCAAGGAAATTATCCAACTTTTCCAGTTACGTTTACTCTCACGATTAGAGCGGATAATAACGATCATACCGAATATCTAGCAAAAAGAGCCAGGGAGATCATGGAAAATGCCGCTCGTTTGTATGATGTTGATGTGCAGATAATAAGAGATACCGAATGGTGCTATCCTGCGTGGGAACAGAACGATCCCGGATTGATGAGATTGGCAGAAGAAACCTGGAAAGAAATGTACGGAGAGACCGTTTCTAACGTGCCCTTTGGAGAAATGGGCACCGATGACGATGTTTACATGATGAACGAAATTGTTAAACACGGTGGAAAGTGCTTGTATTCAATCATTGTCTCCGATACGAATAAAGGTCAATTCGGGGAATTGCACACTAGAAAAATGAATATAGATGAAGAATTAATGACTGCGGGCGTTAATCTCACTATTAACATGATTGAGAAATTACTTCAAACGCGAGTATGATTAAACTATTGTTAAATATCCTCAAATTATTATTTAAATATAGTATTATTTATTGTACCAAAACGGATTGATTTCTTTTCATGGATAAAATAGAAATTATAAGAATCGATAAGAAACATCGGATCGTTATTCCACCCTCTTTACTCGAAGTATTAGACATTCAAGAAAAGGAAAATCCAAAAGTTTTAGCAATCTGGTCAAAAGAGAAACAAGAAATTCGTATTAAAAAATTAAATATTGAAAATATACCTCCAAATACGGCTACTTTTTATCTTGAATCTGAAGTTCTACCAGAACGATATCAAAAAAATATTGAAGGTTTTATTGAAACCATCTGGGATAGAAAATCGGATTTAAAGAAAGGGAAAAAAATTAAAATTTTAAAAATCGATGACGGAATAGAAATAACAGTTCCCACGTCAAGAATGGAAAAAGGAGGAAGAATTGGACTTCCTAAATTATTAAGAAGTGATTTAAACCTTAAGAAAGGCTCTTATTTAATGGCAGTACCTAAGCTGTCAAAAAGAAGCGTCATTCTTAAAAAATCCATCGCTTTTCAAATTAAAAAGAAAAACACCCTTGAATGGAGAGTTGTTAGCCCAATTCCAGAAGACATCAACATTTATATAAAAAACTTAAATGCGGAAGAAGTGAAAGTTTTTGGAATAGGTTTGGATCCTGATGAAAAGTAAAATATACATGAAAAGAAGAGAGAAAAAGAGATTAGTAAGAAAATGTCAATGGACGAGCGTCCAAACATATTAATTTTATTGAGCGATCAATTAAGACGAAATGTTTTCGTATAGTAAATCTATAAATTCTTGCTCTTAAGTTTAGCCTTGTATATTGGTATTGTAATACCGAAATATAGTAGAACTGATCCTACAGACCAAGCTAGCCAAGAGAGCCATAAAAGTGGTCGAGTTTCACTTTCGATGTTTATATATATCATGTTATGAATCATGTTAAAAACAAAGGCGCAGAAATTGGATAAACCAGCGTATCCAATTAGTCTTATTCCTTTTTTGGGTAATGGTTCCATGACTTTTTTCGAGACATTGAATCCCGACCATGTTATCATTCCTGACGAATATAGTCCAGCTACGCCAAGAAGAAAAAAATTAAGAACATAAAACCACTGATCCACGAAAGTAATGAAAACATTGAAAACGTTTAAAATTTCTATGAAAATGAGATAGAGAGTAAAGATGATAAAGTTTCTTTTGTTACGTCCGAATTCGAGACCCTTCCAAAACAACTCTAAATTGAAATAATACAAGAAGAATAAACTCGGATATAACATGAACGTAGTTATACTTAACCAAAAGAAATTTAATTTTTCGTTTTCGAAAGAAAGAAGCGACCATGAGGCAGAAAAAATCCCTGCTAAGCCAACACATGATAAAAAGCACAAGAGAATAAGCACAACTTCTAATTTATTCTGTTTATAGCGGGGCAGGATTCTAACAATTAATGCTACATTAGTCAAAAATAGCAATACCATGAAAAAAATCGATGGGATATCTATATTTGGATTCCACGACATATCAAAGTTGGAAATTTGATTAACAACTATTACGAATATCCCTGTGAAAGCCGGAATTAAAAGCCAAATAATTAGAGCATTTCTTGAAAGTTTTTTCATGTCTAGTGTAACTTCTACTAAATGATATATAAAATTTCATTTACTAATTAATTATTTTAGCGATTTCTTCAAAAACTTCATTATGGCTCTAAAGTCTTTAATTCTATCGCCCGCACTTTCCAACATCGAGGTGTGGCCATCCTGACCTCTTTCAATGTACACGTGAGGGTGCTCCATTTCTTTTAATTCACCTACGAACTTTCTTATAGGTTCTATTGGGCATCGAGCATCGGTAGCCCCAGCGATTATTAAAACAGGAGACTTTATGTTTCTAACGTGAGTTATCGGGGATCTGTCTCTATACAATTCTACTTGCTCTTCAGGCGTTCCTCCAAAAGCTTCCGTGTAATATTCTCCAAACATTTTAAAGGTTGAAATCCAGTCAACAACAGGTACTAACGCAACTCCTGCGTTAAATACTTTTGGCTTCTTAGTTAAAGCTATTAACGTCATGAAGCCCCCGAAAGAGCCTCCAGCTATCGCAATTTTATCAGGATTTATTTCTGGTCTCGTTCTCAACCATTTCGCGGCATGAACGCAATCTTCGAGGTCACTTCCTCCATAATCCATTTTATTGCTCTTCTTAAATTCATTACCGTATCCCGTGCTGCCCCTATAATTTATTGCAAAAACGCAATACCCCAATTGACTGAACGTTTGTAAGTAAACTCCTTGAGCAAATTCGTCAAATACTTGATCTGCAGGTCCACCATGAATGTAAAGGATTGCTCTTGCTGGATTTTCTTTGCTAGCACCTTTCCCCTCCAAATACCACCCATGGATTTTTAATCCGTCAAAGGACTCAAACCAAATCGATTGCGGTCTTGAAAGCATTTCTATTAAATAGTCTTCGTGATCTTTAGGAGTCACGCGATAACTCCCTTTTGAACCGATCTCGTGATAAAAAATTCCACTGGGACAAGTCATGGAAGAATGAAACGATACAAAAACGTTTCCATTTTCATTTAGATTAAAGGGACCGTTTTCACCGTCACGAAAAGGTAAAGGCTCCTCTTTTTCGTTGGTTAATAAATGTCCACGTATGTAAGAACGACTATGCTTTGTATAGATGTAATAAATTTTTTTACTACTTGGATGCCAATGAAGCTTAAAATCAGACGTTCCTGATTCATTAGTAACAACTTCTTCTTGCTCGTTTAAATCTAAATGAATTAACTTGTTTCCTAAAAATTTTTGAACGGCGACATGCCACGTTTCTCCTGAATTTGTTACATAAGCAAGCCATTTTCCATCGGGGGACCAACAAGGTTGCATTTCGTTTGCATGATCGTTAATGCTATATACATTGATATCAGCTGGATTTTCTCTATTCTGAACACGAACTTCTGATCCTTTTCCTCCATGTACGACTGCTGTATAAGCAATCCATTTACCATCTGGAGAATATTGTACATCTCCCACTGGATTTGGGGATTCGTGAAATAATAAGGTCTCTCCCGTTTCCACGTTAAAAATCTCTATACCATTTTTTCCACCTGTTAGAAGGCCGACAGCTCTAGCAACTTCTTTACCATTTGGATTCCAAGAAAGGCTGTCAGAGAAATAAGCTTTTATTGAGAGTTTTTTGGGAGTTAATTCCTTATCCTTTAAGTTTAGGACATAGACGTGAAATAACTCGTTTCCAAAATCTTCGGCTTGGAATGCTATAAATTTCTCATTCGGAGAAAAATACCCCATTTTTACGTGCAAATCTCCGAAAGTTAATTGCCTAGGTTCTGAATTCGGATCAACGGACTTCATGTAAAGCTGAGGCTTCCCAGAATGATTGGAAGAGTATAAAAATTGCTTACCATCCTTCGTTAAATCAACAAATCCCTTGTAAAAGGGTAAAGACATTAAATCTAAAAAAGAAATTTCAATTCACCAAGTAAAATACTAGAAAATTAATTTTTAAATTTTCCCATTTTCCCATTTTGGGAAACATTTATTAATATTAAGCATGATCAATTTTATAAATATCTAAAAAATATTTCAAAAAAAAAATGGTTCGTTAGAAATGAGTAATGAAGAACATGATGGAGAAGAAAAACCATGAAAATATTTGTAAGTGCTGACATGGAAGGTGTGGCAGGTGTAGTTCATGGAGGCTCAACCATGCAACCCCATCCAGATTATCATCGTTATCAAAAATTCATGACGAATGAAGTGAATGCAGCAATCGAGGGAGCGTTTGAATCTCGAGCGCAAGAGGTCTTAATTAATGATGGACATGGATCGATGCGAAACATTTTAATAGAAGATTTGCATATCAATGCTCGTTTAATTACAGGATATCCAAAACCACTCTTGCAAATGACAGGTATTGATGAATCTTTTGATGCTGCAATATTTATAGGATATCATGCGAAAAACAACACTCAAGGTGTTCTCTCTCATACTTACTTTTCGGCAATCGGACAATTGAAATTGAATGATCATGTCATGTCAGAAGCAGAATTTAATGCCACCATCGCAGGTCATTTCGATGTTCCAGTGATTCTGATCTCTGGAGATAATATCTTACACCGGCAAATAAAAAAACTCCTTCCGAACACAAAATTTGTAGAAACAAAGGAAGCGATAACAAGAGTATGTGCGAACAGCATTACTCCACAAAAATCTTGTGAACTCATAAAAGCAACGGTAAAAACAGCAATCGAAGAGAGGGATGACATATCTCCCGTGAAGTTAAAACCCCCGTATGTTCTCGAAATTCAATGTAGCAACTCCACATTTGTAGCAATCGCAGAACAATTTCCAAATACGCAAAAAGTTGATGAGCTTGTAATAAGATATGAAGCAGATAATTTGCTTCAGATTCAAAATTTTGTTACGACCTATTACAATGCTGCATCGGTCACTGCAATCGAACCATACAAGTGAAGAAAAACAAACCGAATAAGAAGGAGAAACAACAAGATAGAATTTTGAAAACAAGAAAAGAAAAAGAATTATCTCCGAAAAGAGCATGTCAATAGCATCCAAAAGGAATATCATGTGAAGTACGACATTTATTTATTTATTTATTTATTTTTTTATTTTTTTTATAAAAAATTTCCCATTTTGGGAAAGTTTTATTAATGAGCATGATCAATTTTATAAATATCTAAAAAATATTTCAAAAAAAATAAGGTTCGTTAAAAATGAGTAGTGAAGATGTTGAAAAATACATATCCAAGCAAGAATTTCCAATAAAAATATTGGTAAGCTTCTCGCTGACCAGCTGCGCGTTAGGTTTGATGATGAATTTCTTATGGGGATGGCTACCGTATTATTATGAACATGTAATCGGCTTTCCCACGGTACTTTATTTCATCGGCATGGCTATATTTACTGTTTGGGACGCTTTTAATGAGCTCATAGCTGGAGTTCTTACTGATAAGACGTATTCTTTTACTAAACGATGGGGCAAGAGATTTCCCTGGGTGTTATTTTCTTCCATCTTTTTTGGTTTGATCTCTATTCTCGCATTTCTTCCACCTGGAGTAGATATTGGTGAAGGGATACTCACATTTGTTTATTTTATAGTAATCCTTTTTGTCTATGATGGCTTGCTTGCGTTTTGGACGGTTTCAACTGCTGCACTCTTTTCTGATAAGTATAGATCTGATGTTGATCGAAGAAAAATTGCGGCATTTCAAACGTTAACAGGAACTCTTGGTGGTGTTGTAAGTGCTGTCGCTGGAGGGATTTTCATTTCAATGTTCGGGGGATTAGACGTGGCATCGGCGTATGTTTACACGATGGGTTTGTTTGCGCTATTAGGAACGATTTTAGCGGTTGCGGCTCTTCCTGGTGCAAAGGATAGCGAGAAAGTTCTTAATAGAAGCATAGTTGATAGTGAAAAAGGATTATCAGGATGGAGTGATTTGAAAGATTTCTTTGTCGTGATGAAAAATGGGTTTAAGAATCCAAACTTTAGAGCGTACATGGTTTTTGTTATAGCTAGTTCGATTTTTGGGGCTATATTTGCTCCCTCGTTAACGTATTTTATTATCGCAGTGCTCAAATATGACCCAATAATAGCAGCATCAATGGTCACGATTCTTGCATTGCCATATACGCTTGCAAGCATCCTATTAATTCCGTTATACCTTTATTTGACTCGAAAACACGGACACGTGAAGATGTTCAAAGTGGCTCTTATATTATGGCCAATATCCTTGATCCCATTTCTTTTTGTGTCAGATATAATCTCAGCTTTAATAGTTTCGGCAACTATCGGAGTAGTAGCAGGAATGATGGGGATAAATTCTGGTTTGGTAAGGGCGTCCATCATCGACGAGGGGTCCATTTTAGAAGGAAGAAGAATAGATGCGAAATACAACTCAATAACCATGTTTCTTTCGCAAATTGGACAACTAGTTTTTGCTTTTACAATCTGGTTAATTCACGACGTGCTAACAGATTACGATCCCGCACTTGGTAATGCGCAAAGTGATTTGGCGGTGTTTGGAATACGTGCTCAGATCGCTCTAGTTCCCATGATTTTTCTAATAATAGGAGCTATTGTATTCTTTATGCAATGGAAGTTAACTCCTGAGGATATGAAAGAAATTAAATCAAAGGAAATAGAAATGGGATTGAAATAGGGATAAACCTAAAGAATTATCGAATATAATCTCTTTTTTTTTTTATTTAGTTTTAATATTTCTTCAGTATTTTAAAGCTTGATTTGCTCAAAATCGTGGTTGTTTGGATTTCCTTTGGTAATGTGGAGTTCTCGTTTTGGTAAGTCCATGATGATTGAACAAACCGTGCCTCCCAACATCATGTTCTCGTCTTGCACGTATTTACGACAAATTGGTAATTCTTCATTTTCTTTATCAAGAAATATTTTTTTCATGTCATTAATAGAGAAATCAGTAATTTCTTTAGAAATTTTGGTCGCTCTTTCATAACGAGCATAAGAACTTGCTAATTGGGATCTATCTGTATTTAAAGCTTCATTTCCTAGATAATGGTTTGTATGAATAAAGATGTCGTTTTTATCTTCAAGAACATAAAAATGATCTCTGGCAAATTCCAAGCTCTTGAAATTTCCATTGTCATCTGCCATGAGCACGTTACTCGCGGTTCCGATTTCGTGATTTTCAATTTTAGTCATTGCATCTTTGATAGACGATGAATCCAAGATTAATCTGAGGATCACGTGAACGGGTACTCCAGTTAATTTTTTATTTATTCTAAGAAAATTTAGACACGTCCCTAATCCCTTGTTGTTGAAACCTATTTTTCCTATCATTCCTGGTTCCGTCATCTGAATTATTTCATGACTGTCATTTCTCTTTATTTTTAATATTACTGCTAAATCTTCTAATTGCGCGGCCCAATCCCAGTTTTGGCCTAAAATCCGAGTTCTACTAAAATAAGCTGAGGTGCATCCATCACCAATTAACGACATTAATTCCGTTCTTGCATTTATGATATATATCCAAAGAGGATTGACTTCTGCTCCTTTGGCGATTTCTTCTATTTCATCGCTATAAATTGGGTAAAACTTGGCAATTCTCTCTTTATAATGCGCAGCTACTTTCAACAGGAATTTTTCATCCATGCCTGAAGCTGAATGATAAAACTTAATAGTTTTCTTGATCCGTTCCTTTAGAAGATTACCGTGTTGATAGCCTATCTCCTTAGGACTTCCTTCAAGTGTAATTAGGGGGAATTTTTCATTTAACATGTTCATTCAGTTGGGTAAATAAATATTAATCATGGGTTTAGTTAGTTTTCCATGGATTAAAAATATAATTGTTAGCCTCAAGTTTAATTCGCAGAAATTAGCAGTAAGATATTAAAAGAAATTATAAAATAATAAATTCAAATAAGTAATTAAGCTATACTTCTTTAAATTAATCTACTATCTAAAATAATTTGAAGGTTTATAAAAATAATGAAAAATGTTTGGATCATCCATAATTCGCAATATGGGAATTCGGAAAAATTATCAAATGAGATTGCTGCGAAATTAAAAGACAAATTCAACGTGAAGGTTGGCAGTATAAAAACTCTCAATCCTAAAGATATTGCAAGTGACAATCCTGAAGCGCTATTAATCAGTGCAAGAATTGTCGCCTTCAATACAGATAGAAAAATGACAAAATTCATTAAAAATTTAGGGAATTACATTAAAGAACTAATACCAAAAATCGCCACGTTCTACACGCATGCCGCACCATGGACCGTTAAATTTTCTCGAGGCTTGAGAAAAGCTCTTGAGAAATCTACTTGTATAGGAGACGTTTGTCCAGAATTTCTTGAGGTTAGAATGCAAGGTCAGAAAGGCCCCGCTTCAGAAGGTCAAGATGAAAAAATTCAAAATTATATAACGACACTTGTAGAATTTATTGAACAATAATCTTTTTTTTAACTTCCATTAATTCATAATTCTTCTTTTTTATTTCGGATGCTTCATGCAACATAGTTTGTATTTTTTTCCACTTCCACAAGGGCAAGGTGAATTTCGTCCAATTTTTTTTGCCTTTGCTGGACTTAGGGGTTTAACACTTCTCTCTACTCTAATTTTGTTCGCAAGAGACTTGAAATGCGGAAGCGTGTGAGCATAAAAATTTTTCCAACCAACACACAAATTACTTAATGTTTGTGGTGTGAGGGGAGCACCGAAACGATGTTTCTGACAATCTCCATGGCAGAAGTTAATATAGGAACAAGCGTTGCATTTTGCGTTCCAATGGGCTTTTTGGCGTCCAAAACGGTTATATATTGGAGTCGCGGCAAAGTCTTCCCAGGTACCTGTTTTCACGTTTCCAATAACAAGATCGTCACGTACGAAAAAGTCACAGGGATAAACATTACCGTCGTGCTCTACGACAAAATATTGGCAGCAGTTATCTCCCATGTAACACACATTATAGCGTCCATATACCAAATATTCCAAGATAGAATCAAATAACCTGATTGAAACCTTATGAACGTCTTCTTTTATCCACTGATCAAATATCTCGCAGAGGAAATTCCCCCAGTCTTCACCAGTCACCGAATAAGGTTGTAAATTACTTTTTTCATCGTATTCCACGCACGGTATGTATTGATGATAGTAAAACCCATTGTCTCGAAGATAATGATATATTTCTGCTGCCTTCTTACCTGTTTTATCGTTAACCAATGTAAGTATGTTGAATTCTACTTCATGCTGTTTTAGGCGTTCGATTCCACGCATTACTAGAGAATGAGTTGGAGTTTGACCAACAGTCTTTCTATAATAATCGTGCAAATAAGCGGGTCCATCAAGACTTACTCCAAGAAGGAAATTATATTCTGCCAAGAATTTTGCCATTTCATCGGAAATGAGCGTTCCATTTGTCTGAAGTCCGTTACTTACTCTAGCACCAGGTGGAGCGTGTTTTTTTTGGAGTTCTACAGCCCGCTCAAAGAATTTTAGCCCCATTAGTGTCGGTTCACCTCCTTGCCATCCGAAAGAATAGTTATTGTATTGATCCGTCCTCATGTAGCTCGATATCATAGCTTCGAGTACATCATCAGACATCCGAGGGCCTTTCTTTCCTTCTTCTAAATGTTCTATGTAAAAACAATACCTACATCTTAGATTACAATCCGGACCAGCGGGTTTGATTAAAAGTGAAAAGGGCTTCATGGTATTCATTCTCTTTGGTCTTGAGCTTACCCTGGTAACCTTCTCTTACACAGCACACGGATACACGCCACCGTCGTGTTCTACAACTCAGCAGAGGCAGGCTTTATAAGTAATGAAAAAGGCTTCATGGTTTACTAAGGTATTTTGTTCCAATATAGTTTAACTCTTTAAAAAAAATTTTTTTTTTTTTATTTTTTTTTTTTTTTTCTAAATTTCTCCAATACTCTTATTGTCTTTTCGCATGTGTATTCATTTCCATAATTGTCTTTAATTTTAAGCTTGACCTCATAACTTCCTGGTTTTCTAAAATTTCGAACCATTATGAGGCGATCGCTAGTCATTCCATCTTCAAACTCCCACTTGATGGATAGTATCACGCTTTCGGAACTTGTTATTACTGACGGAACAATAAGAGCAAGAACTCCTGCAGTTAAAACCTCTGGTAGTGTGAAAAATTCCACGGATGGAAGGGCAACGCCTTCTTTTTTCGTCATAAATTGACTCATGTCAGTTAATTTTCCGTTAGCGTTCTTGATTTTTTCAGCGGGAGTCGCTTGTATTTTATCTATTACCTCGATGTGAGCTTTTGCTGATCGTTCGAGTTGGTCTGGGCGTATGATTTCAACGGTATCGCGTTTTGTATGGTATAGTACAGGCTTCCCAATGATTAAAATCGATGGAACTTCTTTTGCTATAAAAGGTGGTAAATCTGCTACAGGAAACGCTATTGACGAAACATAAATCGCGGGTAATAATTTATATTTCAACACGGCATCTAGAACGAAGGAAAGCAGTAAATTATTCTCGCTTACAAATAAACCCCTTCTTTCGTCAAGATTCGTTGGAACAACGCCTCCTTCTGCTTGGTTATAATATCCGTTACACCCAAATCCATCCAATAAAACGAAAGTGGTTACTTTTGATAACATGTCTTCGTGCATTTCGACAAATAATCTCGAACCAATTGAACCACATTCGTGGCCAGTCCAGCCGACAAAAACCATCGTTTTTTCCCGATTCTCAAGCGGTATTTTAGCATAGTGTTTAGCCATAATAATCAACCCCGCATTAGCTGCAGCGTTATCTAAAGCGCCCGTAAACGTTGAGTCCGTGTGCGTCCCTATTAGGATTATGTCATCGGTTTTTCCGGGAAGAGTTCCTATTATTGTATTGCTTGTAGCTGGCCCTGTTTTCGCAATTTCAACGAATTTAACGGTTAATTTTTTATGAAAACGAGTGCATAGCGTTTTTAAATAAGCGCCATCTGGATTGCTGATTGAAAGGACGGGAAGAATGCCTTCGTAACTAGGGGTGATATAGGTTATGGCATCTGAAGGAGACCCGTTAGTGCAGATTACGGCTAAGGCCCCACGTTTTTTTGCAGTTCCTAGTGTGTTAAATAATCGCTCGTTGTGAGTGGGATAAAAATTTAGAATCATTTTGCCCTCAATTAAAGCGATTTTACCCTTCACATCGAATTCGTCAAAATCGCTTTTAGTTCCATAACCTACATGCACGACTTCCGCGGTAATTCCTTCTGGAGGCGTGGAGCAGCTAAACCACGCTGGAAATGTTTCAATGACTTGACCTTCTGAAACACCAGGAGTTTTCTCGGAAATAATTGTAAGCTCGTGTTTCTCAGGCCACCATCTCGTGAAATTCAGGGTTTCAAACTTAACGTCTTCGATCCCCACTTCTTTTAATTTATCGTGGATGTATTTTTCCGCTTTATCAGCAGGAGGGGTGCCAGAACGACGGTAACCAAAACTACATAGTTCTCTTGTCATTTGAAGCATTTCTTCTCCATTGAATTCAAATTTATTTTGATTTTCCATTTCTTTCATTTTTTTTTTTTATTAGATAATAATAATTTTTTTTTAAGTTAATACTTTCTAATTTGAATTACTAAAGTAAATAAATTAAATGCAATTAAGAAATATACCATGAATGCTCAACCTGATCAAATCGATAAAGTAAAAATAACTGACATTATTAAAGCTAAAAAACTCATCACACCGTTCGTTCGAAAAACGCCATTAGAATATAGTAGATATTATAGTAGATCAATTGGAGCATTTGTTTATCTTAAATTAGAAAATTTACAATTAACCGGCGCTTATAAGCTTCGAGGAGCTTTAAATAGCATATTTTCGCTAACGGAAGAAGAAAGAGCTAACGGAGTCGTTACTGCTTCTTCAGGAAACCACGCTCAAGGCATAGGGTATGCAGCGAAAGAGTTGAACGTTCCCGCAACAATTTTAGTTCCTCAAAACACGCCAAACACTAAAATTGAAGCAATTAGATCCTATGGAGTGGATCTCCGTATCGAAGGAGAAATTTACGATGTTTCAGAAAAAAGAGCGCGTGAAATCGAAAAACAAGAACACAAGAAATTTATTTCCCCTTACAATGATCCTGTAGTGATTGCGGGTGCAGGAACCGTTGGTCTTGAAATAATTGACCAAAATCCAGAAATAGATACCATTATCGTTCCAATGGGTGGCGGAGGATTGTTTTCTGGAGTAGCAATTGCTGCGAAAGCCATTAATCCGAATATTAAACTATATGGCGTTCAATCTGAAGCATCCGCACCCATGCATTTCTCCCTTAAGGAAGGAAAAATAGTAGATGTCCCCTTGCACGATTCTATCGCAGAGGGTTTGCACGGAAGTATCGAGGAAGGTTCTATTACTTTTCCATATGTTCAGGAATATTGTAAGGATGTTCTACTTGTTTCTGAACTAGAGATTAAAGAAGCGATTATTTCTTTTTTAAAGCATCACCATCAAATCTATGAGGGTGCGGCAGCGGTAGGATTAGCTGCCTTACTCAAGTATCCAGAGCTTTTTAAAGGTCATACAATAGGAGTTATAATTTCTGGTGGGAATTTAGATTTTACTGAATTGAAAAATTTATTGGGCAAATAAATGTGGAAAATGTATCTTCAAAAAATTGAAAAAAATCGAGTCGCAGATTCTAAAGCAATCGTAAAGATTGATAAAGTTAGGTTTACGGTTTTAACTTCAAGAATAATAAGAATGGAATATAGCGAACCGAACAAATTTGAAGATAGAGCAAGCCAAGTGTTTTGGTATAGAAAGCAACCGATCCCTAATTTTGAAGTGATTACTTTAGATAATTTTTTAGAAGTAATAACCGATCATCTCCACCTCAGGTACAGAAAGGAAACTGATGGCTTTACTGGATGGAATTTATCCATTGAATTAAGAGAAACTGAAGCCATTTGGCACTACGGAGATGTCGATGATCAGAACCTTAAGGGCACAACTCGAACATTAGACGCTTCTGAAGGAATTGTTCCTCTCGAAAATGGCTTGATGTCAAGATCTGGATGGAGCGTGATCGATGACTCTAAATCGCTTGTTTTCAACGATAAGGGATGGTTAGAAGAACGGAAAGAAAACGGTAAGAATGCTGCGGATTTTTACTTCTTCGGTTATGGAAGCGATTACGAGGAATGCTTGAAAGATTATTGCAAAATAGCTGGTTCTATTCCTCTCATTCCTAGATGGGCTTTAGGAAATTGGTGGAGTCGATATTGGGAGTATTCCCAAGAAGAACTGTCTAGTTTAATGAATGAGTTTGGAGAACGAGAAATTCCACTTTCTGTTTGTATCATTGATATGGATTGGCATATTGTTAAGATCAAGGAATATCTGGAAAAACACTCGGATGAAGATTGGAGCGACTTGAAATTCCATAGTGGATGGACGGGATTTACTTGGAACGAAGATCTATTCCCAGATCATGTGGGCTTTCTCAAATTTTTGCACCAAAAAGGATTAAAATCTGCGCTTAATATACATCCGGCTGAAGGAGTTCACGCGCATGAACAACAATACGAAAAAATAGCAGAATTTCTGGGAACTGATTCAAAAACTCGGAAACCCATTAAATTTGACATTACTGATCCTAAATTTACCAAAGCGTATTTCAAATTCATATATCACCCTTATGAAGAAGACGGGGTAGATTTTTGGTGGATGGATTATCAACAGGAGCCTACAACCAAGCTTAAGGGTTTAGATCCCCTATGGTGGCTAAATCACCTTGCTTTTTACGATCTTGGAAGGGAAGGAAAAAAACGCCCCTTTACATTCTCTCGATGGGGAAATTTAGGTAATCATAGGTATCAAATTGGTTTTTCAGGAGATACATTTGCAACATGGAAATCCCTCTCGTTCTTACCTTACTTTACATCCACGGCTTCAAATGTTGGGTATACATGGTGGAGCCACGATTTAGGAGGCCACATGGGAGGGTTTGGCCTTAATCCTGAATTATACATAAGGTGGATCCAATTTGGTTTATTCAGTCCAATATTTAGACTTCATTCAACGAAGAATTCTTACAATGAGCGATTGCCTTGGGGTTTTAATGTGGAAGTAATGTCCATCGCTCAAGATATGATGCGTTTGAGACACGCATTTATTCCATATATATACTCAATGGCATGGAAAACGTTCAAGGAAAGCGTACCATTAATCAGGCCCATGTATTATTTACACCCGAACGATGAACAAGCTTACGAATGCCCAAATCAATATTATTTTGGAACTGAATTAATTTGTTCTCCTTTCATATCCGAAATAATCGACGATGTTGGTCAGAGTAGACAGGAACTGTGGATCCCACCTGGAATGTGGTTTAATTTCTTCACGGGCGAATACATTGAAGGTGGCCACATGCGTGCGATTTACGGTAAACTAGAGGATATACCCGTGTTTGCAAGAGCCGGAGCAATAATTCCCCTTGCCAGAGGTAGAGGGACAAAATCAACAATTAACAATACTTCAAATCCTTCATGCCTTGATGTTGTTATATTTCCCGGCAAAGATAATTCTTTCAAAATATATGAAGACGACGGAGAAACTCAAGACTATTTAAAGGGAAAGCATGCAATTACCGAAATAAGCTTAATTAGCGATAATAAAAGGCTACAAGTTAAGATTAACACACTTATTAACGATAATCGTTCCGATTTTATACCAGAAGTAAGAACATATAACTTTCTTTTTAAGAGCATTAGAAAACCAGATGAAATAGAAATTAAGGTTGATAATAAGGTTATTAATGATGCTAAAATTGAATTTGAGGAAAACGACGAATTCTTGAATATTAAAAGCGTTAAAATTAAGCCCTCTGAAGAATTAGAGATAATAATATCAAAAAAGAAAAGTAAATTGATCTCGAAACGAGATAGAACAATTGAAAATTGTACAGAATTATTACGATACATGAAAGTCGATACGAGGCTTAAAGAATTTCTCGAATCAAGACTTTCCAGTAATGTCAAAGACATAAAACTCTTTAATAATATATTTAACTCTATTATAAGGGGAATAACAATAAATTCGAATATTTCCCCTACTGAGGCTGAATTCTTGAAAAATTATATTCCAATCATCAAAAAAGGAAACTTTTTGGAAAAACTTCTTCCAGAAAACAATTGGACTATAAAGGATAAATTATTTGAGATAACCACTCAAGACAACGATGAGCAGAGAAAAACTTTCATGGATATCATGGGTCGTAGTGACATTCTGAATGTTTTATTTTCCATGAAAAAAAGCCAATTGAGAGCGCTAATTGAAGTGTGTGGAGCACCGATTATCGTATAAATTAATGATTGAACAAGAATTAAAGAAATTCTTAAAGAATAATTTCATGTTGATCGTGTATGAAAAGTAAAGTGTTGAAAGAGTATCAAGTCATAGTTGTAAATCCGAATAGGTGTACGGATTGTGAGGCATGCATGACAATTTGTTCTTTTGTGCACGATACGGGATATGTTCCTTTAAAAAAAAGAATCATTGGAAAGCGGACGAGGATTGAATTGGAATGGGCAATATCGTGTGATCTCTGTAAGGGCATGAAAGACGAGTTCGTTGATCCTGAGGTTGGTAAAAAACCTCAATGTCTATGTACATGTCCAAATAGCGCACTATTTATTAGCACTATAGAATCTTACGGGAATGAATCTCGAATGGAAGCAATTAAACGTGTTTTCAATGAAAAAAAGTAGTTTAACTTTAAGTCGGAGCAAGCAAGGCTCCAAGCTATTTTTTATGAAGGCGCACGATTGAGAGTAAATTTGTTAATTTAATAAGATTAGTTGTTTCCGGGTCGTCACTTTTTGGGTTCCATCCAAACAACATCTTCGAAGATCTTCCATGCTTTCCAACGTACCATTTTACGATACGAAGTTTTTCACCATCATCTTCAATAATATCCACTCGTGGTTCAAAACGATGGAATCCATGCCGAACAGCTACTTCATTAGGATTTGCTACTAAATTTTTCATCCAACCAGAGATTTTGCCTCGAGCAGAGAAAACCGTTATGACACCATCAATCCAATGATATTCTAACGGTGTTTTTCTTTTTTTTCCAGTGATTCTTCCCTTGGTTGTTAAAATTAGAAAAATCCCTCCAAAACCTAAAATGGGTAGTATTCCGACCTTGTATAAGGGTTTAATCAAGTATTTATTCATCTTGTTCCATTTTTTTAACGTTTTTTCCCGTTTGCTCTCATCTGCTATGGTTAGATTATAAAGAGCGGAACCAGGTCGGGGTAAATCCTCAGTACTATCGTTTAATTCACTCAATTCAATCATCCTTTTTTATTAATAATTATTTTTATAATTATAACGCTGGACACATCCTTCTATTTTGCAAAATTATTTGAATCCGTAGTTTTCATTACCATTCTTTTTCAATTATATTGCATTTTTTATTCACTTCATTTTACATTTATCACTTACATTTCTATTCATGTTGCCTTCATTTAAATCATTTCGATTTTTGTGATACTTAATAGATTTTTAAGCAAGTATTTTCAATAATAGTTCACTATAACACTCATGAAACTAACCCATAAAGAGAGATTACTCCGAGCCATTAATCACGAAGAATCCGATAAAGTTCCAACATACGGCTTCAAATCAGAAATTGAGTTTGATAAAAAGTACATTAATGCAAGACGGGGTGTAAAAAGAATAAGCAGGAAAAATAAAATCAAATTTTCTCAAGATCAAACCGTATTGGTTGCCTTGGGAATTGACGCAACAACAGATCCTTCTTTATCGAATCAAATGGAGTCAAGAGAATTTGGATTTCAACCAATAAAAAGATCTGATGGTTCTATTGTGGGTGAGGATGGGCGAATTTACAAAATGACTTCCGATGGTCGACTATTTTACGTAGGAGGGGCTTGGACATCCTTAGAGGTTCGCAACGAACAATTTCCGAGAAGAATTCCACCTCCACAGAGAATATTTGATCGATTTGAGAAATTCTACAACCAAAAAGTAATAAAGGAAGATAACATATATGTTTTTCCAATCATTAACGGGCTTCATGAGGAGAATTGGCTTAATTTAGGGTACGTGCCGTTTGCAAGAGAACTCAAAAAACCAACGGAACTTTTAGAACAGACAATTGAAGAACTTTATAAGGTAGATATTGAAACATGTAAGAGATTACTTGATATAGATCCCGAAATGGTCATTGCCTTTACCGATGACATTGCCCAAAAAGGAAGATTGATGGTTTCACCTGATCAATTTCGAAAGCTATATTTAACTCGATACAAATCGCTCTTTAAAATGATTCACAAGCGTGGCGGGAGAACCATGATCCACACGGATGGAAAAATAGACAAATTAATACCGTGTTATATAGAAATGGGGTTGGATCTAGTTCAAGGACTTGAGCCTGCCGCAGGAGTAGATATCGTGGCTTTAAACAAACAGTATGGGGATAAAATATCGTGGAACGGGAACATTGATGTGAGCGTTTTACTTTGGCAAGGCACTCCAGATGAGGTTCGTAAACAATGTGAGAAGGTTATTAAAGCTGTTGCTCCCAGTAACAATTTAATATTTGGTCCCTGTACTGACATAATGGCGTGGCATCCTATAGAAAATATTGAAACGCTCTACGATACCGCCAGAGCCTATAACCTCCAAACTGGAGAGTTTAAATATAATTTTAACAATAATTAGTTATGATTATACGAATTGCTAATGAGAATGATATCGCAAATTTAAGAAAATTAGATGCAAAGGACCTATATCTCGTCAAAGAACTCAACGAATATCACACTCTATTGGATGACGACAATTATTTGAGTTTCTTCTTGAAAAAAAAAAGCATTTTTGTTGCAGAATCTAAATCGAAAATAATCGGTTTTCTCATCGCTCTGATAAGAAAATGGACGTTTCACCAAGAGAAAATTGTCTGGATTGAGCATGTTTTAGTTGATCCTGATAATAGGAACGAAGGAATTGCTCAAGGCATGTTGAATTACGCTATTGAATATTATATTAAATCTAATCCAGAAATTCAATTTGTTTACACCATGATTAGTCCAGAAAACATGACGTCTCTTAAATTATCTAATAAATTAGGTTTTCAACATCAAGAAACAAAGATTGCATTCAAGAAATTATAAAAAATCCCACATCCATGCTTAATCTCTTTAAAGATAATGATGATAAGACATGTTCATGGCACAGGAGGCAGGAGCAATCATTTCACGAAAAAAAAATCAAATCGCCCGACATGGACCTGGGAACGTGAAACTTTAAAAGATTTAGAATCTCATGAAATTAAATCATAAAAAAGTTATAAATTCAAGGGATATCTACGATATTTTTCTATTGCTGATCTAAATGCCAGGACATTTTCCCATGGCACATTTAAAACATTGTGGCTCGGTCCAGCAAAATACCCTCCACCTGAAGCAGCCGCTTTAATACATCTTTTCACTTCTTCCTCGATGTCTTTTGGAGTTCCAAAATTAAGTACTCTCGAGGCGTCCATTCCCCCCATGAAACTCAAACGATCTCCAAGGGTTTCTTTTAAGCGCGCTAAATCGACGCCAGCAGCAGGTTCTAAAGTTTGGATGCAATCAAGCCCCGCATTTACCATGTCGGGTAAAAGCTTATCTATGTATCCACACGAGTGCTGAACAACGAACATTCCACTTTTTTTACATTCTTGATAAATTTGTTTATAATAGGGAAGAATGAATTCACGGAAACTTTTAATAGAAAATATTGATCGGCCCTTATATCCTAAATCATCAAAATAAAATGCTATATCAACCCCTATCTCTGCAAACTGTTTAATTACCTCTAAATTCGTTTTGGTGTATTCGGTCATCACTTCATGAATGAACTGGGGATTTTTACGCATGTGATATAACACTTTAGCTATCGTCATGCCTTCAAAGATATTTTCATGTAAAGATATTGGCAATTCAGGCATTGGATAAAAATATGGAGAAACTGCTTTCACGCATTCGTCCCAGATTTGTTGCGTAATTTTGGCTTTTTTTTGAACGAGTTCTGATGGTTTTCCGTATTTTTCCCAATATGAATGTAATATTTCTGGTGTCTGGAAATATCCACCGACATACCAATAATACGTCAAATTCGTTTCAACTTGTTTCACGAGCTTAAATAATCTGCCTGAGAAAATATCAATAGCACTATCCGGGTATTCAGGAGGTGCCTTCTTTAGAACGAGTCTTACTACATTAAAAGGATTTATATTGTGACAGTCCGCATTCCAGAATCGTTGTTCAGTAATATTAAGAGTCCTTTTTGAAAATTTTACTATCGTCTCGAGCTCTTTTTTTTCATCAGATTTAAGAAAGCATTGATTAGACGTGCCAGTAGGCTCAAATCCTAAACTATGAATTGGAACCATATCTGGTTCGTCATCAAGCTCTAGAGTTCGAATAACGCGTTCACGTTTTGATAATACCATAGTAAAAAATCATTTTGTTCTTTAATAAAAATTTTTAAAATACGACGAGAAATTTTTTTAAATTGAATTGAAAAACGAGTGGTTATAAAATTGTGATCAGTAATTAAAAAATATCACAAAATCAGTAATGAATCTGTCGAATTAATCTCCCCCTATACGAGCCAAATCTGTGGAGAATGCTTTCAGGGCACTGGAAAGATGAAGTGAACGCTCGTTCAAGGAGCTTGTTACGACAACGTGATTTGCTCAGAGTGCGGCTGGAGCGGTAATCGACACTTGAATGCCGCCCGAGTCTGCGCGTTATTGGTCCTAAAACTAATTCATGTTCACCCATTGGTCCCCGTTTCCGCT
>JAUXAJ010000130.1 GCA_030620005.1 Promethearchaeota archaeon | reverse complement strand
AATAGTATCAACTTATCGTTAAAAATGGGCTGCGTATAGATGTAAAACTAGTACAAATTTTAAAGATACTAAAGTTTTAAATTAATAGAAACAAGATCTTTATTATTCTTTAGAAAAAATTACAAAACTTAAGTTATTTATTAAAGATATAAATTCTAAGACTATTTTTGACTATTTTTGAAAATAGCCATATTTTTGAAAAATTTGGATGGTGTCTGAAGGCAGAAATAAAAAAATCAAGTAAAACTAAATTAATTACAATTTTTCTAAATTAATTTAAATTTTGGATAAAATTAAATAAATTAGTTATATTATTATTTTAACAAAATACTTTTTTCTTAATTCATGCAATAAAGGAGAACGAAATAATGAGCCCAGAACTACCGTTAGAAATTTGGAAAGACCGAGTTGAAAACGAGGTTAGTTATTTAGAAGGTTTGAGTGTACTAGAGAAGAATTCCATCGTTAGGCACGAAAATAGCGTGGAAGTCATAGTAAGTATCGCAGCTTTAGGATTTATTTTGGATGATACGAAAGAAGGAATAGAATTAGTTCCTAAGAAAACACATCGAGTTTTTCTTAAACTCAATCGGAACTTCCCCTACCCTGGCGGCATTGATTTTGCATGGCTATCGAATATTTTCCACCCGAATATCCATCCCGTTGAATTACCAGGTTCAGAAAAGCCAGGAACCGGATATATTTGCCTCAACGTCTTAAAGAAATGGTCACGTCTTTCAGATTTAGAAACCACAGTAAAGGCCTTGCAGATGTTAATAGAAAATCCAAATCCCGACGATCCTCTTAAATACGACATCTGTGGGAATGCAACAGAATTTTTCAAGCAAAATTCAATGGAAGATCTAAGAAAGCAATACGAAGTAGAAATACTACAAGTCGAAGAAGAAGAAGAAGAGGATTATGACATAATTATCCTTGACGATTAGTAATGAACTGAACTCTTTCTCTTTAAAAATAAGCCTATATGAAGTAAAAAATTAAAAGAAAAAAAAATTAATACGAAGCTCCGCCCACTACTTTAGCCCATAAGGCTAATTTTGCGTCTTCCTTTAGACCAAATTTATGCTTTGCGTCTAGTACAGTTATATTTGTGGGCAATTCTTGACCATTAAGAACTAACGTGTAGCTTCTTTGCTCGGCTGAGATTATTCCCATGTGCTTTATAATAATATCAACAATCCTTTCAATAATATGGTGTTCTTTAACATCAAGTTTAATTAATTTTCCAGTTCTAGAATCTTCTACACTTATTCTCAAAATACTCACTATTAGTTATTTAATTTATTTTTTTTGGTTTTTAAATCGGTTTCTTGATATTATTTTAATTATTATACTATATATATTTAATTAATTTAGTATTTAAAATTATCTTGAGGAATTCCGCAATATGAACAAATAATGGATTCGGCATCAATTTTTTCACCACAGTTAAAGCATTGCTTTTTCATTCTGACTGTAGATTCATACTTGTTGTTCATTGGGATGTCGCGTTGGATTTGATTTGGATATATACCATGCATTGGGTCTAATTTCTGACTAAACACTATATAATTTCCATCCAAGATGGCATTTAATTTTAATTTTCTTATTCGGGCCAGAATTTTAAACTTTAATTTCTTTTCTGTAAAATTAAAATCCGGTGAGACTGAACTTAAAAATTCATTAATATCTTGAATCGAGCATTTTAACGAGTTGGAAAAGACTCTCAAGGCTTCGTCGATGTGGTATCTTACCCTCTGCAGTTTAATACCGTGCATTTTAACGATAATATCGTCTAAGACTTCGTACAATTCGGTATTGAGGGCGATTTTTTTTGCTCCGTTTAATAAATTTAGAGCTTCAAAAAATTTATTTTGGTCAATTAGATCCTGGATGCTAAGGAAAACCGTGTTTATTTTTTCTCGTTCTATTTCTATAAGGTCAGATCTTTCTTGATCAAGCGTTTCAGTGTCCATTCCAAAAGGTATCGGATGCAAATCTTTCATTGACCCTTGTATGGGTACGTCTTCTAACCCTATTACCAGAATTTGATTACAATAATCAATGAATTTTTGAGGATTGTTTGCGCCACCTTTAGAACTAAGACCCCCCAACTTTTCCAAAAAATCCTTGGGGATAGGATTTCCTTCGAGGTATAACATCTTTAGATTTTTAAGACTCCCAAGTCCTTTTATTTCCGTGATGTTGTTATATTGGAGGCTCAATTCTTCCAAGTTTGGCAAACAATCAAGCCCTTTTATCTCAGAAATTAGATTATTATTAAGATATAACTTCTTTAAGTTAGTAATTTTATCAAGCCCTTTTATCTCATATATTTGATTTGAACACAGATTTAATTCTTCTAGACCGCTCAGGGTTTCGAGTCCTTTAATATCAGCAATATCCTTGATATTTCTATATTCTAAATCTAAATATCCACTAATAAGACGTATTTTTTTGCCGTTATATTCGATTTTTTCCATTAAATACCCTCAAGTGATTTCGATTGTGCGTGTGTATATCTTTAAATCACTAATTCCTTGTAATATTGAAATTTATAACCATGAATTTTAATATTCTCGTCTCTAAACTTTAATTTCTTATTTCAATTTAATATAAGACGTCTATTGTTTTAATATTTTTATTTTTTCATTCTTTCCAGTCGAAAATGGGGTCTTCCCTACTAATAATAACTAGTATAACGCAATAATAATAATAATAAAAATTCGCCTCCAATCATGAACCCTTTGGAGTTCATTTTTTTAAATTTTATAAAGAAATAGATTTTATCGGGAAAACCCGGTCGAAAATTCTAAAATGTGAACTATCGAAAAACTTAAACTTAAAATCTTTTAGTTTATCTTAAAATAAGATAGATAACCTCATTATTAGAAGTTATAACAGCTACAAAAGGCCCTATCAAATGAAAGACGCAAGATTAATTTTAGGATTGTTTTTCTCCGACGAAAATAACATAGTTTTTGAGAAGATAAGGTTTTCTAAAAATTTATCTGAGGAAAGAAAAGACGAAATAAAGACGCTCTCTTTTAAGTTCCTTGGACCCTTATTTTTAACAGCCGCTAGCGACGAGGGAGGAAAATGGAAAATTGACTATATTGAATCTTCGTTAACAATCCAAAGCGACACATCCTTTGACGAATCGGAAATAATTCAATCTTTCTTTAACCTAAATTCTTCAACGGAATCAAAAGATGGAAGAACAAATCTTTTCGCGTTAATAGGTTCTCCTTATACAGAAGATACAAAGATGATATACGAAAAAATGGTACAATACATCCATCCAAGCATTGCTCAAGGTAAAGTAATATTTGAAAGTTTTTTAGGCGAGAATTTTAAATTTCATGACTTTATCAACGAGGAATTAACTCGGGGCTTAGATTTAATCGAATATTCGATCGGATCTTCAAGAAAAATGTACTGGGAAGAACAACAAAAATATTACTGCGTTGGGTTAATCGAAAGAGTTACAAGCGCGGAATCAAAAACTACTAACCTTTACACATTTGATAAGGAGGGTTCTTTCAGAAGATACTTCATGAGTTACATACCTTCTTACTATCTAATGTCAACCTTACCAAATTATTACGAGGATCTAATCAACGAGACTCTGAAACTTTTTGGAAAATCAAGCGTTTTTCCGAACATTAAAATAATTGAACTTAGCCTTGGGGATGCGAAAGTGAAGTATTTAGAAGAACACGCGATAGAAAACGGGATAACTAAGAGTCATGGCGTAATTCTAATCCCTAATGTTGACGACGACCAAAATTCAAGAAATATTTCTTATTATAGAAAAAATTTAAGGTTAATCTTGGATCTACATAAGAACTTGGTTGAGGTTTTGTTAGAATTCAACCCAAATTTTAAATTAAAAAGCTGGAGCGCAATCACAAGCGAAGATTTGGAAAATGTTAAAATGCATCTCGACAAGCGTGATTAATTTATATCAAATAGTATAAAAACTGTTAAGGATCGTGAGAATGGAAGAACCCAAACTAAAACAAATTTACAAGATTGAAAAGAAGAGATTACTTACGTACTTCGAAAGAATCAGGAATCAACATAAAAATCACACGCACATTCAAATTATAACGAAATTTCTTCATAATCAATCGATTGGAACTACTGAAAAAGAAGTCTTAGGAGTTCTTAGGTACTATAAAGATAAATTGTCTGAAGGTAAGGACATTTTAGATTTTGCCTTTGAATGGATAAGAGCTCAAAAGATTCGAATTGAATACAAAAGATTTCTTTTTCAAGCACAATACCCAAATAATTCGGTGGCAATGGACGATTGCATTTTTCTTTTTTTCCTCAAATACGATAATTATGTTAGGAAGCTGTTTAAACTTGACGTGAAAGAATACGAAATAAGTGCTCTTTACGAAGTTTTTTTCAGTTCTCACGGCATCTACGAGCTTAACATGAACGATGTAATCGAAAAGCACATGGGTTGGGTTCCCACTGTTTATGAAGGAAACGATAAAATTAATACAAACATATTCACGCTTCGTTCAGGTATTAATGAGTTCATAGTTGAAGATTACAATCGATCGGCTGTTGCACCATTAAAGGAAAAGAAAATTGCGCCGCAAGTAATTCCTAAACAAGTTGCCGCTCCTAAAATAATCGAGATATTTGAATTTAACGGGTCACATTTAACAAGAGAAATCAAGTCGTTTTGTTTCAAGAAGATAAAGATCGATGATAAAAAATTAGAAATTGGTATATCTCAATTCTTATCTTCCTATTTTAGACAGGGCAAGTTTTACAAGTATGACCAGTTCAAAGATTTGTTAATAAAAACATTGACAGAGAGCATATTTACTGGTTTAACAGGCATGGTTAAAGAAAGAAACCCGTTAGAATTCATCAACGGTATTATCTCTAACGCCTTAAGTGACTTCAGAAAGATAAATAAAATTAAAGTCATGGACGGATTGGCGTGGATTAACGACCTAAGACCAACTCTAATAATAATTGTGAGTAAATTCGTTGAAAACCTTTTCGAACCGAAAGAAATACGCGCTTATCGAGAAACAGACACGGGCATGAATTTGGATTCGCAATACCAAGAAATCGATTTTAGCGACTTATTTGACTTGAATTTAGAAATCGAAGAATTCCGCGAGAAATTAGAAGAGAAGCTAAGACCGGCAAAATTGGGATTGATTGAAAAACGCAATCTCGTGAGGAACAAGGTCCAGGAATTTACGGCGCTTAAACGCAAGAATTTAAGAAAGAAAATTTTTGAATCTTAAATTGAAAAGTAAATCCTTGAAAAAGATCAAAAAAGAAAAAAAAATTGTTTTTAAGAAAAAGATTTGATTGAAAATCCTTTCTTAATACTTATTTATATTAAATTTATTCATGTAATACTCGTCTTCGACAATCTCCTTTGAAAATTCTTTTAAGCGAGCAATTTCTTTTTGTAGTTCTTTAAGTTTTCTTAATTTCCCTAATTCACTATAAATTTCTGCAGCATCTTCGAAAGCTTCAAGGCATTTGTCGTAGTTTCCAGAAACTTCATGGTCTTCGCCAAGAAATACTAATCCTTCAGCCACATCTAATCTTCTACCGTATTTTTTCTGAATCTTTATTGACTTCCAATGATATTTCATGCTTTCAACATGTTGTTTAAAAAAAGAATATATCCGTCCCAAGCTCCTCAAAACTAAAGCTTCTTCTTCGTGAAGATTGTTTTTTCCACAATATTTCAAGAGTTTTTCAAGAAAACTAATGTATTCATCCTTATCTTTTCTCTTTTCCTTAATTTTGCCAATTTGAGAAAAAAAAATTTCAAAGCTTTTTAAAGAGTTAAGGATATCTCCACTTTCAAAAAAATCTTTAGATTTCTCAAAAAGATCATTATTCATAATTGCGACCATCGTCTCAAC
The DNA here is from genome assembly GCA_030620005.1 of Promethearchaeota archaeon. The sequence goes on along the minus strand of JAUXAJ010000130.1, from coordinate 7,123 downwards.
TACGTGTAATTCAATTTTTTTTAAATTAAATTTTTTATTAAAAACAAGTTCAATATTAATTATATCGATTAGTATATATATATTTATTGATCTTAAATTTTATGGATAAAAACCTCAGAAGGGATGATCTAATAAAACTATATAATATCACGCTTTATAGTAGGGTTTCTTCAAATATTCTTTTGACTAAATTAAAATGTATTTTATTAAATAGAATGATTCGATAGAACATGTAATGGCATTGCACTTCGTGAATTCTTCTCAGATATCGGTTTTTTTACATGAAAATGATTTTAAGCTCCTTTTCTGCTTTACTACGTGATTTTTAAAGAATTCCAAGGTATTAAAAAAAATAGCGATAAAAAAGAATAAAAAAAAAGCTTACAAGAAAATCTAAATGATTCCAAGAGGAATTAACGTAACCATCGCCCCGAGACCTATAGCGTAGATTATTCCAACTGCGATGATTTTATATTTTTTTTCTTGCATGTCGTAAATTAAAAACGCACCCACGAAGAAATGAAAATATCCGATGAGAAATATTAATATTACTCCAAAGGGCGTCGCTTCCCACCAAGGATAGACCCATACGAGAGCACCTGCCAAATTTAATAGAATCTCTACAACTAAGCAGAATAGTGAGAATCCTATAGCCATTGCCCAGCGATTTGGTAATCCTAAGACTTTTTCGCTCTTATCTTCTGGAAGAAATTTAGCGAAAACTATGCCTGATATCGAGAACATGAACGCAATCTCGATATTCCAACCTATTAATATGACATAAGAACTTCCACTAGGAGTTGTCCAAAACGCAGAATATTGTATGAAATAAAAGACTAATCCGTTCCAGATTTCATTTATCATGTCCAATCCTAACACGGTTAATCCCGAGAAGATTGCGTTCCAATTTCCTGTTTCCTTTGCCCTTTTTATTTCAACCCCATAAATATATAAGACTACTGCAAGCAGAGGGATGACATACCATCCAAAATTCCCTGATGTTCTTAAATTAGATAATGCTTCTAATGAAGCGGAAGTTGGAGCCATGTAGTTCTACCTTAATTTTTCTTTAGTTATTTTTTTTATTTATTTTCTTAAAACAGAATTAATTGAAGATAATAAAGAATTTATTACTTATAAAGAAGTAATTACTTTTTATCTTTCCATGGATATTAGATAAAACTAACTTAAATTGGATTCAATATCTTGAGCTTTATTAATGGTAACTTTCAATTCTTCCAAGTCCTCGTTTAGCATTGCTTTTAACAAATTAATTTTTAATTGCTTGATTTTTTCAAGTGTCAATGTATACTTGAAATTGAATTCTTTATACAATTTATCTAGTTTGCTATATAGCGCCTGTGCATACACCATGTCAAAATTATCTAATTTATATACGATATTTTTAAACTCAACAAGATAAACGAATTTATTTAATTCCTTTAACATTTCTCGGCCGAGTTCGTTTAAGTGAGAAATGTTTTCAACTAAACCCGTTCTTAAACTTAGTTCCAATTCATTTTTATAATTCTCAAATAGAGTTCTAAAGTAGTGCTCAATTTTATCCTCAATAGGTTTTAAGTTCACTTTTGGATTTATAATGTGAGTTATTGTATATTTATTTTCAAAATTAAAACTCTGCATTTTTAAATTAGTTCCTTCCAGTTTAAGCCCGGACAAACTCTTAAAGTTTAATTCTTGCGAGAATTTTTCAAATGCGCTAATGAACATTGGAATTAATTCCAAATCTTTTTGTTCTCCGTCAATTTCGTTGGAAAAATTTAAATACGATTCAAGAGCGCCTTCATACAATTCAAATGTCAATAAAGTCTTCCCACTTTTGTCAGCAATAAAGCATCCAATAAAAGAGGGAAAATATTCCTCGCTAGAACAATTATTAATGCTTTCTTCAAGGATTAACTTATTATAGAGGTTTAAATCCTCAGTGTTTTCAATTGAACGTAGGAATCGTTCTCGAGTTTGTGAATCTCTTATTTTTTCTCTAAAAAAAGATTTACCCTCATGTGTTAAACTGTAAAGGCTCACATCACTTTCAGTCGAAAATTGGATGTATCGTCTATTGAGCAGATACTCAATTAGATTACCATAATCATTATCAGAGAGAAGGCCAAATCTTTTACGGAGGCTTTTATTAGATATTACAGTTTCATTATCAATTAACGATAAAGATTTTATTATTGAATCAGAGATATTTTCATTAACGTTATCTAAAGAATCGTGGTTAGAAGAGTGTTTGTAATCTGTTGTTAATCGCGGATCATCCATGTTAAAACCTCAACTCTATTTCAATAACAAGTTATAAATATTTAAACCTATTTTTTTCGAAGAAAATCCGTATCAATAACACATTTTTCTAGCATTAAAGAAATATTGCTGTTAGTCGATTGAAATCCTTTAATAACAAATTAAAAAAAACACGAGATGTAAAAAGAAATCTTGAAATCTTCAGTTTTTTAATTTAACTGAAATTTTCCATTAAAAGAATTATTAATGTATGTTTATTTATTTATCAGCTATTTTATTAGCAATTAAAGCAGCTGAAGCGCCTGCTCCAAAACCATTATCGATATTAACTACCAATAATCCCGGTGAACAAGATTGCAACATTGTGGTTAGGGCACCCATTCCTTTTTCACCCATTCCGTATCCACTGGAAATAGGTACACCAATTACGGGAACATCTACAAGAGCAGCAACTACACCTGGCAGTGTTCCTTCCATCCCAGCGCACACGATTATTACATGGACGCCATTTTTAATCATTTCAGACAAAGGGGTAAATATTCTATGCATGCCGGCAATACCAACATCGTAGCTAGTGATTACTTCACACCCCATTGCGTTTGCGATTACTTTTGCTTCCTCAGCAATAGGGATGTCCGAACTCCCCGCAGTTAATAGCCCAATATTTCCCCCTTTTTTAGGAAAAATGTATCCTTTTTCTTTCACAATCATAATTCTTCCAAGTTCGTTAATGTCAACCTCGTATTCATTGTTATTTTCGAATCTATTGAGCAAGAGTTCTTTTTGTTTATCTGTATACCGAGAAACTATTGAGTACCTTTTATTTTTTAGAAATGTGTAAATAATGTCAATTAAATTTTTAGGATCTTTATTTTGAGCATAAATAGCTTCAGGAATTCCCGTTCTAAATTTTCGAAATATATCCAACTTAGCAAAATCTCCAACTTGTTCAATTGAATTTGCTCTTAATAAATTTTCAGCATCTTCAATGGAAATTTTCTTTTCAAGCAGTTGTTTTAAGACGTCTTTTATCTCATTCATCTTTTCTCAATTAAACTAACCATATGGTTTTAACATTTTAAATATATTTTCTAATGAACATGTATTTGCTTGGAACTTGCTTGCTTCTTCATTGATGACATCAAGTAGCTTGGATACACTCTCGTTGTTTAAGATTTCTGCATTTGAATCGTTAACGTTCTTTTTCAAGGGATTAATACCTGAAATTTGTTTTAGAAAAGCATTTAAAGCGTTTAAAACAATCTTATTATCTTGATTCAAGCCGTAAAAAGAGCATTCAGGTGTCAAAATAAAAGCACCTCTTTTTTCGATTTTGGAAACTTCCCTTGGGTTTTGGTATCAAAATAGGCCCTTCAACGAGAACATCGTCCAATTTTTTTAAATTTTTAATAAGCATGCTTTTCAATCTATATTTCATGAGCATCAAGAATTATATCATAAATCATAAATAGTATTTTTTCTAATCTTTTTTTATGTAAATCTTTCAAGCTTTATAAATTTGAAAAAAGATAATAAGAAATCAAAAATAGATATGATTACAACCACAATTCAATCTATTGTAGCAATCTAAAATTTTTCTATAGAAATCTATGTTGTGAGTATTTACCACATGATTCAAATCAGAACTTATCAAATAGACTTATAATAATCTCTAAAAAGATATATTAGAATTTCAAGTGACTGAAGAATCTTTAAATCCCATAAATTTTAAAAAAAAAAGATAATAAGAAGTTAAAAATAATTATAAATTACTATCAAATTAATTAACAATCCTATTTTAAAAGGTGAAAATTGAACGAAAATAGACTATACATCTTATAAAGATGTGGATTTAAAAGGTAAAAAAATAATAATGCGCGTCGATATCAACTCAAACATTGATGTAGATAAAATGGAAATAAGAAACTCACCTAGAATTCGCGTATTAGTCCCTAAATTAGAAGAACTAAAAGAAAGTGCAATTGTTATCATGGCACATCAATCACGCCCGGGTAATGAAGATTTTACTAACCTCGATATACACGCTAAGGAAATTGAGAAAGAGCTTGGTCGCCCTGTAAAATTTGTAGAAGATCTTTTTGGTGCTAAAGCAGTTCAAGCTATAACAGATCTTAAACCAGGCGAAATATTAATTCTAAATAATGTTCGCAAGTGGAAAGGAGAAATGGCCAAATATAATACGTTTGCTGATGCGGAAAACACTGAGATGATCAAGACATTATATCCCTTAGTTGATTATGTAATCGTTGATGCATTTGGGGCCGCCCATAGTTAAATGTATATTCATTACATTAACGAGTTCAGGGCCCACGTGTCCATTATAGGCTGGCCTAAAATGCTGGCTGGTCCCATAACTGACAAAGAATTAAAATCCTTGAAGAAAATTATAGAAAATCCCGATAAGCCCATGGCAATGCTCATAGGTGGGGCTAAAGCAATAGATAAGTTTAAAGCAATGAAATATAATTTTGATAATGAAAAATTAGATTATGCACTATGCTCTGGATTGACAGCAATCTTAATCTTGGAGTTTTTAGGAAAAAACATGGGAGAGCCAAATCATAATGCTATAGCAAAAGATCTAGAGGCCAATAAAGAAATGATTGTTAAGACTTACGAGAAATACAAGGATAAAATTGTTCTTCCAGAAGATTTAATCATTGATGATAATGGTAATAGAAAAACCATAACCATTGATGAAGCTGCGACATATAACGTCACCACTGGAGATATTGGCCCCAAAACATTAGATAAATTCAAAGAAATTATAATGAAATGTAAAACAATAATCGCCAATGGTCCACCTGGTATATTCGAAAAAGAAGTCTTTAGAGATGCGACAAATGAAATGGTAAGAGCAATGGTTAAAGCTACTAAGGAGAATAATGCTCTTACAATTATAGGAGGGGGCGAAATGGGCGCCGCAGCAAGCATGGCGGGATTTGCAGATGACGTTTCCTTCATATCTACTGCTGGAGGGGCCATGTTAGAATTACTTTCAGGAAATGATCTACCAATGATCAAGGCGCTAAGACTGAAGAAACCGTAGTTAATAAAGATCGTTCAAGATAATTAGAAAGAAAAACGGTTACATGTCTAAGACCTTGATTGAAAAACGTGCCATTTTTTTTTTTTTTTTTGAGATTGAGATTTTCCTAATTTTGAATTTATTTTTTGTTAATAAAAAAGTATAAAAATTTAAATCGATCTCTTCAGATTTCAATAAATTTAATAATTTTCGAATAATTTTTATAGTAATTAAACTTGGTATAAATTTTAAGGGCCCGTGGTCTAGCCCGGTATGACGTCCGCTTGACGTGCGGAAAATCCCATGAGGATCCATAAGGTCCCGAGTTCAATTCTCGGCGGGCCCATTAAATATTTATAATATATATAAAAAAAGTTATAAAGTTGCCAATTAGAATTCGCTGGAAATCGAAGGAATACCTTGGTGTGGCGTTAATGTTATTAGGAGCCTGTGGAATGTTCCAGGTTGCCTTTATTTTTGTAGCGCAATATTTTTTCAACATTGGTAATTATTTAGTTGTTATTATAATTCCAGTTGGAATTACGATGGCGTTATTTTTTGCGACATTAATTAATACAGAAAGCTTTAAGCAGGTGGAAAGGAGAAAAAAAATAAGGAGTCAATTTCAAAAGTCAAAAGGTTCCATAAAGAGAATAAGAAAACTCATGGAGCATCCAATAGTTAAACCCTTACTCTCAATTTTCATAATTTTTACTTCGCTTTATGTTATTTCATTCGTGATTTGTATTGTTTATCTCGATGTGATTCTTTCTTTCATAATAGCCGAAAACTTTGGTACAATTAGTTCTTTACTAGCAGCTAATTTTATAGAAAAAAACTACGCGAAAGTTCGGAGATATTAATCTTATTCATATTTGAAAACTTAAAAAAAAGTGCATTTCGATAAAATTATATCTGTGAAACACAGAATTTTACATATAGAAAACTTTATTTATAATTATATTTTTCATTAAAAAAATCAAGATTCAAATAAAATGACGACTGCGAGAATTGAAGTTAGGTGTCCATATTGTAAGATAATTGGATATATTGAAGTTTCAGAAGAAGAAATAAAAAATATTAAGCGAGGGGTTTTAGCGGTGAATATTGCAGAGAATTTTTTTTGTTCACATTCATTTGTAGCATATGTGGATAAAAATAAACAAATTAGAGATTACATGATGGCAGATTTTAAAATTGAAATCCCCAAGGTTATTCCTGAGCAAAAACAGGATAAAGAAGGGATTTCTACAATTGAAATAAATAGTTTTGACTTAATCAAATATAATGTGCCTCCCTCATTATTAACAAATGTTATAAGGGCAATTCTCTTGAAGAAAAAAGTTGTAATAATCTCTGATGAACAATATCTTCACAATAATTTAGAAAATTTCATCAAGTATATAACGAAAGGTTCTTTTAATTTTGATTTATCAATTTTGACTTTAGATGATTATAATAAAAAAAGTGATAATTTCAATTCATGCATAATTCTTGACGGCAAAGAAATAAGAAACGACGCGGATAACTTAATGGAGCATAAAAAATTAAAGATAGAGACAAGAATCGTTCAAGATTTCTTTGCTGAATATGATCTCAGCACGAGTATAATCTTTTTAAAAAATGAACTTCAAAAAACATTTGAAATGGCTAAGACTTTAATAGATTTCATTCCTAATCCTGAAAAAAATGAAAAAATTAATTCCAAGAAGTTAATTAATCACTTAAAAAATAAATACAATATAAAAATTCAAAGTTCTTATTTGGATTTTCTGATAGATGTAATAAAGAATTATTTTAGCTAAGATG
>JAUXAJ010000246.1 GCA_030620005.1 Promethearchaeota archaeon | reverse complement strand
AATAAAAGGTGTAGGGTCTATTTCAGAATAAGCAGGCGTGCCATACATTCTTGTTATTGCTTCGAATGGTTTAATGAAAAAGAGATTTTTCATTATAGTTGGAGCTTCCTTTCTCAAATCCTCCTCTTTTAAACCCTGTTCAATACCGCTACTTTCTTTTTCTTCTTCACGTTTGGAACTTTTTTTCTTTTTAGTCGTTTTTCGTTTGACAGGTGGTTTCTTTCTTATATCTATTACTTCTATTGTTATTTTGTCTCTAAGGGTTTTTAATAGACTTGTTTCAACTTCTTGTTTATTTTTTATTGGAATAAAAAAATCAAGCGATAAATGTGTTGAAGACAGTTCCTCGAATTGACGATCGACCCAATTATATTCTTCAAGATTTTGAATTACCTCGTTAATGGCAGCGAATTTTAAAATGTTGTCTTCTCTTATGCGATTTATTTCTAACCTATATTTTGAAAGAGTTTTTTCGATAAACTCAATTTCTTTATCTATTCTTGTAAAATTTATTTTGTCGTACATTAAATATTTCTTTAAAATATTTATTTCTTCAGCGTATATTAAACGAATTCTTTCTTTTAAATCGTCTTCTCTGTCCATCGGATAAATTACAAAAAAGATTATTCTATCGTTAGATATTTTTGTCCATTGATATATGTTTGGAAATACAGTAAAATCAAATAGATTCTCTAAATTTTTAAGGTTTTTTTCAAATGTAGAAAAAATTCTAAACTTTAATTGGTCAAAATATGTGATATTAAAGCGATTTAGGTTATATTTCTCTAAGAAAGTGTAGCAACTTTTAATAAGGTTAATATTTTCTAATTCTATGGTTGCCTTTGCGATGTATCGTTCTAATTCGTTTATACGATTAGCATAAAAGTTAATTTCTTCCAATAGATGATTAATTAATGCTTCTATGTCTTTTCCCTCAAAAGTTTCCTTTTTTTCAACTTTTAGATTGTGAATATCTGATTCATTGATCGATAGTTTTTTAAATAGATTAAGAATATTTTCTCTTAATGTTTGAATTTTTTCCGAAGATACTTTATCATGTTTAGATTTTGAACTTAGCTCAGCAATTGATTTAATTTCAGGTTTTGATTTAACGTGGACATTGTTTATTTTAGAAAGTTGATTTAAAAGACTATCCTTATAATATCTATTTACAGAAATCTTAAACAAGCACATCTCATTATGAACTCTCATTAATAACACCTTCACTAATACTTATAAATCAAATCTTTTGTCTTTTTAAATCGAACATAATTTTCTCGTTCATTCTCTTCTAAAATTTCTTTTATTTTTTTGATTTCCAGCTGAAGATTTGGGATTATGATATTTTTTAACCCATTTATCCTTCGATTTAATTTGTTAAAATTATAAGCAAATTTTAACAACATGTCTTCGGTCTCAGCTAAACGGATAAGGTTTTCAAAAAAATCTTTTAAAATCTCATTAATTAAGTCATCAAGGTAGGGGCTTGTATTTGAAAAAGAATACGCAGGGAGTCTTCCTTCTTCCAATAAGACATAATCAATCTTTGAAACCATGTTTCCAATAATTTTTTCGTATCTTATATTAATTTTGGGAGAACGCTGAATTCTAGATAGATTACTAATCAATTTCAAATCCCTCGAACCCATCTCTTTATAAGCTTGAAATAGTTTTAACATTGCTCTTCGATATACATTCAAAAGTTTTTTTCGGTGAAGTTGATATTCCGGCCATGTGTGTTTAATTTGATCTATTAGTTGTTCACGCTTAAAGGATAGAAAATCTTCCCCTTTCACAGTGAAATCTAATTTTTTCTGCAAATTAAGCAAGTTTGTTTTTGTTGGCCTGATTTCTTTAAAACTAACTATTTTCACCCATATTATTATAATTTCAAAATTTTTCTTGATAATATTTATTAATAAATTTTTGATGGATTCGGAACAACTGCTTTTTTGGCAACGTTGATAATACTTCCCACGCAATATCAAAGGTTTTTTTAAAATCTCTGTTCTCTTTAACACCTTGGTTCAAGAATTTTCTTTCGAATTCATGAGAAAATTTTAATAAAGTTTTCTGATCTTCATTAAGACCGTCTTCTCCTACTATTGACATTAAATCTCTAATTTCCAGAGAATTTGAATATAACGCTAAGAATTGTGAGCTAACATCTGCGTGATCTTCTCTAGTAGTGTTTTCACCAATGCCATCTTTCATGAGTCTGGATATAGACGCTAACACTTCAAAAGGAGGGTATATTCCTTTCTTATGTAAATTTCGACTCAGAACAAGCTGACCCTCCGTAATATAACCACTCGTATCAGGAATTGGATGCGATATATCATCGTTAGGCATTGTTAAAATTGGTATTTGAGTTATTGTTCCTGGTTTTCCTTTTATTTTTCCCGTTCTTTCGTAAATTGATGCAAAATCAGAATATAAATAACCAGGATAACCTTTTCTACTGGGAATTTCTTCTTTTGCAGAGCTTAACTCCCTTAAAGCTTCTGCGTAGTTCGTCATGTCTACCAAGATGACAAGAACGTGCATTCCCTTGTCGAATGCAAAATACTCTGCCGCAGTTAGTGCAACTCTAGGAATGATTAACCTTTCCATTATTGGATCGTCTGCAAAATTTATAAACGAAATGATGTCTTGAATACTTCCACTTTCTTGAAACCTATTTAAGAAATAAATAACATCGTCTTGAATAATTCCTATACCACAAAAAATTACTAAGAATGGTTCGTCTGTCAAGACTTTTGCTTGAGTTACAATTTGAGCAGCCAATTTATTATGAGGTAGTTTTTGACCGCTAAATATAGGGAGTTTTTGACCTCTAATTAACGTGAATAACTCATCAATTACGGATATTCCAGTTTGAATAACATCCGATGGATATTCTCTAGCAAAAGGGTTAATGGGTGAGCCGTTTATATCTCGTTCAACATCGGTTATTGTATCAGTTTCTAAAATCGTTTTTGTATTAATGTCTATAGGTTTTCCTAACGAAGTAAAGGTTCTACCAAACATATCTTCGGATAATTTTAATTTAAACGAATCTCCAGTAAATATTATTTTTGAGTTTTCAGCCGATAATCCACTTGTATCTTCAAAAACTTCAATTACAATTAAATCTTCGCTCATTTTCACGACTTGACCGGTACGTATCGTTCCATCGTCCGAAATTATGCTAACAATCTCACCATATTGGCAGTCGTGCTTATTTTCTAAAAATAACAATGGTCCTATTATTTTTTGAATTTTATTATAAGTTACGCTCATGATTAAATACCAACAATTAATTTTAAAGCTTCTAATTCTCTAAGGACTTTATTTTTTAATTTCTCAATTCTATAAAAATCCTCGTTAGGAACAGAATTACTGATCCTTAAAATGTCAAAAATAACGTCTAGATCTTTAATATCGTCGAAAAATATTCTTTGTTTAAGGAGTTTGCTGCCCTCCTTGAATAACAACAAAATTAATTTAATTTGACCTAATATCTTTCTATAATCGGTGAAACAATCAATTTCGTCAAAAGCATTTTGAATTAAAAATCCGTCTTTAATTAATTTTGCAATAAACAAGATCAGCTGTTGTTCTTCCGGTAAATTTTCTTCACCAATTAACTGAATAATATTTTTTAAATCGTTTTCAATGGATAGAATTTCGTTTACTTGCTTCCGGCATTCAAACCAATCAGCATCTACTTCCGTCCATTCAATATCTCTCTCATACCACCAATTTAAGATATATTCAGGATAATTTGAATATGATTCAAGCCAATTTATGGCAGGATAGTGTTTAGAATACGCTAAACCCGCATCTAAAGCCCAGAATGCTTGTACAAAGCGCTTTGTAGTTGAAGTAACAGGTTCGTTATAATCTCCTGCTGGAGGTGAAACAGAGCCAACTATAGTTAAGGTGCCAATTCTTTCCTTTTCTAAATTCGCACCTAAAGTTTTGACAACTCCAGCCCTTTCATAAAAACTAGATAATTTTGATGGTAAATAAGCGGGATAACCTTCTTCTGCAGGCATTTCTTCCAATAAGCCAGAAATTTCTCTGAGAGATTCTGCCCATCTTGAAATACTATCGGCTAAAAGTGCCACATCATACCCCATATCTCTATAGTACTCAGCTATTGTAACACCCGAAAATATGCTAGCTTCACGAGCAGAAACCGGCATGTTAGACGTGTTTGCGATTAGTACGATGCGTTCTAACAAGGGTCTTCCACTCTTAGGATCTATTATCTCAGCAAATTGTTTTAACACGTCTGCTATTTCATTTCCTCGCTCTCCACAGCCTACAAACACGATTACATCAGCATTACACCATTTTGCTAAGGAATGTTGAATAATTGTTTTCCCAGTTCCAAACCCTCCTGGAACAGCAACTGTACCTCCTTTAGCCACTGGAAATAATAAATCTATCACGCGCATTCCAGTTATTAAAGGTTCATTCGGTCGCATTTTTTGTAGATAGGGTCTACTTTTAGTAACTGGCCAAGTTTGAAGCATACATAAATCAATTTCATTACCATCTTGTTTTATTCGATAAATATTATCTGTAATGGTATAATCTCCTTCTCCTGCAATAAAGGATACTACACCAGAATACCCAGGCGGTACCATTATTCTATGTTCTATTAGAACAGTTTCTTGTAATGTTCCAATTATATCACCACCAGTTACTTCCTCATCAACCTTAAAGCGCGGTATGAAATGCCACTTTTTAGTTCTTGATAACGAGGGTAATTCAAGACCTCTTTTTATAAAACCGCTACCTTTAGAACTTTCGAAAGCAACTTGTAAGGGTCTAAGAATTCCATCGAATACGTTAGATAATAAGCCGGGTCCTAATTCCATTGATAATGGTACTTTTAGATTAATTACATCCTCATTTATTCGTAAGTTATTAGTATTTTCGAAACACTGTACAACTATATAATCTAAATGGATTTGTATTGTTTCACCTACAATGCTGTGCCCTACGACTTTTACTAGATCGTGAAGCCGTATTTTGTCTTCAATTCCTTTTATTTCAATTAGCGAGCCATTAATCGCCGAAATATATCCAATGTCAAAATTATTATCGAATTGCGTCATATTTCCTTAAGTGTTCCTCAATTTCCAATTTTTTTTCTTGTATAAAAGTCCCAAAACCCTTTTGTATTTCATTAATTTTAATATCAGAAATAGTCTTAGAGAATTCTTTTTGAATAAGTGAGGAACCTTTTTTTATAATATTATCTATCGTGAAATCGTAAGAGATGCCCCCATCATCTTGTATTAATTTAAATCCCCCGATGAAATTTTCCTTAGATTCATTGATTACAACTTTATTACTAAGTAATTTTTCGATTCTTGCGTTATTCTTTTTAAAAAATTTAAAATCTTTGCTATTAAAAAATACAATTGTTTCGGGAGACCTGTTAAAAATGTGAACATTATTTTCAATGGTTGTTAGTAGGAAACTCATGTATTCGTTATATTTCTTGTTAATATTCGCTTTAATCAGCTCACGTACATCATTATTGAACTCTTTAATTAACCTATTTTTTAAATTTAAGAAATACTCTTGAGCCTTCATTATATTTGAAGATAAGTAGTTATTTAAGAACTGAGCATGAGTTTCTTTAAAATTTTCTTTCAGTTCCATCGATGTATTGAATATTCTATCCGAAAAATCTTTTTTAATCCTTCCTTTCTGAAAGAGCGTTTGCTCATTCATTTCCTTAATTGAATCATGCGCCTTATTAACTAAATATAATCCTAATTTACCAAATTGTTCCTTTAACTTTAGATCTCTGACTTCCGACATGATAAAAATTTATTTTTATTATTGAGTAATTATTTTTTCGATCAATCTCACAAATTTATTAGAAAAAGAATCCTCCACATCAATCCGGGTCTGAAAGATATTTGGTAGATAGTATACGAAAGGTCTTCTTCTTTTCAACTTGAAATTGATCAAAAAATCTACTATTTCGCTATCATCGCGAATATCTAATGCGACTATTATGACTCCAATTGAAGGTTGCTTTAATAAATTATCAAATGCCTTAAAAAAACTGTCTTTTTGGTTTAAGATTGTACCTGCTATTCCTAATAAACCAAAAATTAACACGATTTCGTCATTTCCTAAAACATGGATTTTTTGTTCTGACATTAAAATTCCAGGCCTAATTTTTCTATTATAATTTTAATAATTTTTTTTTTATCTTTATTGAATTGTTCTTCAAGATTATTAAGTTCTTTAATAAATTGGCTATTGAACATCTTTATTCCATCATGTACATCTTCCGATACCTTTGTTAACATTGAATTAATAAGTTCTTGTTTTCTCTTTATTATAGTATCCATTAATTTTTCTTGTTGAGTTCTAAATCTTTGAATTTCCTTAATATTTTCAGCTTTAGCATTATCTATTAAGTATTTATAAGTTTCTTCTATATCTTTAACCCAATCGAAGATTTCCATTAATTTTCCCCACCTGATGCGGTCACGGGAAGCCCCGTTGTCTCAACAATCATTCTAGTTAATTTCACAACCTATAATTTTTTTTTTATTTAATTATTTATATTAATATGATGTTACTTACTTATTTTAAATGCGACTTTAAAATTCTGTATCTTTCATTAATGATTTTCACTACTCTTGGAAGTAACTCAAACTTAACTTCCTTTTCTTTCTTAATGATGACTTCTAATAATCTATAAATCGTTGAATAATCTATATCGTCAATCTTAATTTTAAATTTCTTAAAATAATAATCCATGTAGAGATTTTCAATTGACCTTACTAAATGTTTCTCTTTGAGAATCAATGGCCTGTAAAGGTTTTTTAATTCTTCGGCGTTTTTAAATGTATCATCGATTTTAGATATAAACTCGCCGATTGTATTAAGGTTTAATAAAAAATTTGTTTTCTTTTCGTCTAAAAATAAATACTTCTTAACGAGAAATTGATTTAATAATTTCCTATCAATGTTGTTCTTTATCCCTCTATATATCATGTTAATGTTGTAAATTTCAGTTTTGTAATTCACGAATAATGGGATCATTGCTCTTTCTTTCTTGTTATATTTAGCTATTTTTTTTGACAAATTCTCGTAATATAATTGATCTAAGAAAGATTCCAACACAAATACTTCTTTATTGTGTTTATAATAAAGAATTCCTTCTCGAATGGCCTTATTATATCTAGTTCTTCTCATGAACAATTGAATTTCGTCTAGAGACGAAATTTTTAGCATTTCCCTCATGAGCTCTCTATTTTCAAGATATTCCTCAACGATAAAGTCAATTTTTTTCTCTTTTTCTTCCATGCTCATTCCTGCAATTGAACCTAAAATGATTAGTTTAATATTCATTATTTCATATTTCAATAGATAATTTTTTAAAAAAATTCTCATGTTCTCCGGAGAATAATTAAGGATTTTGCCAACAATTTTAATGTAAATATGATAAAGAGACTTTTCGATCTCATCAATAGTGTAGTTCGTTATGGTTAGATCTGGATAAAAAGGAGTAATGTATTCAATGAATTCCTTTATCTCATAAATGTTTTTCATCTGCTCTAACTCAAACTCATTCATGATTAATTGTTTTAAAAAACCAATCTTAATATAGGTATAAGCATAGGAAGGTATCATACTCGTAAAAGTTTCACCAAATTCCAATATTTTTTTGTTTTTTCAAGAAAGAACCCTTATTCGATCTACTCTATTCGATCAAGGTGGGCTTGGTATCTTCGTCCAGATTAAGATCGCAACTATTAATCCGTAGACTGCTAACGCTTCGCACAAGGCCACGACTAAAAAGGCTTTAAAAAA
>JAUXAJ010000050.1 GCA_030620005.1 Promethearchaeota archaeon | reverse complement strand
TCCACACGCGAACACGAAAAAACCAAAGAATAAAAGATTGTAAAAAAATACCAATGAAATTAAACTTAGAATGGAAAAAATGAGCATTATACATGTTGCCATGTTGGCCGATATCCCTATTTTATTTAAACCTTCAGCCATTATCCTCACGAGAGGCCCAAATATATATCGCATGCGAATTTTTTTTTTTGACATTTTTATCTATTTAAATTTATCTCTTTTAAATTTTACTTCGGGGAGTTTACCGACAAATTATCACTAACATGTCAAACCAAAAAAATCTTTGTTATTTATAATGAACAGTTCAAAGAGAACCTCGAACTCTTATTAATAAAGACCAGCCTATAAGGATAAATTTAAATTTTAACCCCCTTGTTCTCAAGTAAAAATCAATAGA
The DNA here is from genome assembly GCA_030620005.1 of Promethearchaeota archaeon. The sequence goes on along the minus strand of JAUXAJ010000050.1, from coordinate 20,903 downwards.
CGCTCCAATACCAAATGTTCTAATAAGTAATAGTAAAATTAAATTGAAAAAGACAATTGCCTTCAAATACTCTCAAAACTCATTTATGGCTTTATTATAATTAATAAAAAAAAAATTTAATCTATTTATACTTTAATTTTTTGTCTATTTATAGGAAATCACCATGTAACTTTTTTATATTAATTTACCAAATTTATTATAAGTAAAAGAAGAAAATAATAAAATGGAAATATCATGTACGATGTAATTGTTTCTGGTTCGGGACCTGCTGGATCCAAATGTGCTGAATTTATTGCTAAAAAGGGATACAAAGTTGCCTTAATTGAAAGAGACGTAAATTATAGAAAACCATGTGGGGGAGGATTGCCAAGTCCCCGCATGTATAAGTTTTATCCTCAATTGAGAAAGTTGGATTTGCCAAGAAAAAACGTTGTCGCAATGTTTTCCACTGATTACCAAAAATTCGAGTATACCGCCGAAGTATCCGAAGATAACACGCTTGTAATTGATAGATTGGAATTTGACAATTTAATCAGAAATGTTGCGGTGGATGCTGGAGCCGAGCTTTGCGACAAAAACTTGTCTTTCGATTTTGTTTACAAGGATCAGAAAAGAACAGGAATTAAGACAAAAACTCCTTCGGGAATTAAAGAATATTTAGGGAAAATAATAGTAATCGCTGATGGGATGAGTTCTAAGTTAGCAATCAAGTCTGGCTTGAGAGATAAGTGGAAACCATTAGAAATTGGCATCGGTAAAGCTGAAATTTTAGAAGGTCAAAATAATTTGAACGAAAATTGCGTCTACTTCTTCTTTAAACCTTACGGATATTCTTGGATTTTCCCAATAGACAAGCAGAGATTCAATGTTGGATCAATTACATATTATGAAAATAATTTAAAGTACAATGCGAGTGTTCTCTATAAAGAATTCCTTAAGGAACCATTTATTAGAAATTTAATACCAGAGAAGGAATATAATACAATATGGTCAGCATCATATCCCGAACCGGCTAACGGTGTCTTAGAAAAAAGTCTTTATGACGATAATATAATGCTTGTAGGTGATGCTGCTGGGTTTGTAGCGCCAGTCAGCGGAGAAGGAATTAAAGCTGCGATCATATCTGGCCAAGTAGCGGGAGAAACTGCAATTAAAGCTTTGGAGAGAGAAGATTATTCTTCAAATACTCTTAAAGAGTTCAAAAAACATCCAGAAATCAAGAAAATCATTAGAAGGTTTAAATTTCAACGCAAATTCGTAAATTTTTTTTACGAAAATGAAGGAGAAAATCTCAATAAAGCCTTTAAATTAGCAGAAGAAAGTGAAGATTTTAAGCAAATTTTAGTGAATACCTTTATTTTTAGTAAAACTCCACCTAATGATTTTATTCAAAAAATAAAAACCTTAAATTAGTTAGTTTTTCATTTTCCTTTATATATTTCCGTCATAACACATTTTTATGATGAGTGATTCTAGACACGACTTTAACGAAAATTATCATATAAAAAAAAAAAAAAAGGTAAGGTAAGTTACTATAAAAAGTCTATAAAAATCGGGACATTTTTTAAATAAAACAATATTTTAATATCTTTAAATTTTAGTTTAATTATTTTAGGCATAATAATAATAAATTTTTCAAATTGTATTAAAAAAGAGAGTGAAGATTTTGAAATTGCGTTTAGTCTTAAAAACAACCACGAAAAAAGACAAAAAAGTGATAATAAAGTTAAATATCGCACCATCTAAACATTTAGGTTTTGTAAATTTTATAAATTTAGCTTTAAATCAAGGGAAAGATGTTACCCTCTCTTTTGAAAAAGTTTCAAAATCAGGTTCAGTAGAAGAAAGCAAAATTACCGGGCGATTTAAATTTGAAGGAAAAGACGAGAAAGAATTGAAACAGTTAGAAGAAGAAATCCAAGAAAAAGAGCGAATAAAAACGAAACAAAAACAAAGAAGAAAGCAAAAATAACGATATTCTACTTAATTTAATAAAATTTCTTTAATTATTACATTTAATTCTATTGCTATTTTAATATTAAAATGACGAATCAAATAAATTTAGAAATACCTGGTCGTATTTGTCTCTTGGGTGATAAAGTTGATCTTTTAGGAAAACCTGTAATCGCATTGGCAATAAATTTAATGATGAAAATCACTTATGAAGAACGAGTGGATGGAACCGTGGTATTTTACAGTCATGATACAAAAGAAAGAACTAAATTCAAGTTAGGAGAAATACCACCTAATAATATAGATTTAAAATATTGGAGCGTGCTCTATAAGCGTTTAGGAGAAAAAATTAAAAAAGGCTTTACTTTAGAAGTCAGTTCTGATATTCCTATAGGATGTAATCTTAGCACTTCAGCAGCCATTTCCGTAGATTTTCTCAGAGCTTTAAATCAAGCTTTTAATTTGGATCTTACTGTCGCTGAAATCGCAGAATTAGCTTATTTGGGCGAAAATCACGATCTAGGAATTCAATGCGGAAGGATGGATCAATATAGCATTGCTTTTGGTGGGATTACCTTTATTCATACAGACGATAATCCAAGAGTTGAATATTTAGATGTAGATGAGATACCGATCGTTGTTGGGGATTCCATGGAGGAAAGAAAGGCAGCTTCCGTATTAAATAGAATTAAAAAGCAAATAATGGAAAGAGATCCAGTTACTTTAAAAGCGTTCAAGGTCATTGAAAATTGCGTGCATCAAGGTAAAGAAGCCATATTGCAAGGCGATTATAAGAGATTAGGGGAGTTAATGAATCTTCAGCAAGAACAAGAGATAATTTTAAATGCTCATACGGAGAAAATCTTGAAAATGTGCGAAGCTGCTAAAAAAGTAGGCGCTTTAGGAGCGAAACAAATGGGTGCTGGTGGCGGAGGCTGCATGTTAGCTATTTGTCCAGAAAAGCAAGAAGAAGTGGCAAGGGCAATTGAAAATGCTGGAGGTAGGGCTTGGATATTTGATGTATTCAAATATTAATGTATCTATCCTTATTAACAATTTACATTACTTTTCTAAACTCTTGCTCCCACGACTTCTTAATTAATATCTTTTTCCCATCAAAAATTATTGATCTTTCGCTAATTCCACCAATAAATTCTTTTTCAATATTAATATTTAGCGAATCCAATTCTTTTTTAATCAAATAAATATCTTCAAGAAAGTCTGGCGATTCGTGTTCAAAAAAGTTTTTTGCTCCACCGATGACGATAGCTGTAACGTTTTTTCTTTCTGCTCCGTGTTCCAATAATTTATTCAATAGAAATTGAGCACTTCTAGATTTTGATAACTTTGGTAGTTTGATATTTGACATGGCAAAGATTCTATTAACATTATCTTTAAGAATTAACGAAATACCAGAACCTAATCCGTAAATTGAAATTCTCATTGATTTATTAGTATTATTATTGCCAGAAGGAATTAAAGCGTAATGATCAATCGGTAAAATATATTCACCCTCTTTGTTTGGCTTAACAATTAGATTTAAATCTCGTTTTTTCTCTTGAATTTGTGGTTTTAACCGTTGTTTTTTCATTTTTAACTGACGATTGAATTCAAAAGCTCGTTGTTTTATTTGTTGCTCTAGTAGTTCAACTTGTCTTGCTCGTTGTTCTACCTGGCTTAATAATTCCTCTGCTTGCTTCGTTCTCTTTATAATATCTTTTTCTTTTTGTTTTTCTTTTTGTAATCTTTTTTTTGTTAGGATTTTCCTTTCTTCTAACAATTTTTCCCTTTTTATTTTTCTTTGCCTTTCTTTTTGCTGTAATTTAAGAGTTTTCTGCTCTAATGCACGTTCTCGCCTATCAAGTTGTTTTTCCAATTCTTTAATTTGCTTGGCTCGTTTTTCAAAATGTAATTCTCTTTGTTCAAGATGGATCTCTTGATGTTTTATTAATTTTTCTCGATAATCACATTTTCTTTCCAATTCTTCTTGCTCGTTTATTCTTAACTCAAAAATTGTTCCTAGTTGCTCAATCAGCGCTTCTTTTTCTCCTAAATGTTTCTCTCGTCCTTCAACTTGGTTTTCTCGCTGTTTAATTTGTTTAATTTTCAATTCTGCAAGCTTTTCTCGCTCTTCTAATTGTTCTGGTATGTCTTTTACCTTGAATTTTGGTTTAATTGATACTTTTGGTTTAATTGATACTTTTGGTTGAATTGGAGGTTTTCCTGGAGGCTTAAATGAAATTGTTTCTTTTGGTTTAATTCGTCTTTCTTCTTTGATTTTTGTTGAAACTACTTCCTTAGTCTTAACTGTTGTTCTTTCTTTAGGTATTGCTGGACCTTTTTTCTTCGGTTTAACTAGTTTTGGTTTTTTAAGTTTAATTGGAAATTTCTCTTTAGGCTTGATTCTTAGTTTTTCGTTACCTTTTATTTTTACTCTTTCTTCTTTCCATACTAATTCTTTCTTAAAAAAGCCTTTTGGATTAAATTCACCTTTAATATAGAAGTTGTTTTTTGGATCTATAAGTTTAAATTGACTTTTTGAACCCGTGATTGTTTCTGTCTTTCCTAAAATTAATAATCCACCATTTACCAGGTGATTTTCTAAAATTTCTAAAATCTTTTCGCGAAAAGTTTCATTAGTGTAAATAATAAAGTTTCTACAGAAAATAATATCGTATTTTTGAGACTTTATATGACCTAATGTCAGATCTTCTTGAATAAATTCAACTTTTTCTTTGATAGTATCATCAATCACATATTCAAATTGCTGTTTAGTTTTATATTTTTTAAAGTAAGTCTTAACATACGCTTTAGGGGTTTCAAATAATACATATTTTCCATAAATGCCTTTTTTTGCAACTGAAAGAGCACTTTTATCGATATCAGAAGCGACAATCTTATAATCTGGAAAGTTTCGATTTGTTTTCTTAAGCTTGTCAAAAAACATTGAGATCGAATACGGCTCCTCTCCTGTCGCACATGGACAAGACCAAATTTTAATTACATTAGTTTGATTCTTCTTGGCGTCTTTTACAATTTCCTTAAGTCTATCGTAGATCTCATGATTTCTAAAGAAGAAGGTATAATTTATTGTAAATTTTTCTAAAAATTTCTCTTTCTCATCAGGGTGAGTTAAGATATAGTCTAAATATGAATTAAGTGTGCTTAATCCAATCTTGTTCATTCTGTGAAGAATTCTTTTTTCAAGGAAATTCCTTCGGTAATATTCAAATTTAATTCCCGTTAAGGATTTTAAAACGGAAATTATATCGTTAATGATCTTGGGATTTAAGTTCATATTATTTATTTTATCACTTCTTAATAGGCAATTATACACTTCTTGTACATACACTCAATTGTAATTTGAATCATATAGGGTTCTTTTCTACTATATAATAAAATTTTTTAATTTAAATGTTTCTTAAGCGTAAATTAAGTTCGGGGGAATTATAAAAGTTTAAGTAAAAGCTAAACGTTAAAAATTTGTCACGCGTTTAACCTTACAAGAAATCTGATTCCTCATGGATTTCGTTAATGAATAACCGAGTTTTAGAAATTATTTTATTAAAAGTATCATGAAAGTGATATAAATCCCATCTTAACTAAGTTTTTGCACGTATTATACACGCGGTCATCGCTAATTTTTAAGTCTCTTGCTATTTTTGCGATTGACCTCTTCCCATCTATTTGTTTAAAAACTTTAAATGATAATTCACCGCTTAAGTAATATTTTGGATTTACTTTCTCGGATATTTTTAAAAGGGGAACACGACGATTATAACTAAATTTATTATCTGTTTCTCCGTTTTTTTCATTTTCTAATTCTGTATTGTTATCTTTTTGAGATTGGGGCTCGTTATCATTTATCTTATCTTCAACTTCTTTAAAGAAGTCAACAACATTTTCTTTAGATTGCGACTCACTTTCATCTTCCTCATCTTCAATATATTCTTCGATTGTTTCCCTAAACTCCTTAAAGTGGTCAATTCTTCCAGACCAATTTATTATCTCCTTCGTATTATATTTTTGTAAGAATGTTTTTGAAATCCTTCTTAAAAATCGTTGCACGTTTACGCTATTTGAATTATTATCAAAAGAGCATAAATAAATTAAATTAGGGATTGAGCCATCCTTAATAAAGGACAAAGTGAGATCGTTGGAAAATTTTATCTCTTTAATTGAACCTATTTCATTAAAACTATCCGAAAAAGAATTTAAAGCGGAGATAAATCCTGAAGCCAAGACAAGATTATTTTTTTTAAAAAAAAAGTCTTTTGGATGACCAAAATTACCAGAAATTAATTGCTTATTAAATAGAGGTAAACCGTCTTTAATAATAGTAATATTCTTTATCATTTAACTCAGTAGGAATTTTGATAAAAAACAAATGATTTTGTTAAATAAATAAATATATATTTTTAAACAAAAAAAAGTGTATTATTGGTGTATTATATATTACAATATCCAAAAATTTATCAAAAAATTTTCAAGTATCGATTCTAAAAGTTCTCTTTTTGAATATGAACGGGGTTTTGCCGACAAATATTAATCGCTTTTAACTTCTTATAAAATTTTTTAAAATAATATTCAAGGCGGAAAAGAAACCGGAGGCCATGATAAGATCATTTCTTTTTGAAAAGAGGCTTCGGGAATCGGAAAAGTTACATGAAATTAACGGTTGACGATATAATGGCAAGCCATCCTTGACTATTATTATGTCTCGTATCATGGACTTCAGAAAAAATATTTGTTCACATCTATTTTATTATTAACAAATCTACGAAAAATCATAGTTAAAACTAGTTGTTAAAAATGAATATGGTTGAATATAAATACAAATAACGAAAAGGAGTTTGACGAAAAAAGATAATAACCTTAAAAAATAGAATCTATTGGCGTAGTAGTGCGGTTTTTTGAAGAGTTCCCTCAATTGTAGAAAAAAAATCCCATTTCGGGATTGTATGAGTGAAAAGTTTATCCAACTTAATAGTTAGTGTTTTAATAGTCATGTGATTTCCTTTCTATTTAGATTAAAATTAAAAAGGAATACCTAATTTACATATTTTGAAGGATGATTAGCTTAAAAGCTCCTGGAAGGATTTGTTTGTTTGGGGAACACCAAGATTATTTGAACTATCCAATAATTTCAATGGCTATCTCTAAATATATTTACTTGGAAGCCCAAAGAATTTCAGCCGCTCGTTTTTTTATTGAACTTCCCGATATTGATGAAACTTTAGAAATCACGTTAAATAATAAAGAATTGGAGTATGATTCAAATAGAGAGTACTTGAAGAGTGGTTTTAATCAATTTTTAAGAAAAGGAATAAAATTTAATAAAGGGTACAAGATAAAAATAACGGGTGATATTCCTATTAACGCTGGGGCAGCCAGTTCTTCAGCACTTGTAATTGCGTGGCTTTATTTTCTAAACATGATTTCAGGTATCTCTCTTGACAGGTATCAGTTAGCAAATGAAGGATATAACGCGGAAGTAAAAGAATTTGGAGATGCTGGAGGAAAAATGGATTTTTTTTCTTCCGCGTATGGTCATTTAATTTATTTAGAACCAAAAGAACTTTACCCAAACATAACCGAAATTCCTGTTAAGTTGAAAGGTTTTGTGCTTGGAAACTCTTTGGAAAAAAAAGAAACTGTAGAAGATTTAAAAAAAGTCAAATCGCTTTCAATGAAATCGTTTGAAGCTTTAAAGGAAATAATGCCCAGTTTTGATAGATTTAAAACTTCTTTAAAAGACATTGAACAATTTCTGCCAAATTTAGAAAAAGAATTTCAGAAAAAGATACATGGGAACATTTTAAATAGAGAAATTACTTTAAAAGCTAAGAACTTAATTTTAAATAATCAAATGTTATTTAAGAACCAAGCAGTAACTCCTAATAAAATTGGTATCTTTTATCATCAATTAGGCAATTTATTGAATCTACACCAATACCAATTGAAAAATAATATTGAAATTTCTACAAAGAAAATAGATGATATGATATCAATGTGTATAGAAACAGGTGCTTTAGGAGCAAAAATAAACGGCTCTGGATTTGGTGGTACGATGTTTGCTCTTGCACCTGGAAAGGAAAACAAGATCAAAACGGCCATGGAAAAAGCCGGTGGAGATGCTTATTTAATAAATACAAGTAAAGGAGTTGATACTTTCTGAAAGCGATTGTCTTATGCGCTGGTTACGGAAAACGAATGGCTCCATACACGGATAAGTATCAAAAAACTATGATTCCCATTCACGGAAAGCCCTTATTAGAATACATCGTAGAAGGGTTAATGTTTGCGGGTTTTAACGATTTTATTCTCGTTGTAGGATATCGCAAGGAACAAATCATTGACTATTTTCATGATGGAAGTAAACGGGGAATTAAAATTGAATACATCGAGCAGAAAGAATTAAATGGTACGGGGGGTGCTCTTTTATTATGTGAAGATTCAATAATAGAACAGCACTTTTTTTTGACTTGGGGAGATATTTTGGTTCCATATAAAATCTATGAGAAAGTGCACGATGCATTTAGGTTTGAAAAGAATGATTTTGTATTAGTTACTAACTATTTAGATGATCCATATAAAGGTTGTGCCATTTATTGTGAAGGAAATTATTGCGTTAATATGGTCGAAAAACCACCTAAGGGCTCGGCTGGTTCAGACTTAAATAATTGTGGTATTTTTATTTTTTCAAAAAAGATCTTTGAAATATTAAAAGTTTTAAAACCAAGTGAAAGAGGTGAAATAGAAATTCCTGAAGCAATCTGTAATGGGATTAACGAAAGAAATTGGAAAGTTCGAGTAGTTAAAATGGAAAGGAATCAATTTAGAGGTGATTTCGGAGATCTTGATGTGTTTGAGACTTTAAAGAAAGATTCCAGCTGGTTAGAAGAATTATTTTAGTCAAATATCATTTCAAAAAGAAAAAAAACTAACTTCAAAAATGTTATTTTAGATGATTTTAAATGTTGTCTTATTGAGATGATATTTTAGAATAAATATTTTAACTAATTTACATTTTTGTGTATTATCAATGTCATGAAAATTTTTAAAATTCTTATAATTATCTTATAATTCACGCGTGAATAAACGAAAAATCAATTTAATGTTAAGCTACAAGATAAAAGTGATACTGACTAAAGCGCTAAATGGTTCGCTGGAAGATGAAAAAACTAGTATTATTGAGAAAATTGCGAATTACAAGTTTTCATCACATTATAAAAATACCTTTGGAGTAAGCATTCTAACAAAAGAAGTAGAAATTGACAACGGTGGAGTCGCCATAATCTCAATCTGGGATATTGGAAAGTATGAGAAATTTAAAAAAATTAGACATATTTTTTATAAAGGTGCTGTAGGTGCAATTTTATTGTTTGACCTTTCAAAAGGACAAACATTTGAAGAATTAAAAAGATGGCATTCAGAAATTCGCCGTATTGCTAAAGAAGAAATTCAATTCTTAATAATCGGGATAAAATTTGATTTCTTTAATGATGATAACGAAAATATTGTTGAAAAGAAAGCGAGATTATTTGCTGAAAAAGAAGGATGCGATTACGTTGAAATACTTTCTCAAAGAGAAGATTTAATTGTTGATATTCTTACCGAATTCGCAAAAAAGATTGTAAAATCTTACGAAAAACTTTAATTAAGGTTAAGGTCTTGAATTGCCTGCTCGATTTTTCAAACTTATATTCTGCTCTGAGAAATTGAAACAGGTTTTTTTTATAACAAGGTCTTACACGGGTTATGTTTAAAAAATGTCCAGATTTTTCTAGATTTTTGGAAGCCATGAACGACACTTATTTTAAGCAAATTTTTTCATAATTTTAGATTTAAGTAAACTTTAATATTTAAATAAGAAAAAAACAGAATATTTATTTAAGGTATAATTCGTGATAAAAACTAATCTATAATTTAAATAAAGGGATTAAATGAGAATTAGAAAAAGAAAAAACCTTGCAAAAAAGAACGCTGCGATTGTAGGCCTATTTCTAATACCGTTAATTGGATTTGGAATTTATGTAGGCGCGTTGCTTTACATTCTCAACGATGTTGCGGCCTTTACCTATCACATGCCGCCTCCTGATACCAAGTATTTCTATGAATTAGGCAAAATTAACGAAGAAACCCTTGAAAAACTCGCGCAAACCTATGAATCTCAATTGAGAAAACAACACGCACCCGCAAACATACCAGTTGATGTCACATTCAAGGATAGAACTTATAGAGAAATAGATTACTGGCACGGGACGGATAATGGGGCCTTGCATCTTGGATACGCCCTTGCCGCAGAATGTTTTAGATATAAAACCGCTTTAGACGAAGGAAAATCCTTAGAACTAATAAGAGCTACAAACATGATAAAAAAATTCGTAACTGGTTTTAGTGACATGATGGCTGCTCCAAACGGGGGTATAGGACCTAATTACTCTGGAACTCCAGCTAGATTCGTTTGCTCTCCTGAAAATCGAAAATATCACCCATTCTTGTTTGAAGAACATCCACGACATTTTAACGGCACGGGTAAATACAAAGACTGGCGTGTTCGTCTTCATACAAGTAGGGACGAGCTGGCTGGCTACGATTTAGGATTAGCTTGCGTTCTAAAATTCGTTGATCCTGAAAAAAGTGCCGATAGCAAGTGGTGTGTTGACCGAATTAAATTATTAACCGAGCAGATGATTGAAGGCTTTAAAAAAACGAATTGGCTTGTATTAGGTGGTGAAGGCGAACCCGTTGGTTCTGATTTAAACCCTTACCTCGAAGGAAGCACTTGGCAATTAGCTTTACTTAGGATCGGGGCAACAGCGAACCCTGAAAAATACGAATCATTATACCAATACGTGGCTTCCAAGGCTTTGTCAATGAACAGCGCAAACATGGGGGGTGTTTGGAACACAGTCGAAGACACGTACGCCTTAGCCTTCGGAATGGATGTCATGTTTGCTTTAATCATGCTTGAAGATAACCCGCTATTACGAAATCATTACATCAAAAATTTTGAAACTGGCTTTTACGATTATTTAAGACGTCATAGAAACGCATATTACAATATCATTCATCTTGTATTCATGACTTTAGTAGACGACCCATCTTTATTCGAAGATCCTAATTATAACGACGACACGATAAGATGGGACGTTTTAGATCAACTTTGGCGTTTCCAAGTTTCTGGATGGAACAAAGGCATCAGGAACTACAATATTTGGGACAGGCCACATTCTACACGCTGGTCAAGTCTCAATCCAGAAATCAGAAAGATGAAGTTAAATCCAAGTAAGGCAAGATGGAGGGAGTTCTTTGAAAACGATGTTAATGGAGCTCTTTTTTCGTGGATTTCTGACGAATTTCACTTCGATAGAGACATGTATCAATTACCTTTAACGGTTTCTGAGTACGGCGTGCATTATTTTTTGTGGGAACATTCAAAGTTTTACGGAGAGGGGGGAGACCCAAGAGGAAATGGCTTGAAACAAGCGGTGCCAACTTCTTACTTGACAATTTACTGGATGGCACGGGCATTTGATGTAATTTAAGTATTACCTTTATTTTTTTAAAATAAAAAACCAAACTCGCTTGGACGAATTTATTAAATAATCTTTATAAGATCGATGTTATTAATTAACTAAGATCAAAAAATAATTAAAACCAAACTGATGAGTGTCATGAATAAAACGGCTATTATCGAAACTAAATCTGGCAAGGTTCAAGGTTATAAGCAAAACGGTTTAGAGATATTTAAAGGCATCCCTTATGCAGAGCCTCCAATAGGAGACTTACGATTTTGTCCGCCCGTTGTGAAAAAGCCTTGGGACGGTGTGCTGGATGCCACGAAATACGGTTATTGTTCAGTTCAAGGATATACGGCGCTTGAAGATTATTTCGGCAAACTTCAACCTGAAAGCGAGGATTGCTTAAATCTTAATATTTGGACGCCGGCAGCAGATAACAATAAGCGCCCAGTAATGTTCTGGATACATGGTGGTGCTTTTATCATGGGAGGTGGGATAGATCCGCTGTATGATGGTTCAGCTTTAGCCCGACGTGGTGATGTTGTAGTAGTTACAATCAACTATCGGTTAGGAGCCTTAGGTTATTTGTATGTTCCGGGTGTTACCGCCAATGTAGGACAGCTTGATCAAATATTAGCGCTGGAATGGGTTCGCGATAACATTGAATTACTTGGCGGTGATCCCAATAATGTCACGATTTTTGGTGAGTCCGCCGGAGGTTATGCGGTTGTTACATTACCAGGTATGCCTGCTGCTAAGGGACTTTTTCATCACATAATTGCTCACAGCTCCCCTAATATTGATCCGCAAGTAAGTGAAAAAATTACAAAAAGCTTGATGCGTTCATTAGGTATAAAAAAGGGAGATATTGATGCTTTGCGAGAAGCACCCTCAGAAAAAATTATTGAAGCACAAAAAAAGATTTCTGCTAAAGAGCTTCTTGCTTTTAGACCTCTGATTGACGGCGATACTCTGCCCGTGCATCCCTTAAAAGCTTTCCAAAAAGGCGATTTTAAAGATATAGATTTAATGATTGGAAGTAATCTAGAGGAGACAAAGTTGTTTACTGCTCTTGATCCTGCTTACGCTAATTTGAGTGGTGCTGACTGGGAAAAGCGCATGTTCGGATTTTTAGCTTTAATGGGCATTGGCAACAACAAGAGTAAAGCAATAATCGAGACGTATATAGAAGCGAGAAAAGGAAAACTCTCCACGGAGGCTAAAGAGTTAATGAACGCCCTAATGACGGACATGATGTTTCGCATTCCAACAATAAGGCTACTAGAGGCACAGAGCAAGCATCAATTCAACACATTTAATTACTTGTTTACATGGCAGTCCCCTGGATTTGACGGAAATTTAGGTGCTTGCCACGCTCTTGAAATACCTTTTGTTTTTGGGACGCTTGATCTTCCCAACATGGATCAATTCTCTGGCACGGGTCCTGATGCTGACGCCCTCAGTGAAAAAATGATGGACGCATGGATAGCTTTTGCTCGCAATGGAAATCCTAATCACGAAGGTATCATGGAGTGGCCTTCTTACGATGCAAAAAAGAGAGCGACAATGTTCTTTGGAAAAGAGAATAAAGTGGTCAATGCCGCTTTTGATGAAGAACGGGCGGCTTGGGACGGACTATTAGAAATTTAATCTTCTTCAAATAGCTCTTCAAACGAGAATCCTAATCCTTCTGATATTTTTATTAATTCATCTTTACTAAACAAATTAGCCAATTCATGTTCCTTCAGTTCGCTTAAAGATGATATTTTTTCAGCTGAGATTTTTTGAGCTGGGATATCTTCTATGCTTAAATTTAAATTTATATTTTTTACTATTTCTTTTACTTCTCGTATTGTTTTGCTTTCTATTGCATCTTTAATTACGGGTTCAAGGTAAAAAATGTCCTCGATAGGTTTTTTGAGTATTTCCGCAATTTTAAACGAGAGAGTTAGCTTCGGGTTATATGAACCTTTTTCTAAGAAGTAAATGGTTTGGCGAGAAACCCCAGCAAGCTTGGCAAGCTCTTGTTGAGGGATTCTCAACTCTTCTCTTAATTTCTTTACCCGTGAAGCCATTTTCTTCCGAAATCTCATCTCATATTCACTTTTTCGCTAATCTAATCGCTAACAATAGATAATATTAAATTATTAAAATTAAAAAAAAAATCATTTCATTTTGAATAATTCCTCGATTTTACACTTCAGAGCCTCAGCAATTTTGTAAGCCAATGCAAGGGATGGATTAAATTGCCCTTTCTCTAAATATTTGATCGTTTGAATTGGAACGTCAACTTGTTCCGCTAGCTGAACCGCTGATAAACCTGCTTTTTCTCTTAATTCTTTTATCGAAATTTCTAAATTTTCCGCTTCTCGCATCTTTGAAAGTATGTAACTAATAAAGTTGTCAAAAGCTAATTCTTCTGGCTGAAATATCTTATCTTCAAGTCCAGATGGAACGGTGGAGAGTTTCTTTATCATATTTTTAATCTTCTCTTCGATAAGGTGGGGATTCTTCAATCCTGGGATATACCCTTCAGGTTTAATAAAACCACCGCTTTGAGCTGCTGCTGCTGCTCCACTAGATCCCGCGGTCTCAATCTTCACGGTGTAGGTATGAAACATCCGGTCAAAAACTCCATTAACGATGTTAATGTTCTGTATCCGACTGTATGGTATGGTTGCTCTGGTTTGTGTAAAAACTCCGTGGTTGATTATTATATTGTTCTCTACTACTTGGTACGAGAACTTTCGCACATATGCTGAATTATATATTAAATTTAAAATATTCAACACGACCCAAGGAATGATTACGATGAAGAGTATTAACAATGTTAAAAATGCAAAGTTAAAATCTGGTTCAAAATACTGGATTATTGACATTATCGTTGTTATTCCTGCAAAAATGCACAAAAGTATTATATTTAACTTTAACATCTCCTTGCCTATATAGCTACCTGATATCTTACCTTCAAAAGAAGATATTTGTTCACTCATTTTTTTTATTCACTTCCTTTTTTTATTTTATTTTTTTATAGTTAAATAAACTTAACATTCATATTTAAATGTTTCTATTTTCTAAAAAACTTAGAAATGAAGTTCCAATGTAATGTTAGATAAATATTACTTTTGACTATCTCATTAAAAATTCTAGTTTCATTTAGGCTAAAATTAGTTTTTTTTTTTAATATCAATAATAAAATCGAGATCTCATAAATAAAAACTAGTAATATCTATTTAACATGCTTTAATGGTTTACTTCAATAAATGGCACTAATTCGATAATTAGTGGCCTTGCTTTTGTGGTTCTGAAATTTCTTAAATTTTGGTGAAAAGAACCGTTGATTTCTCATTCTATAGAAATTTATTTAATACAATATTACAATAATTATAATAAATTCTAACAGAAGTTAACATAACGCTTGAATGTGAAGAAATAATAATGAAAGAAAAGATTCAAGAATATTCCTTGGAAAAACTCATTTCCTTTATTGATAATAGTAACGACGAAAATATTAGAGTAATGTGCGTTGAGATTTTAGGAAATATGTCATCAAACCATCCAAAAATTTTTGAGACTCTTGAAAATTTATTGATTTCTGATTTAAATAAACATGTAAGAGAAGTTGCCGTAAGAATAATCGTCAAGAAGTATCATGATAAAGGGATAGAACCCATAAAATGGGCAATAAGAAACGATTCCTCCCTATATTTATTATCTAAAATCATTGATGATTTAAACGATATTAATGAAGAAGCTCTGCGTTCTATTTTAATCGCTAAATTCAAGGATTTATTAAATAACAGGACTAAAATTGAAGAAATCGTTTATATCAAGGATTATATCAATAATTTGAGAAGTATCTTCAAAAACAAGCATGTAAACAAGTTTAGATGTCAAAAACTCAAGGAAATATTCGAGAATTTTGAAGCTACTACTCACTTAGCCCGAAAATATGCCATAAGTCCAGCTCATTTCAAGTATTATTTGAACGATGGGCTCGTAACCTGGCTAAGGTTATTCGCTCATAACATTAGAAGTATTAAAGAAATTAAAGGTCTTAAGAAATTAACGAATTTAGAAAATTTAGACTTGACATTGAATCGAATTTCTGAAATCGAAGGTTTTGAAAATTTTTTTAATTTAAAAGCTTTAAGGTTAGGAGATTTTGTTCATAAAACTGGAAATGATATAGTTGATATAAAAAACCTTGAGAATCTCAAAAATTTAGAACTTTTAGATATCTCTTTTAATTCTATTGCTGAAATAAAAAATCTCGACAGTCTCAGAAATTTAAAAGTCCTTAGACTTGCGGGCAACAATATTAAAGAAATTAAGGGTCTTAATAAGCTAAAAAAACTTGAACAATTAAACCTTTATAACAATGAAATTACTGAGATCAAGGGACTTAAAAAACTAACTAATCTCAAACAATTATATCTTGGCGGCAATTACATTGAAGAGATTAAAGGTCTTGAAAACCTTGAAAATCTTAAAATCTTGTCTTTAGACTACAATAAAATAAATGAGATTAAAGGGCTTAAGAATCTACGTGATTTATACCTTCTAAATTTAAGTCGTAATCAAATTTCGGAGATTAAGGGGCTTTATCGTCTCAAGAATTTATCACTCCTAAATTTAGAGAAAAATCAAATAACGAAAATTAATAATATAGACGGTCTTACTAGTCTTGACCTGTTAAACATTGGTTTTAACCCTTTAAAGGAGATTCGTTGTCATAGTCAATTATATAAAGTAATAGGCATTAATGATATTACATTTTAGAATTAAGATTTGTCCCTTCAATAACTTCAAGCACCTTTTTTGTATTCTGAGTTTCATTAAAAGTTCACTCCCTTTTTCTTTAAATATAACAAGTTTAGTTATTAAGAAAATAAAAAAAATGAATGATTTCAGAATATTACTTGGTTTTTTTAAAAAAGACTCAAAATAATCGATCAAATAATCAATCAAATAATCAAGGAATTTAAATAAGAAAATATAAAATATAGAATGAAGGGGATGATTTAATGTGATAAAGACAATTAAGAAAAATGTAGTTGAACCGCACGAATTCAAGATTGAAAAGCCAAAAACAATTCCTCAAAATGACACCAAGATAATCGGGATTAATTTAAATTTAAAAGAAAAACCCATATCAAACATTTGGTGTAACTTCATTAATAATAGGCCACGAGCCTTTAATAAGGTTTTACAAAAAGCAGGCATCTCAATTGATCAAATGAAGGTAAGAAAGTGTGAAAATTGCGGAAAAAAGTTAAGTTTTAAGGATTTTTTTCTCGTAAATGCCTCGCTGGCTCTAGGAAAGGCGATTGAGATATGGCAAAATCTTGCATTGGAGTTTCATTGCTGTCAAAGGTAATTGATACCTTTTTAAAACTATTAAATTAAAATAGTTATATTTATAACAATGAGTTTATTAGATATTTTTATCAATTAAATTTAAATAAATATAATTTAAGTCGTGAAAAGGAACATGCCGTATAGTCCACCAAAAAAATCAACTTTAATGCTTTCTTTACTTCTCGAATTATTGGGAGTAATATTGGCGTTTTCAGGTTTTCTAGATACATTTGCTCCTCAACCAGTTGCCTTAGGCTATAACATGAACGAATTATGTATCATTATAGGTTTAATATTAACATTAATAAGCTGGTTTATAATGTTTTTAGGAGTTAAATTTCGAGGGATTTAATTTTTCTCCCCTTTTTTTTTTTATTGTTTTTATATCAGCCGAATATTTCACGGTATTTGTGAGTAATTTTCGGAAGGTTCTTTAGAGCTTTAATCGTAAAAATCATTAAATATTTCGAATGTATCTGATCGTGGCTTGAACTAATGTTATGTGCGAGCTCGTGGGCATCAACCATTATCCATATCAAAAACAATGGGATTTCTCTTTCCAACGCTCTATCAACCATCATGAGATAATTAAAAATTAATTGTCCGCTGTAATTAAAAGCATGTACCGGCGCATTGAATGCCGCCACAGCCACGGTTGTGGGATTTCCTTCCATTGAGCTGATGATATATTGCAACATGTTTTGGAATTTTTCGAAAGAGCTAACGTCAATTGGAATTTTAAGACCTTCTTGAATGTAATAATAAAAATTGTCGGATTTTTCAAGTTTCAACTTAGGAATTGGTGGTGTGATGTCCAAATTTCCGAATTCTGCTCGACCCGAGAATTGCATTTCTTTATATAAGATATTTTTCTGTCTATCTAGCACTCTTTTATTAGCGTTGTCTATCTTGTAATAACTTGAGATATTCCCTTTCTTCACGTCAAAAGTTCTATTAACTTGCTCTTTAACAATATTGATCAACTTTTCCCGATTAGGTGGCGTTTTTATAATAATATTGACGTGATCCATTCGATCTACATGACTATTTTGATTTGAAGTGCTTTCTCTCACGTTAATTTTAAGGTTATAATTTCTCTTTTGAACCTTGAATTCTTTAGGCGTCCAGGAAATCGGAAGTGATTGCTGATTTTTTGAGATTTGTGGTAAATTACTATACATTGAAAGATTCTCGGCAAAATTTTGACCATTTGAAAAGTTTTGGTAAGATTCTGTTATTTTCGGTAATTGTAGGTTTATTTTTGGGATTTTAATTTTTTTTGCTTCGAGGATTAAAGTTGAAAAACCTAATTCTTTTAAAGTATCGATTTTATCTTCCGAAAGCAAAAGCTTTTCGATTAATGGGCTTATTATTTTTGCTCTTGGAATGTTATTGACAAATAGTACGGAAGAAATTGCTTTTGAAAGTTCCATCAAGAATTTTCCAGGATTTTTTCGGTTAATATTTTTCACAATTCCAATAGTTTTATTTTTAGGGTCATATTCTACTGACTTTCCTTTAATTCTATTTATTTCGTTTTTAAACTTTAGCTCGTAGAAAATCTGGTCGCAAGAAACACATTTAGTTCTTATTAATCGACTCTTCCAATTACTCTCAAAGGAAAAATTACTGTCTTTAATTATCGTTTCGATAAAAGGAACGAGCTCTCTTAATTTTTTTGATATGTTTTTTGAATAGTCATCGTCAGAAATATCACCAGAAAAAACAATATTTTTTTTAATCACTTGAGAAACTTTCTGAACTCCAACTATTTCTAAAAAGTCTATGATTTTATCGTTTATAATTGCAATGCTAATGTTTGAAAATTTCTCCAGTAAGGTCTTTTCGTCTGGGATATATATCTTGTCAGGATATTCGAACGACTCTAAATCTTCTTTAAGGATGATTATTGACTTCTTTAATAAGAATCGCTTTTTATTGCTTAAAAACCTGAATCGGTTTCCTAAACTATTATATAACATGAACAGTCTTCGGGTCTCGATCTTTCCTTGCGCACAATATTCAACTAAAAAATCAGCAATATCATCCGTATTTATGGAAGTTTTTACTCCAATTTTTCTAAAGAAGTTGAAGCTATTGGGATAATCTGATGGTTTTACCATGTATCTATTTTTTCCGTAAATCATTTCAGCTTCTCGTGAATAGGTGATCAATCGTGACGCTTTTTCAAAAGTCCTCATGCTTGGCACGTAAACGATTGGGTCCGATTCTAATTTCTTTCGAACAGTGTAGTGTAACTTGTTATAATTTTCAGAACGCCCCAGATACGAGTATATTTTATCGAATAATTTAACTGAGCTCTCAGTAGGTTCGTTACCACTTTTTTTTCTCGTACCTTTTATTAAATTGTTCAATAAATAATTTGCAACGTCCACGGGGGCAGGTTCTTGCTTAATTCCTAACTTTTCGACCAATTTATCGGAAATTTTAATTATTGGGTAAGGTATTGAATCTCCGAGTAAAGAAACAATCTTATTTTCTCTCAAGTAAGTATTAAATGGTTTCACGATTCCTTTAGTAGTTGGGATGCATTGGATTTCCTTTAACTCGTATAAAAAATCCTCCTTTTCTATTTTTTCGTTGCATTTAGCAATAAATTCAAATATTAATTCAATACGGTTTAAATTCTTACTCATCTCCTCCTTTTCACTGGATTTTTTACTATCCTGATACGATTCTAATGCTTCCATTAACGCTAAGCGCAAGTGCATTACACGTGGATGTTTCGAAACTCCAATTTTTTTAAAAAATTTCAGCCATTCTTTATTTTCATCGTCTTTAGGGTCGAAATAATTAACGAGATTACCCAAGACGATTTTATTTTGTTCGGTTAAAAGATAACATTCGTTTGGTTTGAGAAACGCGTTATTTGTTGTTGGAATTATTTCCATTTGTTCCAATTCTTTCATGTCTCGACTACTTAGTTTTCGAACGTTTTTTGACAAGAATTTGAGTATCTCCAGGGTGATTACGGTTGATCCATATTTTTTAACATGATTCAACACATATTTGGCCGATAATTCCTTGGAAACGCCTAAATTTTCGAGATACATCCTACAAATTCGCGTGGATTCAAGATCCCGGGGAACCAATGGAATTTTATCGGTTCCAAGAACGCTCGTTATTGCCACGCGGTTAAAAAATGCTTCGTTAGGGTTTTTAAAGCCTTGTTTTGTAAATACTATACGATGTTTTTTGTCAAAAAGCCCATATTTGTAAAAATATTTATAATACGATTTTGTTAGTTCCAAGTTTTTATTTGATAGGGTAGATTTTATGGATATAAAATATTGTAGCACGTCTTTATGATTAAGTCGTTTAACGCCCAACTTTCTTACAAAATTTCTTATATTACCATTTTCTGCGAATTCAGAGTGAAGCTCTTTACGCGAATTATATAAACCCATGGCATCATCATCAGGTATGGCAAGTAATTTCGGGTTCGTTAATATCCCGGATCTATTTGGAAGAGTATTATTGTTAAGCAGGTGGTATCGCATGTTCTCATCGAGTTCGTTTTGATGGGTTGAGAGATAATTCCACGCTTTTAAGAGCGTTTTAATTCGTTTAATTTCCCGGTTTGAAAGTTTTATCACGAGATCCTTTACGTTAAGCTCTCTAACACCTGCTTTTTTTAAGAGTTCGGCAATTCCTTCGTTTTTTGGCGGCTTGATGAAGTTGTATTGATTTTCGAAGAATGACCATAATTCGGGCTCTACTATTACGATTTTAGACGCTTTGTTCCAATTTCCGTTTTGATCGAGAATGTTTTTCTCTAAGAATTTGACAATTTTTTTATGAATGTTTTCTTTTATATAAGGTTCTAAGGAAGAGTATGTATCTCTATAATATAACGTTTCTAAGAGTGCGTTAAAGAATTCAATTTTATGAGGAATAGGACGCGTTGAAATCTCTTCTTTAAAACGTGTTAGAATTAATTCCATTAGCTCTTTAGCTTTTTTTAACAAGAATAAATTGAGTTCACCGTCTTTTCCTTCCGTAGAAAACCCTTTCCTCGAAGTCTCTGGCTTGAAATTACTG
>JAUXAJ010000334.1 GCA_030620005.1 Promethearchaeota archaeon | reverse complement strand
GCATTGATAAATTTCGTTAACACGGAACCATCGGAACTTTCGTCGATTAAACTCATTGACTCTGTTCCTTCTTTGCCCTTTTCTCCGCTCGTTCCAGCATGTAACTTGATTGATTCTATTAATTCCTCAAAATTATCTGGTAACACGGTTAAGCTCCAATCAGAAAGCTTGAAGTAACCCTGTTTTAACGATAAAATAAAACCTGTCCAAAAATGACTGCAAAAACCCATATTTGCCCCTACTCGACAATCACAGTCCCGTTCAGGGTCATTAATATTATCAGGCGTTATGGATAAAAACGAATTTACTTCCCAATTAAAGCCTTTAAACGAGATTTCAACCTCATGGGCTTCTGGATTCACGATCTTTATAGCACTAACGGATTCTCTATCTTCACCGTTGATTTTTTTAATTGCGAGATTAATCTCTCCAGAAATGATCTCCAGCTCTTTTTCTTTCAGTAGCTCGCTTAATTCCTCTTCTGCCAAGGAGTCTAATATGAAATCCACGAGTTCTGCTTTTTTTAATCGAGAAAAGCCTTTTATATTAAAATCTCTACACATTTGTTTCAGCTCGTTGACATTTAAAGACTGGAATAAATAGGTCAAATAAGTTTTGTCATCAACCTTTCTTTTCATTTTTATCACGCTCATGGGTCATGAAAATTTGTAAATTCAACATTTAGAAATACAAATTAAGTAATTTTTTCTTAATTTAAAAATTTGATATATGATATTTAATAATGTAAATTTTTTTTTTTGTTAAACTAAGTACAAATCTTCGCGATTAGGCTATTTTATTTGAAAATACGTTCTTAATTACGATAAAACATTTAATAATATCAAAACTCTTAGTAATATGTTTTATATCAATTCATTTAAATATCAACGTTGGTTTATTTGTTTAAATGCAACTTTAATTAAACAAATATTTAAATAAAATAGTAAAAATGGAAATAGGTGAAAACGAAAGGTGTATGGTTTAAGAAGAGGTAAAACGGAAAGATATGGACGGACTACTTTCGGTGAAATAAAAAGCATGAGTGCTATCGATTTTGAGAAATCTTTTATCAATTATTTTGCTGACAAGGAAATAACGCCCAGTATAAAACAATTTGGAATGATAAAATTTGGCGAAATTGATAATCCTTTAATTAAAGACTTTGGAAAATCTTTAAAAAACTATTTTTCTTAGAAATAGTAGTAAGTCCATTATTTTTTGTAGTAAATCTCATATTTTTTTGGTTTTTTTTATCCTTTTTATCTTTTTTATTGAAGAAAAATTTTTATTCCTTATTGTCTATTATTTTAAACAACATTAAAAAATATAGTGAATGATTAATTCATGGAATTATTTGAAGAAATAGAAGAAAGATATATTGAAACTAATGGGATTAAACTCCACGTTGCTATCGTTGGCTCTGGAGAACCGATTGTCTTACTGCATGGGTTTCCTGATTTCTGGTATGGATGGAAAAACGTCATTATAGGGTTAAAAGACGAGTTCAAGTTAATTATTCCAGACACCCGCGGTATAAATCTTTCGGAAAAGCCAGAAGGCATTGAAAATTACGATTTAAAAATCTTGATTGACGATATTAAAGGTTTAATCGAAGAATTAAAGCTGGGAGCTGTAAATCTATGTGGACACGATTGGGGTGGACCTATAGCTTGGGGAGTGGCTGAAAAATATCCTGAGCTATTAAAAAAGCTAATAATAATAAACGCGCCCCATCACAAGGTGTTTCAGAAGACTCTTGAATCAAGTAAAAAACAAAGAAAGGCAAGCGGGTACATGACTGGCTTTCAAAAACCGGGGGCTGAAAACCTTCTTCTCGCAAATGATTGTCAAGCGTTAAGGGTGGCCGTGTTTAACGGTGGAAAAAATAAGGATGTCCTTAGCGAATTCGATAAAGAGAAATATCTTGAAGCGTGGAAGCAACCTGGAGCGATAAAAGCTGGTTTAAATTATTATAGAGCGATGAGACTTGACGAAGAATCGACGGGAATAATTTCCGTTCCAACCTTGGTGATTTGGGGAATGCGGGACCCATACTTAAGGCCTATACTATTAGAAGGCTTAGAAGATTACGTGAAAGACCTAAAAGTAACACGCGTCGAAGAAGCAACTCATTGGGTAATGCACGACGAGCCCGATGTGGTGAGTTCTAGCATTCGAGAATTCGTAAAAAGTTAATTATCGCCGCTTAGATATCGTCCCAACTCTTTCAAAACAATAGATTTAGTTAAGCTCTTTTTTTTAATTGTTTATAACTTTAAAAATAATTGAAAGTTGAGCTTTATATTATAAAACAATTAAATTTAAATGTATTTATTATTGTATTCACCTCAGTGAATGGAAAAAAAAAACCTTTTCTTATATTCAAAATTTTATTAATAAATATAAAAAAGATTAACAAGAAAAAATGACAAACGAAAACGATTTTAGCTGGACTATTCAACTTGATTGGCTTAACATTATTAATTTATTAAACCTTGATTCAATTGAACAGATTTCACAGAATAAAAAAGAGAGGGCAATTAAAAGAATTACTAAGTTATACGGTACAGAAACGCTATTGGATCATGATCCCAATGAATTAGATAAACTTGTTGCTAACGAATTGAAAGAATTGATGAAAAAAGAATTGAGTTTGAACGCAAAGAAGCAAGAAAAGCGAGAAAGGGAATTTCGTAGCAAGATGATTCCTTTAAATCGAGGCGGGATAATAAAGATTGACCCGAGAGACTTTAAAGATTTCGATTTTGACGAAAAAAATCCAGAAGAAATAATGAAATTCTTATACAAAAAATTCTTTAACGATGATGACGATGATAAGAGAGACGATGAGAGCGATGATTATAAAGAAGACAGCACTGGTTATTATATCTAACACTTTTTTTAAGTTTTTAAAAATTTTATCTTGGTAATTGTTTTAGGTTTTAAGAGAATTATTAAAGTAATTTTTATAAGAATTATATTGATTTCTATTATTCTTATAAATCAGTTAAAATTATACATCATGAACAATAAAAAGTACTGATCTAATAATTCAGTAATAATTAATTAGTTTCTACTAGTTTGAAAAAATGCATTGTAAAATAGGCTTCGATTCTTCTCACAATAATAAGTTAATAATTGAGGACACCGCGTTTTCTGATTTTGTTCAATATTTTATCAATTCTAATTTTAAACTTGGAAAAATTGAAGCAGGGATAACTTACGAGAAATTATCCGTTTACGATGTCTTTATTGTGGGCGTTCCCACGGATTCTAAAATACTATTTGACGAGATATTTGATTTAGTTAGGTACGTTAGTGACGGGGGATCTCTATTAGTTGTCAACGATCAAGGAGGTGATCACGCAAGCAAGAATAATTTATCAAAATTAACTCAAAACTTTGGAATATCCTTTAATTCTGATCGCCTATACGACAGCCTGAATTTTTCAAAAAAGAATTCCAGACCAATTATTAAAGATTTCAAAAAACATTTCATTACCCGAAATATATCTGAATACATTCATTCGAATGGATGTACCATAAAAATAGATAAATCTGTTGAAGAAAACAAAATAGATGTTGACGCTATAGCTTTCTCGTCTGAAGATACTTCTTCACGTTCGTATTATAATGCAAGTATTAATGAGTGGGTCGATGAGCGTGCAAGTAGTGCTCCTATTATTGGAACATCACATTATGGTTTAGGAAAGATTGTTACCATTGGAAGTTTATCGCTGTTTTCAAACTTGCACGAATCATACGGCATCCGCGCAGCAGATAATCAGAAACTAATTTCAAATATCATCGCCTGGCTTTTAAATAAGGCCTATTCTGAAGAAGCAAAATCGTTGGTGCCAGTTTACTTGACAATACCCTTAGAGCAAGATCTTTTTTATTGGATAAAAGAAAAAATTGATAATGGAAAATGGAATAGCGTTAAAGAAATAATGAATTTTGCTTTAAGAATCGTCAAGATAAGAATGAAAAAGGAAAGAAATATAAAAGATAAAGAAAAAAGTCAATCAAAAGTTATTAAAACACAATAATAAGGTCTTTATAATGATAAAAACAGATAAAGAAGAATTACTAATAGGTTTAATGTCAGACTCTCACGTTCCATCGAGAACGCACGAGATCTCACGGGTAGTGGTCAACGATTTTTTAGAAAAAAAGGTCGATTACGTGTTTCATTTAGGAGATTTTACTTCAATTCAAGTATATAAAAATCTCCTTGAAACTTTTGGAAAAGATAAAGTTATTGGCATTATTGGAAATATGGATGAAGACGAAGAATTGAAAGAAATATTGCCCAAAACAGTGGAATTTGAACTGTATGGAAAAAAGGTCTTCATGACTCACGGAATGGGAGGGCCTAACATAATTATTAAAAGGTTAAATAAGAAATTTGATTTAACCCCCTTTGATATCGTAATTTTTGGCCATACGCATCATCCTGTAAACGAAATATGGCGAGATGGGAAATTATATCTAAATCCAGGAACTACAACTCCCATTGATGGGAAACTTACCGTCGAAAGCTCTTACGGATTTTTAAAAATCTCTAAAGAAAAAGTAGAGCCGAAGATAATTCATTTGTAGCATCAAGAACTGTAAGGGTTTTTTTAAAAATGCGTCAACCCAAAAATCCTGAACCGAGGCTTTTATTCTAAGTAATTCCGCAATATTTTTGGAAATAAATTATTTTTGACTTTATTTTATTATTTAAAATGGGTTTTTCCCGATAAACTCTAATTCTTTATAAAATTTAAAACAATGAACTCGAAAGGGTTCATAATTGGAGGAGGGAAAAAAAAAAAAAAATTTAAAAATTAAAATAAAGCGATTAAGTT
>JAUXAJ010000052.1 GCA_030620005.1 Promethearchaeota archaeon | reverse complement strand
CCATTGATCCTTTGCATAAACTATATCACCGACTTGCCATAAGATTATCAAAGCAACGATGAAAATTATATTTATAATATAAATGATTTTCATTCCTTTTTCTGAAATCTTCATCTTAATCCTTTATTAAATGTAGTTTTTTAATTCAAATATCATGTATTAAAACAATTCTAAACTAAAATTGATTTATTTAAGTTTCGCTATAGTATTTATATACTGATTCCAATATTTAAATTTTGGCTATTTTTCCTTTTAGGACACGAGTAAACCAGTCTTCTTAGACAAACGCTTCCAAAACGGTTTGAACAAAATTACTGCCGTATTCTGGCTATCTCCCTACAGCCCGATAACAGACTTTGAGTATCTGTGTATTTTTTTTTAAATTTGAGTTAGAAGGTTCCTTAAAGAATTTCTTTAAGAAAAACTAAATTTTATTTTAATTCTATAATTTCTCTATAGATTCTATTTTTCCTTGAAATTTGCTCAAAACTAGGGTTGAGAACAAAATCATGATAATGGCAATGAAAAATAAATAATAGTTATTAACGATTTGACCAAAAACTAACAATCCTGCCATGATTGGAAGGATTAAGGTTAAAATGTTAAAAATAGGAAATAACAATATAGTTTTTCCTTTTTGAAATCCCGCTTGATAAAAGACAATGCTAACGGCGTTAAAAAACACCATGGCCCAGAACCCTAGAAAAACCCAAAGATGGGCGTAAGAACTCGTAAGGAAGAACCAAAAAATGCCAAATAAAATTTCCCAGAAAAAGATTGGATTTGCGTCGGCATCATGCAGTGCTTGAGTAAATACATTTGTAAAGACTATACCAAGTGAATACAAGATTGCCCCAGCAAACACTAAAAATAAGCCCTCTTTTTGTGTATTTCTATTTTTTTTTGAGAAAACAAAGCACAGAATGCTTGCACTAAGCGCAATGATCAGGAAGACGATTAAGGGTATTAAAAAATTAAATAAGTCAATAAACACTCTTGAAATTCCTGCGAACGCAATTAAGATTGGTGCTATCATTAACGTGATAATAGCAATAAATTCATAAAAAGAAACTTTCTCCCCTAAAATTTTATTAGCAGCAATTACAAAGACGATTAAACCAACGCTAATAAGCGGAGAGACCACGAGTATGCTAACCATTCCAATGGCAACGACGTAAGGGAACCAAGCAATGACATTAAGGAGAAAACCTGAAATCCAAGCTTTATTTTGAAAAAGTTCTTTAAAAGTTTTTAATAATCCAACAATTCCGCTCTCAAAATTGATTTCGGGACCATTTAATAATCCTTTTTTTTGTAAAACAACAGCAACATTAAATAAAAAAGCGGCAACTAATCCCAAGGAAATACCAACGATTATTGTTATTACGTCAACCATATTCGCGTTCACGAAGTAGCCATTAATGAAACACTTAAATTTTTAGTCTTCTTTTAAGTCGGATTTTGTCGAAGTCACTCCGGTTTCACCTATTTTAGCTCGAGGAAGTCCAATGGATTCAATTTCTGCTTGAAATCGGCTAAGGATTAGTGAACCGAACACGACAAAAATTACTGCGACCGTGAATAATATCATATTTTCAAAGGTTTGTTTAAAAATTAACAATCCAGATATAATAGGAATTATTAGTGCGATTGAGTCTAAGATAGGATACATTACGACCGCTTTACCTTTCTGAATTGCTCCTTGGTAAAAGGCAACGCTCGAAAGGTTCATTATTGCCATTCCCCAAAATCCAACAAAGATCATCATATGATAATAATCAAACCAAAATATTGCAAATACGATTTCAAATAATACATACCAAGTTAGTTGGATTTCGGCAGAGATTATTGCTTGTGCTAGAATATTAGTAAATGTACCTCCAAGAGCAAATAGGATTGCCCCGGTAAACATCATGTAAAGAGGCTCTATAGATGTCCCGCGTTTCTTTTTAGATAAAATAAAACAGATAATAGCTATTGATAAAGCAATGCTTAGAAAAATTATTAAAGGTGCAACAAACTCGTACATGTCAAATCTCACGTCAGAAATACCAGAATACGCGATTAAAATGGGAGAAAATGTTAACATGGTTATTGCAATATATTCCAGTGTTGATATCTTTTCGTGCAAAATTCTAATAGCAGCAACTACAAACACTAAGAATCCTGTAGCCATTATGGGTTCAGTCACGAGAACTCCAACCATTCCTATGCTTATTATGTAAGGGAACCAGCCTACGATTCCCAGTATAGTTCCAAGCAACCACCATTTATTCTTGAATAAATTTTTGAAGGATTTTATAATTCCGCTAACCCCTCCCTCAATGTCAATCTCAGGCGCGATGTTCAATCCTTTCTTTTGGTAAACAATTGCTAAATTAAATAAGGTAGTCGTCACTAAGGCTAATATTATTCCAACAGCCGCTGTTATAGGGTCAATCATTTTTCTGGAGGCGTCAATCAATTAAAAAAAAAATTAATCGTAAATAATTTTTAATAGGTTTTAATAAATAATAATATTATGAAAGATATTAATGGGAAGGAAAAAGAGCCGATTAACGAAGAAAAAAGGGAAAACATTGTGGAGCTTAACGCCTTCGATTTCTTTAAAATCAATTTCATTAGCTTTCTAATGCCTTTTTACGCCTGTTTAGGACTTTTTCTATTATTCGAATATTTTTTAATAACCTTATTTATTATCCCTTTAATCATTCATTTCCTTATTTTACCGGGAATTTTATTGATCTCATACTACTTTTATCTAATTTTGCTAATAGAGTTTTGTAGGTTCTGGGCATCAAGCTGGAACAAAAAGTCCCCCCCTCAACAAGGTGTTTTTCCCAGGGTTCTTGACGATCCTAATTCGCCCGAAGGAAAGATGTTGAAATATTACCACAAACGGGGGTTTATTATTAAGTATCCAATATGGTTAACATCTAAATCTCCTTTTCCTTGGTTTGTAAATCGTGCTCTTCGAAGGATAGGACACAATAAAATTGAAAAAAATGTGATTTACTGCGATGGATACGTTGGTTTAGAGTTTACGGGCTTAGGCGAAAATACGTTCATATATCCTACGACCTCATTATCTAGTCACGCCGTTAATTCGATTTTTGGCAAGATTAGCATTCTTGAAATAAAGCTAGGAAAAAATACGACCTTATATCCGGGGATCATAGTAGGTCCAGGAGTTTTAACTACAGATAATAGTGTAATCTTTCCAAACACGGTATTACATAAAAATTGGAGGGGCAAACAAGGAAAAAAATATTATCAAGGGAGTCCGGGGCGGCCAATCGAAGTAAAACATCTTAAAAAAGAATAGAAATTGTTTCCCTGAGGAAAAGAATTAGTTTTTAGGATATTTGCCATATTTTTGTAGAAATTCTCTATAGTTATTCATGTGATTAAGAACAGAGCCCGCCAAATCAAAGTTTTCGAAAACTGGGACGTTTCGATTTAAAAGCTTTAATTTAAACTTATAGCGGCTCTTATATTCTTCGAAGCCTTCGCTAATTTTCAACATTATACAAATCATAGGTTTTTTACATATTCTTTTTGCTTTACCTATGTATTTTATAAAAGCCCCATTCAAATCACGTCCTTTCCCAAACCCCATGCCCTGAATTATAGTATCTTCTAAATTAGCAAAGCGCTCAGGATCTTTCACAAAAACGATGATGTCAATATTAGGGTCTCTCTCTAAGGCTAAGATTGTCCTATAGTAGACGTTTGGGAGAGCACCTTGAGCGCCCAAGTCAATTGGATTTAAAAAGTTGGTGTTTACTTCGGAAAGAAATCGCCCCATCTTGTTTATTGTCTTATCCGTTAATCTCGGTATCTTGAGGCCGTATCTCTCCAGAATATCACCGGCTTCAATCGTGCTCCCACCGCCAATCCCAATTAATCCTATTTTGCGTGATGCAGGCAGATGAGTTAATTTAAAAGCAGACGCTAGAGCAGCGAGTTCAACAGAATTATTTACTAAAGAACATCCCGTTTGTTTGGCAACAGCCTTCCATATTGCGTTATTACCTGCTAACCCTCCAGTATGGGACATTATTGCTTTTTTTGTAGCTTCGCCAAAGCCGACTTTCCATAAAATTACAGGCTTTCGATTCAAATTACAGCGTTTGGCAGCATCCATGAACCTGCGGCCAATTTCTTGAGATTTGAGGTTTTCTAAATACAACCCTATGATTGCCGTACGACTATCATGTAAAAAATATTCTAAAAAATCTGGGTGCGATAAGTCAATCGCATTTCCTATTGAAATTAATTTTGAAATGTAGCATCCATACGATACAGCAAGTTGTGCAGCGTTTACTGCCAAACCTCCAGATTGAAATACACCGCTATAATTTCCAGCCTTTTTTGATTGTCCTCTAGCAATGTAAAGTCCTGCTGAAGGATTTAACACGCCTAGACAATTTGGGCCAACAATGCGGATACTAAACTTCCTAGCTACTTCAAGTACTTGCTTTTCAAGTTCTCCTTTTCCAACTTCTCCAAATCCAGAAGCAAAAATTGTCACAAATGGCACGCCTTTTTGTCCAGCTTCTTCTAATATTTTTGGACATAACCTTGCGGGAACACCAATTATAACGTAATCGATTGGTTTATCGGCTGGTATTTCCAAAATTGAACCATATACCTTGTACCCAAATAATTCTTTACCCTCTAATCGAGGATTAAAAAGATATATCGGCCCACGAAATTTGTTTTTCATTGCTTGAACAAAATAACCTCCACCAGCAGGATTGTACGACGCTCCCACTATGCCAATAGCCCGCGGATTAAATAACTTTTCGAGGTTAATGTTGTTTGACTCATTCGAGTTTGACATCATGCATCACTAAGTATTAAAAATGTAAAAACCAATATATACACAAGTAAGGCTTAACTAAAATATCTTACTTTTAAAAAGTAATTAAACCAATGCTAACCAACTCTTTTTAAAAAATCTCCCAAAAAACTGAAAATTGGTTAATTTCATTTTAGTTAAATCGTTTTTTAATTAAATAAACGCAAATTTTATTAAAACCTAAGTCAATTATTATTAATTTAATAATATTTTATAAATAATAATGAACTTCTGCTTCTCTATAATCATCTAAAGATCATTTTTTAGTTATAAATATTAAAACAAAATTTTTTATATCCGATTAGTGTTCATTAACAATAAATTTAAATAACTGTATTATTTATAAGATAAATGGTTGATTAATAAAATCAATATCGAAAAATTTAAATAGTTAAAACGTGAACAAACAACAAGGTGATCTTAGAGATTGAAATTTTGCGAACAATGTAACAACATTCTGATCCCCAAAAATAAAAAACTATATTGCAAGGCTTGTGACGAAGAATTTGAGCTCGAGAGCGAAAAAGAGTACAAGATAGTGAAAACCATAAAACATGACGATAAAGAAACAGCTCCTATAGTTATTAGAAAGAGCATAAAAAAAAATAGAATTTCTTCTCAAGATCGAAAAGCTTTTGAGGATTTCTTCTCGGGATCGGAAGAGTCAGGATATTAAGTTTTGTGCGTGGGAAATGTCTTGAATTATTAACGTGTAAGTTTTCTGATTTTATTTTGTATAGTTATTTTCTGATTTTTACGATTTCTATTGTTCTTTTAAATCCAACAGTCAAGCCCACCACGAAAGTTGGTGCGAACTCTTAGGAAACTACTGATTTTAAGCAATAGTTGTTCATGACTTTTTGTCACTTCATTTTTTGATTCAAATATTTATTACTAACCTATACAAGTTTGTCCAACTTAATAGATAGTGTAAATAAATCCTTTAAACCTTTAAATTAATTAAAATTTAATTTATTAATAAAGAAATTTTTATAAAACACTACAATTGGAAGTAAAAATGGAAAAAAATAAAGAGAAGAATAAACTTAGGGGCTTTGCGAGTATCATAGCTAAACAAATAGAACCATTGAATGACGATGAGAAGTTCAAGGAAAAATTCAAAGACACTGAGGTTAAAGTCCTTATAAACGCTAAAGATGGAAAATGGGCGGGTTTAATTGTAATTGATAAGGGCACAATTCACGTTGAAGGTATAAAAAACACACCAAAAGAAAATATAAAAAAAAGAACGCTGGATGGGAAGGCTTATTGGAAGCTAAAACTGAGACTTTTTTGGAGCTTTTAGGTGGGGAGGACGTTACAACTGGTCAAGTAATCAAATATTTGGTAACGCGCAAATTAAAAGTAAGAGGGATTAAAAAAGTCCTTATTTTTCTTCAATTATTTGAACTTTAGAATTGGTAATAAAAATTAATTTAATTTATTTTTTTTTAGCATGAATAGTTTGTTATCTAAACTTAAATCCTCCATTTAAAGATATTAGATAACGATAACATATTTTTATATAATTCATCAAGATTTTGTTCATTTTTTAAAGACAGTAAAATAACATTTTTATCTTGGTCAGAAATTTCGGGAAAAAACTTTAAAAACTGCCTCAAATAAATGATTTTTTTTGTAGGATTGGATTTGATATTTGATAGCATGTCTTCGATGACATTTTGGATTAGGAGGGGTTCTTCTCCGGGAGATGCTCTAAATATTTTTTCGGGAGATATTCCCAATTCTTGAAGTAATTTGTTATTCTTTATTAGATCTTGAGTAATTTCTTTGAGCATGTTTTTTCGGGATAAAATAGGCAAGCTTGAAAGATAATCGTCTAATTCTGCATTTTTTTTTTCCATGTTAGTAATTAATGACTGAACTTTATCGAAATTTCTTTCCATATCACATTTTTAAATTCACAATTTTTAAATTTATCTAATTACCTTGAACTACTCCTTCTAAAGGAAGGAGTTACTTTTTAAAAAGAAATTTTATAAAGATAAAATCATGTTAATCCCAAAAAATAAATTACCTTATATATCTAAGAAACCATGTTTGAACGAGAAAAGGATAAATTAGTTCAGTTTCAAAAACTCATAAAATATGATTTTAAGAACGAAGATTTGTTAAGACAAGCATTAACCACTCCAAAATTGGGGAATGAATCGGGTAGATCACACTACGATATTTTAGAAACACTTGGAGACCCTGTTCTTAAACTCATTTTAAGTTTAAAATTATACAATGAAAAAGAAATTTCTCCAAAAATACTAACTAGAAAAAAACAAAAAATAGAAAATGATAATACCTTGAGTGTAATCGCTGACAAATTTTTTGATTTGGAGAAATTCATATTTAAAGGAAGAGATCAAAATATTAAAGGAACGAATATTTTAGCGGATATTTTAGAGGCTCTATGTGGTGCTCTCTATATCGACTCAGAATTTGATATTCTCTTGGTAGAAAACAAAATTGTTGATATTTTCTACGATGATTGTGAAACTATCGTTAAAAACTCCACAATTTTCCAAAAAAGCAAGTTATTAGAATATTTACAAAAAAAATATAGACAAATTCCAAATGTTCAGATTAAACATGAAAAATCTGGACCAGATCACGATTTGATGTGGATTGCAAAAAATCCTCAAATTCCTAATCTGAACGTTAAATTACCCTTAGATTTGAAATCAAAAGCTTGCAGTTCAAAAAAAGAAGCAGAACAAGATTTGTACTTGAAAATATTAAATCACTTGAAACAGAAAAAGAATGTGAGTTAAAAAAATTTAATTAAAAGTAAACATTATAGTTAGGTAGAAAGAAGTTTATAAAAACTCACACTATATAATTATTAACAAAAAGAATAAGGGATAATCATGAACATTAGAAAAAGCTTATTGATGTTCACTGCAATATTGATGGCCTTTTACGTGCGATATCTTGTTTTCATGTTCTATAGATTGACAAGTGGATTTAATTTAACACTTATTCGCGTCAATTTTTATATCTTAGGATTGGTAATCATTACATTATTAGTGACATTACTCTTACCGGATATGAAGTATTCTTATAAAACAAAAAATTTTCTTGGAATTGCTTTAATTTTTGGAACGATTTTAACTTCATTGTTTTATCCATTTCATATAAAGGTCGGCGTATTTATAGGAAGCTTGTTAATAACGATTGTCATTATCATGACATTTATTGGCGTTGTAATGGCGTTAAAAGATTTTCAATGATTTGATTTATTTAATGCCTGATTAAGAACGTTGAAATTAATTATAAAGTCCATTCGACCTGTTTTTTATAAAAAAAAGTAAGTTCTTGTTCAAATTTCATTGTACTCGTTCCAAGATCTTAAATTATAAAAATACTCCTGGTAAACCTCCTGCAAGAACAATCGCTAATTATTTACTAATTTCTTTTATTAAAAATAAATTATGGCCTATAATTAATTCAGATAACCCTTTTCCAACAAAGACATAAAACCAAGAAGAGCTCCCCATGTATAAAAACAATCACTAGTTCTTATATCATCGCCATCCCCGTCTAAAGCATTATAATTTTCATGAACATGGCCCTCCTCAACATATTCTTTCAACAAAAGATTTTTTGATTTTTCAAGAAGTTCAACTTTAGCATCTTCCAAGTCGTAATTCTTTATTCCTAAATATACTAAAAAATTGAAAGGTGCCCATATTCTCCCTCTCCAATAATCTTGGTCGTTAAAAGCGATATCATTACGAGCTATGGAAGGAATAATAAATTCGCCAAAAAATTCATTTTCGTTAAAAAAGTGTTCTTTTATCATTCGTTCTGTTTGTTCTTGAGTGGGTACATTTACAATTAAAGGGTAAAATAATGTAGGTGACAATCTATAACTTTTTTTAAGAGAATCCGTGTGTAAATTCAAATATAATCCAAATTCTTCATCCCATAGTGATTTTAATTTTGCTTTGTACTTATCAGAGCGATTTTTTAACTCCTTAGCATCCATGGATTTATTAAGAATAATTGCGATTTCAGCTAAAGCTTCGCAATCCATGATATAGAGACTAATTAAGCCTACATCTGCTAACTCAATTACATGTTTTTCCTCATTAAAAACGACATCATCGTACATTGGAGAATTATCTAAACCAGATTCATAAAGAGCAGCTTCTTTTGTGTTATATTTTTCTTCCCAAAACTTACCTGGAAGATCTCCCGCAGGATTAGACCCCCAGGATAGATAATCTTGATTTGACCTATTTCGAGGCCACCAGCGGTTCCACGTCAATAAATCGTCATAAACTTCCTCTAAGAACCATTTTTCTTTATAATGTTTATATATTTTAAGAATAACATGACTACCAACAGGTGGTTGTGATCTATCATGTGATTTTCCAACTGAAGCATTAACATTAGGTACAAATCCATCCTCAGTAATTTCTTTGACCATTTCAATAGCATTGGCATAGGATAATTCTTTTTTATCTAATGCAAACATGTAAGCTGCGAAAAAAGTGTCCCAAGGAAATAATACATGACCTCCCCATAAGTTTCCCGCCCAGTAACGGCTCACAGGAGTTATTACTCTACCATTTTCATGATCATAAATAGTGTTCCATGCTAAAACTCCTTGAAGAGCGTCATAAACATTCTTTAAAGATCTATATTTTTCTGATATTTTTTGCCTCTTTAGACGCTGGTTATTTATAAGATTAATCATTTCATCAAGATTTCTTTTTGCTCCAGTATAAATTCCTAATTTATCTTTTAGATTAAAAGCAAGATATTGTGTTTGAAAGGGTAACTGATAGCCAATAGTATTCCCAGTACCACTAATTTTGATTTGTTTTTCATCAATCTTAGCAATAATTTCATTCTCATTCACGACTATTTCTCCTTTTTTATTCCATAGCATTTCCGCTTCAATAATAATTAAAGAATTCTCGGAATTTACTTCTATGGGTGTTACCAGAAGGAGGAAATCATCTTCTATAGTTGTACTTTGCACTCTTAATCTAATGTTTCTCCATTTAAGCTCTAAATCTGTAAATGTTCCGTCATGAGTTCTATTACCTAATCTAACTTCAGCATCCCATTTCCCTCTTTTATAGACTTGGCAGTAAAGTTCCTTTAGATATTCTTTTTTATTAAATTTCTTTATTTCAGCATCTCTTTTTATAGAAATATTTATTGATAATCCCTCCGGGAGGAGTACATGGGATAAAAGGTTTTTTGTATTCCACGTATTCCATCCAGTTGCTAAATTCCTGCGAAATTCTAAATACTTATTGCTATATTTCATTTAAAATCAAATAAAACGCTATAATTGAGTATTCAAATTTATATTTTTAATCATTGCTTCCCTTTTGGAATGGGTTTCTTTTTAAGCACATCAGCTTCTTTCAGTTCTAAGTCGTGTTCTTTAATCCACTCTTTTTCGCTCTCGGTTGTTGTTCCTAATCCACAATTCCAACACCCGTCTTTCTTAATTACTTTGTTAAAACATGGAATGCAATACACGATGCCACACGATGGACAGCAATACATGGGATTTCCTTTCTCAATCGTGCCCCGATGAACAACACATTTCTGTGTTTGGGCATAGTAGGAGGATATTTGAGCAAACATTTTATTTATTCCATAAAAAGCCATGATCAAACCAATAAGTAAACCTATTGGAGGGAAATGATTCACAATCGATGCTGGAAAGATTTTAACACCTGGAGGGTTTTCAAAAAAGAGAGCAACCAAAAGCAAGATCGTCCCCGCAATCCAGATCCAACTGACAGCTGTACTTACTCCCTTTACATTTCTAGAGAAGATAAAAATCAAATAGACATATAAAGCGAGACTTATTGTTGTTAATGATAAGACTATAAAAACTAAAAAGTTCAATATAAAATCAATTAAATCTGGAACAAAAGTGGCAATAAGTAAGCCGATAAGCGCAACGATAGCAGCTACTACAATAGAAAGACTGGGGATTCGTTTTATAGTCGTTAAATTTTTTTCCCAAGTATAATAATAGAACGCTGTTAAAGTAGTTATAATAAAACCTCCTAATAGATAAAATTGTATAAAATAATCTGGAGCAAACACACCGACTTGAATTAGAAAAAAGAAAATACTATAACCAAAATAAAGAAAAGATTTTGCTCTCAACATCTCCTTGACATTGATTAGATCGGATTTCTTTGCGTTTAAATATAACTTTATGCCTAATATTGCGATTACGACAATGAAAATACTCCATAATATAAAGGAAATTCCAAGATGATATCCTTCTGGGTATCCTAAGGAAGTTATGTCTGTCATTTTTGCAAAACTTGCTAATGGATATTAAAAATAATATAATTAATGTTCATATCATTATTTAAAAAAGTTTTCATGAAAGAAATGTTCATTTAACATCCTCCATCTTTTTATAGAAAAGAATGATACTTATTCGAATTTCGTTATATAATAAAACCCCCCATTCATGGTCTATTCAAGAATCTTTCCAAAGTTTCTAAATCTCTCTTTAAATGCTTGAAATAATTTGAAGAATTAACCAAAAAAATATAAAGTCTTAAAAAAATTTTATAATAATGAGTAAATTCTCAAGAAAAAAGTGGATATCCTTATAAGGCTTTCAATAAGGCATGATGATTGAAAATATTATTGACAATATAGGAGAAATATTCGTCGGTAGGCATTCAGAATTACAGAGATTGCACAATTTATGGAGATTAGCAAAAAAAGAACAAGAACACATGGTATATGTCTTTCTTAACGCTCCTGGTGTTGGTAAAACAACTTTAGTTAACCATTTTGGGAAAATCATAGAAGAACAAAGAAAAGGAATATATATAAAAATTTCGCGTAGTACGGATTATGATTCTTCAGCGAATTTAAATAAAGATCTCGTTTTCTTAATACAAAATATCATTCAAAATAAACAAGAATTCATTAATAATTACATCAATTCTATAGAAAATGAACATAAAAAACAAGCATTTC
Organism: Promethearchaeota archaeon; assembly: GCA_030620005.1. The sequence goes on along the minus strand of JAUXAJ010000052.1, from coordinate 8,901 downwards.
GTAATAAAATGCAGTTGATTAATGATTTACTAAACAAAATTTTCACTCAAGATTTAATTTCTTCAAATGACATCATATTTATTCTCAAGAGAATATCTGAAATCATTCCTATCTTTCTTGTTGCCGATGAAATCCAAGAATTTCAAAAAATTTCATTCGTTCATGATATTAATAATTCCCATGAGGAAGAAACTGCCCTGCATTATTTTACAAGGTTCCTTAAATCATTATTGAATTCAAGAATTCTTTTAGTGCTTTCAGGAACGCGTTATCATATCTTGAGTAAAATTGGAACCAAAATTGGTTCTCCCATACGGCATAAAGTAAAATTGCTCGTCATTCAACAATTTAATCAAGAAGATATGAATGAATACATTACACGAGTAAGAGAATTAATTGGAAAAGCAGATATTGGAATTAAATCTGAGATCTTATCAGCTTTCTTGGAAAACTATCGTGAATTTGTTTTTGCATTTAGCGGGGGTCATCCACGAATGGTCGCTACCATCACGGATCGTTTCTTGATGAGTCTCTCCACGTTAGCATCAGATCTAAAATACCTCAATTACCAAAATTTCATGAGTTATCTACTATCGCTCACCGAAACAACATTAAAAACCACGTTATTAAGCTCTGAGGAACAAAAAATTCTCATTGATTTGAGTTCAAGCACGCGTTTTTCAACGGTTAAGGAATGGATCCTTAAAGGAGCGTATAACGGACTCTTTTTAGGAAAGGTCCCTGAATTATCCAATAAACCCAAGGCTAATGAAGAAATTGATGATTTAGCATATAATTTGATGAATTTTGGCACCATTGTTCAAAATAGCAATTATAATTATCACGTTACCAGTTATTTTCATTTATTAGCATTTATTAAACCTTTTACTGAACCCCATGAAGTATTTCTGAATCAAGTGCTCCATAACAAATGTTTTGAATTAATGTGTGGTGACCATGCTGGTTTTGGATTCACTTTTGAGAACATTCTTTCCGCTACCCTAATGATGAGTGAAATTAGACCTTCTGAAAGTGGAAATATACCCATAAAAACCGCACTTTTGAAGAATCTTATAGTTTTACATGGAGCAATTAAGTGGAACGAAATCTCAATCGATCAAAATGTTCTATATCAAACACCCGCAGCAGAGGCGATTGATGCAATGATATTACAAGAGGAAATACTCTTATTAATCCAAATCACAACAGCTAACCCGCCTGATCACTCAAAAATCGATTCACTTCTCCACCAAATGAAAATAATTTCTGAGATTCTTCCCAAAAATGAAAAATTAAAAAAAAAAATTAAGGGATGGCTCGTTTCTCTTTTTGACTTTCAAAAGAGAATTCCAGATTACGAGAATCTTCTCATTACTTCTGGTGATAAACTCATTCCGATCTTAGGAAAAGAACTTTACATCAAACTCAAGGAAGTTAAAATTTCTTTCTAAATCTTTTTATTTGAATTTCGTATTACAAAAATCGTTTTTCTTTTTTGATCATTGCTTCCCTTTTGGAATGGGTTTCTTTTTAAGCACATCAGCTTCTTTCGGTTCTAAGTCGTGATCTTTAATCCACTCTTTTTCGCTCTCGGTTGTAGTTCCTAATCCACGATTCCAACACCCGTCTTCCTTAATTATTTTGTTAAAACATGGAATGCAATACACGATGCCACACGATGGACAGGAGTACATGGGATTCCCTTTTCCAATCTCACCCCGATGAACGGTACATCTCTGTGTTTGGGTATAAAAAGAGGATATTTGAACGAAAAGTGTATTTACTCCGTAGAATTCTCAAAACATAATTTTTAATTATGATTTTACTTAATATTTTCTTTAATTTTTATATTGGAAGATACAAATGTATACAAAAAAGATCAAATTTATTTATTAAAAAATATTAAAATTATTAATAAAGTAAAAAAGAGTAGTTGCTCTGGGTATGACTTCGAAATTAAAGCGCTTGCCGAATAATTCTTTCACAATCGTTTTAAAATTCAAGACAAGGGAAGATAGAGACGAATGCGTCCATTCAAAGGAATTTAAAGACATTTATATTAAATTAGCATCATTAATAATGATAAATCATAATTGTACAATAGAGACCATTATATTTCCAACTTAATTGTAATATTTCTTGGTAGATATGTCGATGTTAGAAGCGAAAAAGTCAAGGATAAAAAGATTGCCAGAAAATTCTCACACGATCATATTAAAATTTGGAAAAAAGAAAAAAAGAGACGAGTGTATTAATTCTGTGGAATTTCAAGAAATCCTTGGAGAGCTGATATCAATTTTAAGTAAATATAATAGCAAAATCGAGACGATTTTATGGGACAATATAACAGGGAGCAAAACGGAAAGATGAAACTTAATTTAAAATTGAAGTAAATTAAAAAAAAATCAAAAAACTAAAATAAAAAAAATTAAAAAAATATATCCCATTCAGATTGTAATACTTATTAATTTAAGAGGTAATAATAGTGAATAAATCGAATATTATAAAAAAAACTCCATTGATGGAACAATATGAAGAAGAAACGGCTAAGTTAGCCGAATGGAAAGGAGAAGTGAACAAGCATTTTCGAAAATGGAAGGATAAAAAAGGGAGAGAAGAGATAAAAAAACAAAAAACAGAAATTCTAACCCTATCACGACAAGAAAAAAAGAAAACCAAAAAAGAAATCAAAGAAGATAAGGAATTTGGGAAGGATTACGAACATTTAATAGTTGTTGAGAATCTACATAAAACTTACTTGCTTGGTACAACGGCAGTTGCTGCTTTAAGAGGCGTTGACTTAACTATTGACAAGGAAGATTTTGTAGATATAATGGGACCTAGTGGAAGTGGAAAAACGACTCTTCTTAATTTAATTGGAGGTTTGGACACGCCTACTAGAGGTAAGATTTTCATGGAAGGACGTAATATTTCAATGCTTTCGGACAACGATTTAGCCGATCTTAGAAGGGAGAGAATCGGTTTCGTTTTCCAATTTTATAATCTTCTACCTCAAATGACAGGACTTGAGAACGTGATGGTACCACTACATTTTAGTGGCAAATTAAGCCGCCGCGGTAAAAGAAAGCGGGCAATGGATTTGTTAAGATTAGTAGGATTGGAAGAAAGAGGCCATCATGCGCCATCAGAACTTTCTGGAGGAGAGCAACAGAGAGTAGCCATTGCTAGAGCGTTTGCCAATGACCCAGCAATATGCGTATTGGACGAACCTACAGGCGATTTAGATTCTAAAACCGGTATAATGATATTAAACCTTCTCAGAGACTTAAATAGAAAAGGAGCAACTTTCATATGCGTGTCTCATGATGCGGCTGTTTCTGAATATGCTTCAAGAGTGTTTCACATGATGGATGGAAAGCTTACTCAAAAGGGAAAAGTTAGTGGTCTAAAAGAAACTGAGATCATGGAGTTAACTAGAAAAAAGGAATCCGAAATGAATAAAGAAAAGTGTAAAACCAAGATATTTCAATACCTGTTTGCCAATCAAGGGAAAGCGGAGATTGATGTAAGTGACATCAAAAAAAGCGTTCCAACTTTAATTGTAATGAACTTGCCGGAGCACTTTGACGACATCTTAAGTGAATTACTTGAAGAAAATAATATTAATGGCAAAATTGAAGGAGACATATTAATTTTAAAATAAAATTTCGATAGAAGAGTAAAAAATACCAACATTATTGGCCACATGTCGAATATTAAACTAGTATTTAGATACGCTTTTAGGGACCTCACAAGGCAAAAATTAAGGACCTTGATTGGTATCATGGGCATCATGATTTCTGTTGGACTTTTGGCCATAGTCCTCTTTCTATCAGACTCAATTTCCGTGTCTTTCGTGGATTATTTTAGCGTGAGTGCTGGAAATCAAGATATGAATATTTCAGTGAGGCATTACAACGGAGAACCTGAAGATAGATCAACTTATTTCGAATATCAACCCGTTATAGAAAAAATTCAAGGGTCAAATTCTTCCAATATAATAGGAAGTTATATTCCGAGACTAGAAGTTACTGGAGAAATCCACATCTCTGAAGGGTATGACACGACGAAGATAACAGAGTTCACGGAAACGGCATTAATCTCTGGAATTGATTTTTCTCTAGAAAGTGAAAAAAACCTTGGATTTTTTAAAACCCCAGACGGAGAAACTAAAATGAATTTACCATGGTTGTCGAAGAGGCATTGCGCAATATATTACGAGTTCAATAATGTTATAAAATATTCAAAAGGAGATACGATTAAAGTTGAGATGGAAATAACGCACGGAGATAAAAAGATTGCCAGAACTGTGAATTTAATCGTGGACGAGATTTTTGATTATAATACAAAATGGCCAGATAGTTATCGTCGTAATCTTATTGTAGTTGATGTTAATACGTTATATGACGTATTTGGGGCCGATGAATTCGAGGGGAGATGCAGTAAACTAATTGTGCTTTTTAAGGGAGTGGGAACTTTATACGATGTAAGAGATATAGGCGGAAGCGAAATAAGAGTAAAAGCAATAGCAGCCGACATTCAAAAAGAGATCGGTCTTGAAGAATACAGTATCAATTTACCAAAATTGACGGTATTGGGTTATTCTGAATTTTTAAGCCTTGGAGTTACGATTATTTTTACTTTTGTGGCAATAATTGGTTGTCTTATTAGCGGAGTTCTTATCAACGGGATATTAAAAACAAGCGTAGAAGAAAGAATACGAGAGTTTGGGATATTTAGAACTTTAGGAGCCACAAAAAATTATAGCCTGGCCATTGTTTTGGTTCAAGGGTTTTTATTGTGCAATTTTGGTACTATAGCAGGAATATTAATGGCCTATTTTGCTAGTGTATTTTTTCTCTTACCATTTGCTCAAAGAACTATTCTTGAAAGTCTAGTTGGGTTAGGAGGTGAGCTAGTTTTTGCTTTAAATATTTCGTCAATCATTATTGTTTATTCCATGGGAATTGGGGTGGGCTTAATAGTTAGCATCGCACCTGCTCTAAAAGTTAGAAATCTTCAACTCATTGAATCCATTCACCCTTATCGCCACGAAGACACGTTATACCATTTACAAAAAAAGGCTTCAGTTAATTATAAACTAATTATAATTGGATTAATATTATCTGGGAATGGATTATTTGTATATATGGCCATACCAAGAATCTTGTTTTCGGCCGATATGTCCTTACTGGCGGGAACCTTAGTCGCCATTCTGATGATTTTCCTCATCGGATTAACGCTTGCGGGATTAGGTCTCATGCCAATAGTTTTGAGAGGATTCATACAGTTATTCAGGCCTTTTTCAAAACGATTACATCACGTAATAAAGATTTTCGTGTTTCGGTACCAAAGAAGAAATACTAGTACCATAATCATCTTTGCCATGTCGTTTTCATTTGTCATGTTCACATCAACCGTGATTCAAACTCTCTCCAGCCAAATGGTAACATCAACTCGCATGAGATTTGGTTCTGATTTAGTCATGGAAACCGATGGATGGGAACAAGCCTCGTCCAGAGGGGGATTTGGAGGCGGAATGGGTTTCTTTGCATCTTCTAGCGAAACTGAATCTATTAGTGTCCAAGCCGATAGTTATTCTATTAATACTAATAGGATAATGACTACAAATTTTGAAGAAGAATTGTTGAAATTTAATGGTATAGAGAGAGTATCTTCTGTTCTGGCAAGTCCCTGGCAATTGACACAAGTGTATTCAGAAGTGGGTAAGGAATTTAGCGCCGAAATAGGCGATTTTGCCGGTTTAACCATGCAAGGGATAAGCTTATATGGGATTGACGAGAAATATCCTTCTACAGTTGATTCTTCACTAATTAAATTCGTGAGAGGGGATGAGGACGAGGCTTTTGATCAAATATTCCAAAAGCAGAATAATTTCACGTGTATAATTTCAGAAGGGATCGCAGTTTCATTGAGCATTGACCTTGGAGATAAAATTAGAATGTCGATCCAAAGAGGCGACGAATTAGAAATTTATGTTTTTACGATCGTTGGAACGGCTTCAGCAATGGCTGGATTTTCAGGTTTTGGATCTTCATCAATGGCGGCAGCTAATGGAGGCGTTTTGATCTCTCAAGAAACATATATAGAGATAATGGATATTCCTAGAATAGTCTATATAGATAGATTCTTCATTAAACTCAGCGATAATTCAATTTCTAACTCAAGGAATATACAAGAGCAAATTAACGATGAGTATGAATATTATTATGATTATTATATAATAAATTTAGAGAGTAGAGTTCTAAATCAACAACGCTTGTTTTCTACAATTGATGCGGTTTTTACCTTAATTCTTTCTGCTACAATAATTATTTGCCTATTTGGATTAATATCCTCGTCATATTCGACAATACTTGAAAGGAAAAAGGAGATCGGCATCCTTCGGACGCTTGGGCTTAAAGGTAAAGATATTAATAACTTGTTCATAATTGAAGCACTTATTATCATGTTGAGCAGCGGAACAGTCGGTTCGATAATGGGTTGGGGAACGGGTTATTTATTATCGGGAGTGCTTAATTTATTGAGCGATTCTCCGGTAGGGACAGCTATTCCATTAACTAATTTAATTACTGTTTTTACTGCTTCAATCATTTTTGTATTAATTGGAATGAAATTCCTTTTGCGTAAGGTAAGAAAGAAAAAAATAGTAGATATTTACAGAGAGACGATGTGATCAGGTGAAAGAAAAAAAAGATTTCGCAACGAAAAAGGGGTGGATTTTCTAAAGACATGAGACTAAACAAGCGGAAAGAAACAATCTTCATTTTATTCATCATTCTTACACCGTTAATCACCATTTTTGGTTTTGGCGAGGGGGGTTTTTTAGTAAAGCAAAGAGATATTGGCAAGCGAGGAGAAAATAAAATTAATAAAGATCTTCCAAAAGCAAGTGATATAGCTGGCACGGATTTATATTCAGAATCTCGTCTAGCATTGGAACAAAGCACACCGTCGCAATCAACGACATCGAACGAACATCATTTCGAAGACTTAGGCGCAGAGAATAGGGACATAGATATGATTAATCAAAGACAGCACGAGAATACTATAGTTGAAATAATAAAACTCTATCCTCCAATCAAAGATGAGGCTCAGAGGGCCGAAAACCGTTAAATCGGTGGAGAGACGGATTCGTGCGACTGAAATAATCCAAAATCAACTCGAAATATTAGAAGTGATCCAAATAAGCAGAAATGTGCGTGGGAGTTTTTACATGAACAATTTGAAAGTTATACTTTCACTTAGGAGGTAAAAATGCAATGTCTTACTAAAATTATTAAAATTACCAATAATTACAAATTACAAAACTTAAGTTAATAGTAATAATTTCTCTATTTCATTACATAAGAAGTTTAATAAATTTAAAAAATTGAAATGATTACTAGGTAGGTGACTTACTAAAATTTCCAATTCTCATATTCCCAATCAACTCTCCCAACCTCTTTTAAATCTTTTATTGTAGAACGATGATTATTGTTTACTTTTTCTCTTAAATTATCTGTTTTCCTTTTCTCATTACTCAATGCTATAAATTTATGGTATCTATTTCTGGAATGGGTTGCTATAAATGAGAGTGTTTTGTTTTTATTCCACTCTTCTTCGTCTATATGAAAGTCATCAAAAAGAATTATCAGATTTCTCTCTTCCAATCTTTTAACGCTTCTTCAATCTGAAATTTAATACCCAAAAATTTATAAGTTATAAGAAGAATATTTCCATATGGAAAGAAAATTATATTTAAGGTGATATAAATAATGGAAGAAAATACAGAAGAAATTATAAAAGAAGGACATATGTTAATTCATCCAATAAGACATAAAATTATAGATTTATTACAACAAAATCCAGAAGGACAGTATATTAATGAAATAAGTAAAAACATAAAAGAAGATAGAAAACTAGTTACATATCATTTATTAACTTTACTTCAACATGGATTTGCGGAAAGTAATTATGAAATCTCAAAATATCCCTCATCTAAGGGTAAGGCTTTAAAAAAAATAACTTTGACTGAAAAAACTAAAAATACACTAGCCAAATTAAAAGAGATAATCTAGTAATATTAAATTAGAATTAATACTTGAATGGCAGTACATATAATATTTATTATTGTATCTGCACGTTTTTTTAGCGTATCAATAATTTTCTCTTTTAAAGATTTTTCATCTTTTGGATCTTCTGGAGTTATGTCAAGAACATCATTTTCAACATATTCGCTATTAACATTTCCATCTTCATCTATATATAATTTTGCATAAATATGATTTGATCTTTTATCGATACTACTATCTGTTTCAATTAATAATTCTGTATTTGGTTTAACATTTTTAATATAAACTGGAGATATAATATTTTCATCTCCCTTAATAGGAGCGATAAATTGGTCAATATTTAAATTATTAATTTTTATATTTATCCCACATTCTTCTTTTATTACCTTAAATAGTGTTGAAATTATTTTATTAAGCTCATCTTCAAGCTTTTTGGGTTTTTTAGATTTACTCAATGTTTTTCATCGTTTTAAAAATTAATATTTGAATTTAATATCTTTTATTTAAAAGACTGTTGGTAATATATTAGAACCCTCCCTTATTAATTTTCATAAAATAATTTTCTCAAACTGATACAATCTTCAAATCTATTCATGAAATATGATAGCAAAAAGAAATGATTCCATTTTATTCTCGGAAAGATTATTCTGCATGCTCATTAGAGCAAAGAGATTAAGTACTTCTGCCAGCGCCGTTGTGATCGAGGCTGGCAGATTCTTACTTATCTTTACCGTTTTCCTGTAAGGATCAACTTTTGCGTAAAACCTTTTTCCCTTGTCAAACACTTTAAATATTCCCCTCTTACCCTGCTTCTTTTTCTTTTTTG
>JAUXAJ010000032.1 GCA_030620005.1 Promethearchaeota archaeon | reverse complement strand
GCTTTAAGGAGTATACCATCGTTTAAAACTAAGCACGCCCCCCCTCGGATGTTGTTTGTTTCAACTCGAGGTAAATTTCTAAACGCTGAAACTACTTCGTCTTCTGTAGAATCGCCGTTAATTTCAACTGGTAAATTTTTTACAGCAAACCTTATTTCTTCGTTTGAAGATGGGTACTGTAAATGACCCTTTCTGCCGTAAAGCTTAATTTCTTCAACATACCTACCAATTTCTCCTTCAGTGGCTTCGTATTTTGGTATGTTTGATTTCCTTCTTACAAAATCGGCAATGAGCACGCATAAAGCAGTAGTCGTGCCTCCTGCAGCTCTTATCGGACCGGCAAAATATAAGGATAAATATCTATTACCTTGACGATCATTTCTAATTAGAATTTTGGAAATGCCCTCTAGCGGTGCGCTCACAACACCCATTGTCTTTATTGCCAATCCAACTCTTATTGCTCTTTCTACTCTATCTTCCAACGACTTAATTTTACCGATTTTTTCATCCAAAATATCTGAAACTATTTGAAAAACTATTTCATCGTCTGACTTGCCATCTTTCTTTAATTCTCTTATAAAATCCGCTACTCCTTCTGGACCAACTAATTTTTCAACTCTTCCTGCTAAATCCTTGGCTTGAGGTGATTCTACAAACAATTCTGGATCAAACCCCTTTTGACGAGCTTCTTCAGCGATGTTGTAACATTGATCTACCTTTTTTTGAATGGAATCAAAATAAACTTCCATATCTTCACTTTTTTCAACCAAGATCAATCATCTCTTTTATTAATTTAAACACCTATTTCATAAGAATGCGATTTAATTTTTTATAATTTCAAGATGTATTAAATTCTTCTATTAATCTGCAATCATTATCTCATTTATTAATTAAGAGAGAATGCTAGTTTTTACTATATATAAAAATTTTTAACCCTCCTTCTTTATTTAAAGAAAAAATTCATATTTTTACTTTAATAAAAAACAATTTAATGTAAAATAATAAAATAAATATAACCCTCAAAAAGATGATAGACATTGACAATAGTTAATTCAGACGAAAAACGGATCGTGTTAAATAAGTTTTTAAGATCTGGAATAAATGTTTCTCCTAATGCTTTGGATTTTATACTAAAGCTAGAAAATCCTTTAAAAAAAGTAGATGAAATTGTTAAGGAAACTAGTTTTTTTCCAACATTTACAAATCATTTGACTGAAGATTTTTTAAGTAAAATTTCGAACGAAGAAATTCAAAAAGTGTTGAAACGAAATTTATTTAAAGAAAAATCTATTATAATTGAAGCAAATCAGGGAATTCAAAGTGATTTTATCGAAAAGGATGAGATACCTAAAGAAAACACTGAGATAAAAGAATTGAAGTCAGCAATTATTGATGTTAACAAATCTAAAGATTTTACGAATTTGAGTAATAATAAAAAAAATTTATCGCAAGTTTTATTGAAGGCAAAATATAATCCTAAAATTGGTATGAGTGAAAGTAAGAAAAGAATTAAGCCATTTGAATCCATAAAATCGTCTTTTAGCTTTAAACCAATAGCTAAGGAATATAGTCTTAACTACAAAATTGTAAAGGATCCCACCGGGAAATTGTACACTACTGGCGCATATAATGATTTTTATGAAATGACACGGAATAAATTCAACAAACTTCGAACTTTAATGAGAAAACGAAACGAAGTTCTTTCTGCTAATACTATAAACAAGATATTGAGACTATCCCATAACACAGAAGTCTCAGCTATTGGAATGGTAAATGAGATACGCCAAACAGAAAAAGGGAATTACTTTCTTACTTTAGAAGATCTAACGGGAAAAGTAAATGTACTTGTAAGAAAGGAATCAGAAAATCAAGATCTTGTTAAAATTGTTGAAAGCACGATTAAAGATCAAATGGTTTATGTTGAGGGTACTTATAACGCTGGAGAGAATAAAAATCGGGGTATAATATTTGTTAATTTTATATCAAAAATCAATATTCCAACTGATTTTCGACCGAATATATCTCCCGATCCCTTGTCAATCGCTTTAATTTCCGATGCTCATATCGGAAGTAAGGAGTTTGAGGAATCTTTGTGGAATAGATTCATGGATTTTTTGAATGGAAAAATTGGTAATAAAAATATGAGAGAGATCGCTGGAAGAATCAAATATATTATCATCAATGGAGATTTAGTTGATGGAATCGGAGTATATCCGTCCCAGCAGCAAGATCTCTCGATATCAGATATATATCTACAATACAAAAAAGCTTCGGAGTTGGTTTCTAAAATTCCTGAGTATATAAAGATTTTTTATAGTTCTGGAAATCACGAGCCGGTGAGAAATGCCATACCTCGTCCAGCCGTCCCAAAAAAATACAGCAAAGAATTGATGGAACAAGAAGTAACATGTGTCGGAAACCCTTCTTTAATCCAAACTCATGATGTAAACACCCTTGTTTTTCACGGAGATAGCATGATTGACATGAACATGTTGATTCCACACTTAGAAAATGACAGACCTGTTGATACAATGAAGGAATTACTTATTTGTAGGCATTTAGCACCCATTTTCGGTGAAAGAACGCAAATAGCCCCTACTAGCAAGGATTGGCTTTTAATTGATAAAATTCCTGACATTTTTCACACGGGACACATTCATATTAACGGAATTGGGCAATATAGAAACGTTACTTTGGTTAATTCTGGATGTTTTCAAACTCAAACCGATTTCATGAAAAGTTTTGGTATAAGCCCGACACCAGGTATCGTTCCCGTCATAGAATTAGACTCTTTTAAAAGCTCTTTAATTAACTTGAAAAAAAATAATTAGGTATCTTCATAATATTTTATATCAATATGGAAATGATTTTTTATATGGACTTCACTATACCTCGTAATAATGAGTCAGAATTAGTTTTATATATTTGGAAAATAATAAACCTGCCAAGTATTTCGAAAAGCGATTTACTTTACAAAATTTCGTTCGAGTTGTTCATTTTACCACCTGAAAAAGCCATACAATTCATAGATTTATCTGTAAAAAAGAACTTATTAACAAAAGATGAATTAGAAAATCTTTTTCTATCTCAAAATTTAAAGAAGAAATTAAGTGGGTGGCAAGCAAAAAGAAAAAAGGAGATTGCAAAAAAAATGAAATTAGTGGAAAATAGAATTGATTTAGAAGTTGATATCAATAAAAGTGAAGCAAAAAGCTTTAAAACGCTATTAAAAGCGTTTATTGATAAAGGAACTTTAAACAGGGCCGCTACTGTATCAGATTCAGCTTTTAACATTAAAAAATACGATTTAAAAGAGGGAATAGTTAAAGTTGAAGTCACTGGATCAAGATCGAAAACATACAATGTTGAAATAAATACAAAAAATCAAACGCTTGTTCACGATTGCCACGATTTTCAACAAAATAGAGTTAAAAACAAGAAATTTTGCAAGCATTTGGTCAAGTTGTTTTTTCTTTTAAAAGAGAAAAACGAAAGTAAAGCAGTTGGCTTCTTAAGCAACATCGCTAAGGATATAAATAATTGGGAATTTTCCGATTAGACTAATTTCTTAAAAACATTATTTTTTATTTTAACCTTATCAGATTGTAATAGAATTGGCTTATAATTCAGTAGATTCCTAATTTTATCATTTTCGCTTAATACACCGTTTAAGAGTTCCATTTCTATATTGATTCTGATAATAGTTGTTCTCCCATGGAATCCCATTGATTTTACTTCAGTAGAAATGATCCCCGCTAAAGCCAATTCGTTTATATAATCACTTATTCTCCTTCTCGTTAATTGCCTTACACCTGGAATTTTGTTAGAAATCTCTGAATGAACATCACACACATGACCGGTAATTATCACGTGCTCTGGTTCAAATTTCGAGATTAAAAATATTGCTGTTAAAACCAATTGAGCTTGAAGCGGCATGCCTTGAATATATTCTATGACATGATCTCGTTCTAACTCCTTTTGAGCACCATAAACAAATCTTTCAGTGATCCTCTTGTTTTGAGCTCTTTCTGTTAATTCTCCAGCTTTTCTTAGTAATTGCAGAGCTTTTCTTGCGTCACCGTGTTCTTTTGCGGCTAAAGCAGCACATAATCGGATAACATCGTCTTCTAATTTCCCTTCAAAAAACGTAATCTTTGCTCTTTCTCTAAGAATATCTGCAAGCTCGTTAGCGTTATATACAGGAAAAACAATGGACGGCTCTTCTCCTAAACTTGAAAGCACTCTTGGATCGAGGTTTTCTTTAAAATTTAATTTATTTGAAATCCCTATTAATGCCGTTCTACAATTATCCAAATTCTCGTTCAATCTAGTAAGGTCATACAAAATTTCATTGCCTTTCTTCCCAACTAAAATGTCTATCTCATCCAAAACCAAGAAACATATTGAATTTCCAACGGTCTTGTCCAATAATCCAAGAAGGGATTTGAATATCACATCTTTAGGAAGACCTGTAGGAGGAATTTTGGGAAGACCTGTCGAAAAAATTATCGTGTTATAAATATGAGCTAAAATGCGATATGGTGTTGACACAATGTTACAATTAATGTATATCCACCATGGTTGAGATTCTAAGTTTTGTTGTGCCAATTTTTGGGATACATATCTAAGCGTGGCAGTTTTTCCAGTTCCGGTCATTCCATAACATAAAAAGTTTGGAGGAGCGTCTCCTATTAACGCACAAGCCGTTTTTTGTGCTATTTGTTCAATCTCCTTATCTCTATGTGGGAGAACATCAGGAATAAAAGAGGGTTCTAAAGCACTCCTATTTTTAAAGATTTTAGGTCCTTTAAGATAATCTTTATAGAAGTGATCAATATTAAATTTGTCATCTTTATTATTGGGACTTTTCATCAATTTTTCTCCACTCGAATTTTTTTCATTAAAAATAATTTCGATTGCATGAATAATAATATTTCGATCGAATATAAAAAGTTTTGTGTTAACCGACAAATTAATGAAGCCGTGTTAATTTTTTAATAAATAATCGATATGACATATCAGTAATTAATAATATTAATGTCGGGGTTTTAAAAGATTGTTATTTATCGAGCAATATTATTAAGTGAAAATTAAATCTTTTTTAAGAATTAAAAAAAAATTTATTTAAACGAATATTTTAATAAATAGTACTAATTCTTAAGATATATTCTACACATTAGGAGCTTAACAAATTTTGCCAGCCCATAGGGAAGAAACAAGAGTAGAGGAAAAGGATGAAATGAAAAAAAAAAATACAAAAATTGCGTTAAGACTTACTGTATTTTTTGCATGCTTGATCTTAATAGATTTTTTAGTAATATCAATTCTTTATTCCTGGGCTGATTGGATCGCTCTTTTACTATTTTCTTTACTTTTTATCGTGCCAGGTTATATTTCTAACGCGGGGATGGTCATTTTAGGTGGAGGTAAACCGATAGATGGCGGAAAAAATTGGAGGGACGGTAAAAGAATACTTGGAGATCATAAGACTTGGAAGGGGTTAATTTTTGGTCCTTTAATCATTGGAATACCTATTTCAATCTTTCTTTTTTTCCTATTTCAAGTTTTTTGGTCAAACATCTTGGAAATTCAAGTTGAAGGAGCTGAACTCGGTCATTACGTGATTTATTCAGATATTTATTATTATGAATATTATTTCATTGGTGGAACGATGGGATTCCTTTCAATAATCATAAGAATAGCTTTATGCTCGTATGGAGCCGCAATTGGAGATTTAATCGGTTCCTTTTTAAAAAGGAGATTCAATTTTGATAGTGGAGAACCTTTTTGGGTGATTGATCAATTAGACTTCGCAATATTTTCAATAATAATATTATCAATTCCAGCTATTATTTTTCCAACAATTTTTATAGTTCCCGACATTAATATAATAATTTTTTTAATATTATTAACACCGGCAGTTAGCCTTATAGCTAATACAATCGCATACTTATTCGGCTTAAAAGATGTTCCTTGGTAGTTTGAATCTACCACTTAGTTTTTTCTAATTCACACAACTCACAAGTTACTTTTATGGGACAGGTGAGTTCTTCAAAAACAATATTTTTTTCAAAAAATTCATTCACGGCTTTAATATACTCTCCGCTCGTGCCGACAGCAATACCTCTCTCTTCAAAAGATAAAAAATATATTTTAACCTCCTTCAATCCCAAGTTTTCATTAAATTCTAACTTAATATCATGTATGTAAATATCCGGAAAAAAACTAAATATTAGGTTGATCAAGATCTTCTGGTGGCTAATTATCATAGTTTTTTTTTTCAAATCTTTGCGAAAAGCTTTTAAAAACATTTTAGTTCGAAAATAAAATTCTTTATCTACAAAAAAAAAAACAAAGTTTCTGACAATTATCACGTTTTTGGGATAGATTTTTGTCTTGCTGTAAAAGTAATTGTGTAGGTTTATCTCTCGCTTGGAATATTTCTTTTTAATTGTTAGTATTTTTTTAAAAAAGATTTCTTCAGGTATAGTTGTATACATGTTAAGAATTTAGAAATAATGGTTTTAAACTACAATGAAATTGTTTAAATTGAAAGAGATATTTATTGTAAATTAGATCCGAAGTTATTAAGGTTTCAAGATAAAATGAAAGAAGCAGGATTTGTTTTTGAAGACCATACTGCTGATGTAGCCGTCAGAAGTTGGGGTAATAACTTAGAAGAAGTGTTTTCGCAAACTGCATTGGCTTTGATGACAACTATTTCTCCAAATTTAGCGTTAATTACTCCTAGGACAGTAAAAAAAATAAAAATTGAAGCTGAGGATAAAGAAGCATTACTATTTGATTTTCTTTCTGAATTCCTCTATATTTTCGATGTAGAAGAATTAATATTTAGTGAGGTGAAAGTGCTTACACTTAAAAAGGAAATCGATGAATACAAATTAGAAGCAATAATAAAAGGAGAAATATTTGATAAAAATAAGCACGAGATAGGTATTGAAGTCAAAGGCATTACATATTCGTTCATGAATATAGAAGAAAGCAATGATAACATTGAAATACGCATTGTGTTTGATGTTTGATATTTAAAGCGTTTAAATTCGCATTAGATTTGTTGTGATAAAAATTAGAAAAGGAATTTAAGAATTTTAATATTTATTTTTATCCTTTAACAACTCCAATAGGAACTAATCTAACAATTTTTTCTATTATACCTAAATCATGGCTTACAGCCACTACTTGATCTATATCTTTATAAGCACCTGGAGCTTCTTCAGCGATTACTTTCATCGACATTGCTTTTACTAATATCCCTTTTTTAGCTAAATCTTCGCTTACTTGCTTGCCCCAAAACTGTTTCTTTGCCTTAGTGCGCGACATTATTCTTCCCGAACCGTGCGCAGTTGAACCAAAAGAAAGTTCCATTGCCATAGGTTTGCCAACGCATAGATAAGAAGCGGAACCCATTGTTCCAGGAATTAACACAGGTTGTCCAATCTTTTTATAATCTTGGGGGATGTCCGGATGTTCGGGTGGAAAAGCTCTTGTAGCGCCCTTGCGATGAATGTTTAATTTCATTTTTTTTCCATCAACTTCGTGCTCTTCAATTTTTAGAATGTTATGACAAACACCATACACTAAGTGTAAATCTAACGCGTCAAGGTCTTTTTTTAAAATATTTTGGAACGACTCTCGTATCCAATGTGTTATTAGTTGGCGGTTACAAAATCCAAAATTTGCCGCACACGCCATCTGACTTAAATAATTTTTAGCTTCCTGAGTATTGGCAGGCACGCACGCTAATTCTCTATCAGGGACTTTGATGTTGTATTTTTTCATGGCAACTTCAATATTTCGTAAGGAATCAGTGCAAACTTGGTGACCTAATGCTCTGCTTCCTGTATGAATCATGATAGAAACTTGATTTTTATCTAAAATTCCTAATTTTTTAGCAATTTTTTCGTTATAAATTTTATCAACCTTCTGGATTTCAAGGAAATGATTTCCACTGCCTAATGACCCGAGTTGTTTTATTGCTCTTTGTTTTGCTTTTTGTGAGACCAAACTGGCATCAGCTTCTTTTAAAAAACCATTTTCTTCACAATGGTTAAGGTCTTCTTCAAGAGCGTAGCTATTTTCATATGCCCAATTTAATCCATCATTTAAAACTTTATCGAATTCGGCATAATTGATGTTTAATTTTCCTTTAGAACCTAAACCACTTGGAATATTTTTGAAAATTGAATCTAATAAATTTGGAAGTTTTTCTTTAACATCGTTTAAATGCAAATTCGTGCGAAGAAGCCTCACACCACAGTTAATATCATAGCCTACCCCTCCAGGCGATACCATTCCTGTTTCCGCATCCGTTCCAGCAACCCCTCCAATACAAAAACCATAACCTTGATGAGCATCTGCGAGTGCTATGGCGTGTCTCTTAATTCCGGGTAAACAAGCCACATTACATATTTGTTCCAATGTTCTATCTAATTTGATCTTCTCCAAAATATATTCGTTGGCGTAGATCTTTACTGGCACTCTCATCTCAAATTTCTCTATTTTGCCTTGAATTCTTACCATAATGGTTTTTGGGGCAATTTCATATATATTTTCCTTAAATTTCTTTACAATCATCTTAATCTACATTATTAAATTCTTTTATTTTCATAAATTTTATCATTTAAATATATGAGGATTTAATAGTATCTTCAAAGATATTATAATTTTTTGCGAGGCACATTTTAATTTGTGAAATTAAAAATATTAAAAAAATTAGGTATAGAGAATAAATATACAATTTTCATTTTATTTCAATGAATTTTAACAACTCTAATTGGTCTAATCTTGCGATGATTCTTGTGATTTCAGATTCTGGAGTACCTGATTCTTCGGCAATCTCTTCAACTGTGTGAAAACCATCGGCCAAATGAGCGATTTCGTACTCTTTTTCGCTTAAAATTCCTTGATTAATTACCTGTCGAGGTAGTTTTTTGGCTGTCCATACTGGTTTTTTGTCGCTGACCTTGCGTAAATCGTCTTCAGACAAAACTAATCCCTTTTTCATCAACCGTGCTTGAGACTTGAGAAAATCTTTTTTGTAAATTTTTAATATGGGTAATTTTAGAGGAAATTCAGCAACCTTTCCAACTTCTAAGATATCGTCAATAACTTTCTCAAAATCTTTAAAAATTCTAATGTCGCCAGACCAATTTTCGATGATATTACCAAACTGTCCAACAAACTTGTCGATTACATCGCTTAAAGCCTTGTGGCACACCTTAGCGTCGTCGTTCTTGTCTGCTGCGGCAGTAATTAATACACCTTCCTTAAAGACTAACAGCAAATAAAAAATCTGCATGTTTTCACTTATTGATAAATATTATCAACAACCTATGATCTTGAGTTCACCTGATCCTTTCGAGAACTCAACTGAAAAGTCTTTAAGTGCAGTCAAAAATCCGGACACTAAATCTTGATTAAATTCAATGCTACCATATTTTCTATGTATCAGACAGAGTCGGTGTCTCTCAGGTTAGATCTGACGAAACTTACCCGTCAGTTGATGAATCAGGTAGACATTATGTAAAATTGAGTACACCTCCTATATTTTTTAGCATCATTTTATTTTCATCATTCATATTCTTTTTATTTATAATATAAATAAATATATTTATAATTACTTTTAAAAACACCATGAATATTTCTTATCATTTTCGTATAGTTACAAAGATACAAAGAAAATATCATATTACAGAAAAATATCGAATTACACTATAAAAATCCAATCGGAGTATAAAAGAATATCGAAGAGTAATTTTTTTAGTTGATAATGCGATAAAGTTAGGAATTAAGACAATAGGCGCCAAACGAAAAAACGAGACAATCTGTAATCTGGTCCATTTTAAACAACGATAATTTTTCGCTTACTACTTCAGAGAAAGATATGTAATTAAAAAATACACATGTTTACAGGGAAATCAATAGAGAATATAAAATCGTGAATGTTGAGGCTCTTAAAGAAGTAGTAAGAGATTGTAAGATTAGATATGTAAGAAATAAACGAGAGAGAAAACTAAGGCAAGAAAGCGAGGGAAACGGGTATAGTTGATCCAAGAATTTTTTTACTTTATTATTAATAAATCATTATTAATTAATAATTTAATATTTTGACTCTATAAATAAAAGAGAGTGAGAGATAGAAAAATGCGTTGTTATTTATTTTTAGTGACCATTTCTGATATTGAAGAAGGAAAAAAAATTGCACGGCATTTAGTCGAGAAAAAACTAGCTGCATGTGTCAACATAATCCAAAATGTTATTTCTATATACGAATGGAAAGGAAAAATCGAGGAAGACGGTGAACATATATTAATAATTAAAACTACCGAAGAAAAAAGTGATAGTTTGATTCAAGAAATAAATTCAATCCATAGTTACGAAACACCAGAATGCATTGGGTTTGAGATAAATAAAGGATCTTTCTCGTACTTAAATTGGATTAAGGAAGTAGTAAAATAGGATGGATACTGAATATTATTGGATATTTAGATTAGATTGGGTTTACATAGATTCTATTATCATAATCCTTTTAATTGTATTATTAATCGGCGTGAAAATCTTCAAATTAGGTTTCCGGTGGAGATCTTCCTTCTCCAATGAAGGAATCATACAATTAAATTTTAAGATATCCGATAACATTCTAAAAGGCACGAAAATAAAGGTTAAAAAATGGAACTTGGTTAAAAAAACAAATTTGTTAGAAAAAAGCCAGAGCATACCATTAATAGTAATAATTAGAACAAATTATAAAAAGAGATTAGTTCACATTTTAACAGAGGGTATAGTTAGCAATGGATTCAATGTACTTAACTTGAAACTGAAGATATCTCTCTGCTCTTCTTGCGGTCTTCTAGACGCCTTGAAACCAGAAGAAAAAAAAAAAATTATAAACTCAATACAAAATTTTTTAAAAGAACAGGGTATGTTTTTAAATTCTACTTATTACATTATTAATTGCTCAAAATCATTTTTATCGCTAAATCCACTGATATCAGATTCAAACAATAAAGGGATGATACTAATTAATCCTCACATTAATTTTGTTAATCAAAAAAAGATTTTAGAGATTCTAAAACTCAGAGACTTAACCCCCACTCTTCACTTCATTTTCAGTAAAAAATCGAATATTGTAAAAAGCAATAAGAATTTAAAAAGATTTAAAGCTAAATTTTCTAAATTTAGTCCTGATTTGTTGGTAATAGAAAGGTCGACCCGATCATTTAAATATTACGAGACTATTTTGTTGGGTGTGTTAATACCGATTTTAAATAAAATTTTAACAAAATCCTAAGTTTTTAACAATTCACGATGAAGGAAAAAATTTTGAGAGAACATTACGAGACATTTTTTTATTCAAAAGACCATTGGACGTTGTTAAAATTAAAAAGAGAGAGAGCAATAGAATTATTAGAAATGTTTAAAGGGTTAAATTGCTTTACTTATGGAAGCATTGCTCGTGGAAATGTACACGAGCATAGTGATATCGATATAGTTTTTCTAGATCAGATTCCAGCGTTTCAAATCGAATTAATATTGTATAATTATGGTTATGAGAAAACTTTTCGAGAAATAATTATGGCAACTCCAAAAGATATAGTAAAATTATGCATTCATTTAAGTGAACTGGAGAGCATTACCGTGCCCTTATCTAAGCCTGAGAAAGGTGTTATTGAATTTTACGATTTTGGGGGTAAAGTTAATTTAGCTCAATTAAAATCAGATGTTAGAGTGCCGGAAATCGACAAGAGATTAGTGTTGATTAAACCAACCCTAAGAGGTCATGAAGAATTTTCCGTTATTAATAACGAGGTGCTTGCGGTTAAAGAGGTGGGGATCAGCATCGAAACGATTAATGAAAGAAAAAAGGTACTTTTAAGAAGAGAAAAGCACGGAAAAACTGGAGTTTTTTTAAAAAGGCAACTTGATATTCACGAATCCACAGAAATTGTTTTAAAAAAATTAGCTAATAATAAATCAATTGTGAGAAAAAAGATTTTTTTGCGATGAAAAAGCCTAGAATATTCGAGTCCGAAGGCAAGACATCTTTTGTAAAAGGTCGAGAGGGATTAAAATAATAATAATAAGATAAACAATAAAAAAGCGTATATAATGAGTGCAAATCTAATAGGTTATAATGGAAAGATCGCATGTATTAATCTAAATAAAAAAAATCTTTTTATAATGAAAAAGCTTCCCAAGGGATGTCAACAATGTTTAAAAGGCGTTAAAACCGTCTTGTTCTTAAATGGAATATGTCAAAAACCGTCTCATTGCTCTTGGTATTGCCCTATATCTGAAGAAAGAAGAGATAAAGAAAATACATTTGCAAACGAAATTCGCATTACTTCTAAAGAAGAACTATTAGTAGAAATTAACAAGATTAATGGAAAAGGAATGAGCATTACGGGTGGAGAGCCTCTATCTAAATATAATTTAGAAAGAACCCTAAGTTATATTCAATACGTTAAATCAAGACTGGGAAAAAAATTCCACATTCATCTATATATAAATGGCATCAATTTTGACGAAAAAATCGCCGACAAATTGGTTGATGCCGGTTTAGACGAGATACGATTCCATCCACCAAGAAACAAGTGGTCTAATATAGAAAAAATATTGCATAAAGGAATTTGTGTTGGTGCAGAACTTCCAGTAATTCCTGATGTTGATTATTTAAATAATCTCGAGGAATTTATAATGTATTTAGAAAACATTGGAGTGACTTTTATAAATTTAAATGAATTTGAATATTGCTTTCCTAACAGCCAATTTCTAAAAGAAAGAGGGTTTAAATTGAAGGAAGGTACAATTGCTTCAGTTGTAAATAGCAGAGAATTCGCTTTTGATTTAATCAAGAGATTAGCATTAAAAGTCTCAATTAAGCTCCACTTCTGCTCAATTATTGCGAAAGATCATTACCAATTAAAGAACAGGTATTTAAGACGGGCAAGGACGATCAAATTACCATACGAAGATATAACGGAGGAGGGGCTTCTCTTATACGCTCAAATTGAGGGCGAAAAAAGACATTTAATGCGAACTCATTCAATTTTAAAATCTAAATTTAAAATTTCTAAAAAATATGTTAATTTTGACGGTAGTATTATCAAATTACCCGTTCAATTTGCCTTAAATGAAAAATTTATTAATTTATTAGATGAATATGAATTAAATGGTTACATTGTGGAAATAATTCCTTTCAGAGCCCCATATACGCAGATTACAGAAAAAACTCCAATAAAAGTATTCAAAGAAGATGTAAGATAATGATAAAAGAAGTAAAACTGAGCGATTTAAATCAAATATTTAATTTAGAACAAGATATATTTAAGCAAGATGCATTTTCAAAAGATACCATCAAAAAACTCATTCAAAGGAACTTATTCTTTTTGAAGATAGAAAATGGAGGAAAGTTTTTTGGTTTTATAATTGTTATTAAAGATATAGATAATAGGGCTAATCTTATTAATTTAATTATTAATCCCCTATATCAGAATCAAGGAAAAGGCTCTTTACTTTTAGAAAAAACCATAAAGGAAATTAAAGAGCTGAATGAAATCAATGAGATCGTTTTAAATGTTAAAGTGTCTAATAAAATTGCTATAAAATTATACGAGAAATTTGGTTTCAAAACAATTGAAAGAATTAAAAATTATTATCAATCTTCTGATTCGGAAGCTTATTTAATGAAGTTAAAGATTCATGACAAGAAAGAATGTTAGCTTTAAAAGGTGAAATTTTGAAAAAAAAGAATTTTAATCTTATAATTATTAATTTTAAGTGATTTTTCCTAAAATTTATATATATAAATTTTTTTTATAGTTTTAGTAAAAAGTTTTAAATTGTATTTAGAACAAAAAGGTGTTGATATAGTTTGGGTCCAGTTGATAAAGAGCTTCAAGAAGGCATTAAAAAGGGTGTTTCCCTTGACAAACCAGACGAAGCAGATATGAAAGCTAGAGAAGAAGAGAAAAAGAAACGACGTGAAGAATTAGAGAAGGTAAAAGCTGCTTTAGACGAAAAATAAAAAATAAAAAACCAAATCTAAATGATTTTTTTAAATATTTTTTTTCATTTAATTTAATTTATTCAAATATCAACTAATCTTTATTATAATCAAGTATTTTTTAATGTAATTAATTTCTATTTTTGGAGTTAGAATTTATTTTTGAAAATTCTTGAATACATTAAAAAAAAAGAGGAAATCACTGTTAAAATAGAAAGTCTTAACGATTTATGGACTCTTTATAATACCATTTCAAAAAACGATAAAGTCGCCACTAGAACGCATCGACGAGTAGTATTGAAAGAAGGTTCGAAGGGAGAAAGAAAACCCATGTATTTGAAAATAAAAGTTGAAAATGTAGCGTTTCACGAATTTTCGAATAGATTGAGGGTAAAAGGGAAAATTCTTGAAGGTCCTGATGATTTCGTAAGCTATGGGACATATCACACCTTCAATATAGAAATTGGACAGAAAATAACAATATCAAGGGAAAATTGGTTTAAAAACGAGTTGAAACGCTTAAATGAATCTTCAAAATTTGAGGAAAATTTTATTTTTTTTATTATCGCCATAGAATCTGGACTCGCAACTCTATCGCTTATAACAAACTTCAGCCATAGTAGGATTGCAACTATTAAAAAAACCATTCCTGGAAAGAGATATGAACAATCACATAGAAATAAAGCCTACGCGGAATTTTTTGAAGAAATAAGAAAAGTAATTGAAGAAAACCTTAAAACTATTGAGATTAATCTAATTATTGTGTGTGGACCTGGAAATACAAGAGATACCTTCGTTAAATTTTTAAAGGAAAAATATAATCCCATTTACATTTCAAATATAAAAAGCATTCACGCTAGTTCTGGAACAGAAAGTGCAATTTTAGAAACTCTAAAATCAAAGGAATTGGCTAAGTTGAGAAAAAAAGTAAAGATTCTGGAAGAAACTGAAAAAATAGAAGAAATTTTTAAATATTTTAGTACCGATGCCGATCTTATAGCCATTGGCGTTGATGAGCTCTCAAGCGCAGCTGAAAAAGGTGCTGTTAAAGAGCTCTTTATTGCGGATATTCTTATAAGAGGTACTTCAAAGAAACAAAAACTTGAAATCGAGGACATAATAATTAATGTAGAGAAAGCTGGCGGAAGTATTAATATTTTAAGCTCAGAACATCCTACAGGTCAACAAATTGTTGATTTAGGTTCTTTAGTGGGGATATTAAGGTATAAATTGTGAGTAGTAAAAATGACTGCAAGACTTATTCGAGTAGACGAAAATTCGAAAATACCTTTATTTGGAATTGATTTTATTGGAATCATAGATCGTGGTACAAATGTTATTGAAATCAAACCAATAACGCTCTGCAATCTTAAATGCAAGTATTGTTTTGTAAGCGCGGGGGATTACGAGACTAATTTTGTTGTTGATTCAGATTACATTATTAAAAAAGTAAAAGATCTAATAGAAATTAAAGGAAAACGAGATATTGAAATACATATCGCACCTTACGGAGAAACCTTATTGTATACAGAATTATTCGCTTTAATAAAGAAGATGTGGGAAATAGAAGGGGTTGAGATCGTTTCCATGCAGAGTAATGGATTATTACTTGATCAAGCAAAAATCAATGAATTAGAAAAAGTTAATCTTACGAGAATTAATATTAGTTTAAATACTTTAAAAAAAGATAAAGCTAATTATTTATGCGATTGTAAGAATTACAATGTAGATAATCTTTTAAATAACATACAAGCATTATTGGAATCCAAAATTAATGTTTTACTTGCTCCTGTTTGGTTTCCTAAAGAAAATAATGAAGATATAGAAGATTTAATAAAATATGTTATAAATTTACGAGAAAAAGGTTATTCTGAAAAAAAAATTCAAATTGGTATTCAAAAATATTTAACCTATAAAACTGGAAGGAAATTAAAAAAAATTAGTCCTAAAACATGGTATTATTTTTACAAGCAACTTAGTGAATTAGAAAAAAAATATAAAATTAAATTAAAGCTTGGTCCTAACGATTTCGGAATTCATAAACGAAAAAGAATTACATCTAGAAATTTTAAAAAAAACGATGTGCTAAAATTAACTATAATTTCAGAAGGTCGATGGAAGAGAGAATGTATTGGAAAATTAAATGAAGACTGTGCTATTAAAATATTGCTTAAAAGGCCTCTAACTTTTACAAGGGATATGATTGGGAAAAAAATCAAAGCAAAAATTATTAAAGCAAATTATAAAGATAATATCATGACGGCTTATGTTCCTTTTTAGAAAAAATAAAAATAGTTTTAAAAAGATGTTAAATATATAAGAATGTACGAAAAATGTGAAATAAAGAAAAGATCGTGAGAAAAATGCCAATAATAACCCATGAAGATGAACTGGAGTTAGCCAAGCTCGAGAAGGAGCTAGTTGGAAATTTTAAAAAGCTCGCAAAGGCTCAAAGCGATGTTGTTAGTTCTCAAAAAAAATTTTCATAGTTGTAACCTATATAGAGAATTAGATTTTATCGAGAAAACCCCAATTGTTTCAAAAAAAAAATTAGATAATGTTATCATAATTCTTGGGAAATAACAATAGTATTTTTAGATATTACTGCTACTGTTGAAAAAGAATCCTTGAGAGCAAGCGGAAATTCATTCAAACCGTTTTAAGTACATTCGACTAAAACTTGAAATTTCTTCACGACCTAAAAGGCATTATACCCAAGATTTAAATATTCATTAAAACGTGTAATAAATGACCAAAAATGGGAGAATTCAAGGTTAACGACTACATAACGCTCAAGCTGGAACCCGATAGGAACAAGGATTTAAAGACAATGATCTACGTGAATGGAGAGAAATTTAACCAATGCAAGGGTGTAATCATACAAATTGCCGTTAAAGAAATGGAGCAATATAAAAAGCTAAAGTCAATAGATAATTTCTTTGAGTTTGAAAATCCAGTTGATACCTATTTTTTATTCGACGATCAAGTCAAAATCCCTCCAGAGTGGGAATTTTGGGGGCATTGTAGCAACTTGCAGGCGTGGGTAGAGCACGATTACGACACGCGGATAATAGATTCGGCACTCGCTTTTCCGCTTTTACAAAAGCTCTCGGAAGTTGGCGATCCTTTGGCCACTATATTGCTTAAGGAAGAAATCGCAAGAAGATACATAAGCAACGATGAAAATGTTCAAGAATTCTTGTATTGGGAAGGCTATTTAGAAGTATTGAAAACGGAAGAGATTCAAGCGCTTTTAAGGTCGAACCAAGAAGTAATAACCGAATTAGAGGCTCTAATGAGAAAAAGACTCAAGTTAATGCCATATCGGGGGCAACACGGTCCTGGACTAACCATAAAAGACGGAGAAATAATTTCTCTGGACCTTGAGAGATGTGAGCTAAAAGAATTTCCTGCCCAACTTAGAAAGCTTAAATCCTTGCGGAAACTGAATCTCTCGTGTAACGAGATAAAAAAGCTTCCGGGATGGCTCGGTTCGCTTAGTTCTCTTGAAGATTTCGAGATGGAAGAGAATAGATTGACATCGTTACCCGAATCAATAGGGGAACTTGGAATGCTAAAGAGATTGAGATTAGATTCGAACAAAATATCGAGCCTTCCCGAGTCAATCGGGCGTTTAAAGTCAATTGACAACTTGGGTTTGGCTAGAAATAAATTGAAACAGCTTCCCGACTCAATAGGGAACCTAAAAACAATAGGATTTTCAATGAACTTGATGAATAATCAGTTGACAGCTCTTCCCGAGTCAATCGGTCGGTTAGAATCGTTAAGGTATTTAGAATTAAGAGGTAATAAAATTTCTTACCTACCCGAATCAATCGGAGAACTCAAAAATTTAAAAGAGTTTAATTTAGATAGAAACCCTTTAAAGGAAATACCTAAATCCATCGTTAAATGCGTGTCGCTTAAACAATTAGGGATTAGTTTTACGGAAATAGAAATAATTCCGGAATTCATGACCGAGATACCCTCTTTAGAGATCTTAGCAGTGCACGGAGTAAAGGCAGAAATACCGACTCGATTTGTGAACAAGCACACCAAAAAGGAAATAGAAATCTTGTCAAAAATTCGGTCTTAATGATCAAACTAAATTGGGAGATCCCCTGAAAGATCCCCCTCGGTCAAATCGAATTTTTCTAATTTATCTTTACGAAGATGATACTTGCTCTCTTCACCATTATCAGCACGAGCACGATCATATAGAAGCTTCCAGCACTTGTCATACACGTATTTTAACATGAGTCTTTGAACGCCAATATCCCGCGATAGAATCCCTTTATTGTTAAAAAGCAACCAATTGTGAACGTTCTCATGGGTAAAGAATTCTTCAAATTCTTTAATATATTGTTCATAGACTTCCATGTCTAAACCAAACGAGTTTCCGGCAGCCCAAGCAGAAGATAAATGGTAAGTGTGACTGCCGCTTGACTCTAAGACGCGGTTTACTTTATATATTCCGTGAATATTAGCACATAGAAAAGCTTTACCTTGCCAGTGTTCAGCTCTTGCAATTACGAAACTTCTTGGTACCGTAAATAAATTAAACATTATATTAAAAACTGCAGCTTGAAATTCATCTTTTTTCCTTCTGTCAAATGTTTCCTTTCTTTTTCGAACGAGTATTCATGTTCGGAAATTATTTCTAAAATAATTATAAAATGATTATATCTCTTTAGATTTTTATTTCTATCTTGATTTGAACGACTTATTTTTTTATTTCTTACACTTTTTTAACATTCTTAATAAATTTGATAGGTGTGGGAAGGGCACACTAAATACTTTTTTTTTAATTGTTTGACTTCTTTTCTTTTTTTTATTTGTTGTTTTTTTTGGGATTTGCACCATATTACCTATTCCATGCTTTTTTTATTGACTGTTTATTTTGATTTGGTAAACAATGATCACTACAATATTAGGTGAAATTTCCCAGCATTTATAAAAAACAAAAATCTCGGCATTTAAATAGGAAAAATCCAATAATATTATATGAACGCCACAAAAGACCAAGAAAAAAGCTTCAATGTATGGCTAAGAACCTTCATTGAAGAAAAAGGCTTAGACCTTGAAGGCTCGGTAATCGAGTTTGAAGACCACAACGGGTGGAACTACATTCCTTTATGTGTCGTGGTAGAATTCTTGGAACAGCTCGACACCGCCATGCAGCACACTATTAAGACCAAGATCGTTCAAATTGACTTTCACAACGGCAAGATGATGCACTTTTTCGAGTACATCACCAAAGAGATGACCAAATCCACCCAATTTTAACCCCATTTTTTTTTTTTTTCAGGAGGTAAAAAAACCGTGTCAAACTCAGAGACAAATCAGACCAAAAAAAGAATAATCCTTGGAATAAAGCCAAGCAAGAAAGGAACCGAAGACATTACAAGCAAGTTAAAAAAAATTGGCGACTGCTTAGGAAACATTTCCGTTCTTTTAGAAAAAGACCATGTAGAAATGGCGGAAAAAAGTATGAATCTTAACGAATCATTGATATATATTGCAATGGCTGAATTATCACATCATTTCAAGAAATTTTTTAAGGAATATGAGAAATACCACGATAGAATTTATAAACTTAGCTTGAAAGTTTAACTTTTATCAACTTTTATCAATATTTTATGAGGTTTTAAAAATGTCAAGTAAATAACTTTTTCGAGAAGATCTATTGCTTAATCACGATCAAGATCGTCGTTCCCTTCGCCCGGAAGAGGGAAGTTATTTGACGAAGGGATAGATCCTCGAACTACGATCTAAAGCCAGAAAAAAGCACGGAATCGCTCAAATTTCGTGATCAAATGCAGAAAAAAAAATGATAAAAAAAAAAAATAAAAATAGTTTTAAAAAAGATGTTAAATATATAAGAATGTGAAATAAAGAAAAGATCGTGAGAAAAATGCCAATAATAACCCATGAAGATGAACTGGAATTAGCAAAGCTTGAAAAGGAGCTAGTTGGAAGGTATAAGAAGCTCGCAAGTGCTCAAAAGGATGTTGTTAGTTCTCAAAAAAAATTCGCGGATCACCTAAATAAAATGAATATCGTCAGAAAATCGTTAAATCGAACAATTCGAGATGTTTTGAAACAAATGCAAACTTTGGCGCGTGAAAGTAAATCGAATATAAAAGACAAAGAAGTTAATATTCTTCAAGATTTAGTGCATAAAAATGATCAATACATTGAAAATAATGACAATTATTTAAACGCTATAAAAGATTTAGCAGTCAAAAAGGATTACATGATTAATAAAAAACACGAATTAGCCAACGCACTAACTGATGTAGCAAATAAAAGAACTGCTGTCATAAAGAAGGCTTTAAGCGTGGAAAAAATGAAGAATAAAATGGTAGAAGGCGATAAATTAAAATTAATGGATGCTCAGTTAAACGATTTTCAGCGTGATTTCGATCGCGCACGAGACATATTTTTGAAGAATGTAGACCAATTCTTAGAAGTTAGGGATGAGGTCGATGAATTATGGATAAAATTAAAAGATAATATAACTGAATTGTGCTAGTCTTTTTTTTTTAATTTTAATTCCTTAAATTTCATTGCTTTTTTTTATGTTCCCATAGAACACAAATGATTTCATTTAGACTTAAATTTATTAAATAATTCATATATTATAATATTGAAAAAAATATATTTTTTTAATTATATAATTAGTTTAAATTTATTAATTAAAATTGTAAACTGGTGATTATGGTTGGCTGAAGAATTCATGAGCTTTTTAAACGAAGCAAAAAAAGAACCTTTTGAGGAAAGGTTGACAGCATTTGGAGATATTATTGAAAAAATTATGACTATTGTGCTTAAAAGTACAGATTTAACGGATGGGAGCTTACAGCAAATAAGTTCCAAGATTTCAAGTTTAGAATCAAGAATTAATAGCATGAATAGCGACATTGCTACGCTCAAGGTTAGGCCAGGAGGTTCGCCAGGAGGTCCACCAGGAGGTCTACCGCCAGGAGGTCCACCAGGAGACCTCCCACCACCGCCAGGAGGTCCACCAGGAAGCCTCCCACCACCGCCAGGAGGTTCGGGGCCAGCTCGCCCTGCCAATCCTGTTTCGTTAAGAGGGGCAATTATGGGTGAGTTAAAATCGCTATTTGCCAAACGCGGAAAAAAATGACCCATTTGTCGCCTATATCTTTAATTTTCACTTTATTCTAACTTCTTTGATATTTGATCCTTGTTATCATTACATTATTAAATACGAGAGTAGTTATATTTAAATAGGCGTTCAGAATAAGGTTTTTTAAGGATTTTAACCTTTTTTGTTAAAGACGCAATTTTAATGTAACTTTAATTAAAAGTAAAAATATAAATTAATAAGAAAGAAACAAATCTTGATTTAGTTTAGTTCCTTGCAACATTCAAAGAAAAAAACGGAAATAAAATCAGAAGGTCAACTCGCTATACAAGTAGTTCATGACTTACAAAGACAGATAATGGAAATTCCTTCCTTATTTAGAGTTATTGATAATTATTATAAAAAAAAAAGTGATATTCAACAACAATTAAAACCATCGATTTTAAAAAAATTTAAAGAAGGATTAAGAATGTTAGAACAAGATATAGATTGGCTATTTACAATACCAACTGCGCTAACTACACTAAATGAAGAATTCTTAAGGAATAAGGATTCATTTCGTTTTCCAGATAGTATTAAACTTTTTGAGGCATGGATGAATTTAGGCTTAGATGCGTTATATCCTCGGTTCGTTCTTCATTTTAGATATCCTGGATTTTTGAAAGGGGAACTCGTCAGGCACGTATTTCAATTTATTTTCGCTACATCTCGAGGATTTGGCTTTCCAATATATTTTGGACCCGAGTTTTACGATTATGAACTTAAATATTCAAAATATATTCAATAATTTTTCAAATGGGGTTATACTGTTTGTCACAAAGCGAATCAAGCGTTACGGATTGTTGCAGGACGGCTCAATTTAAAAAGACATCATCCAGGAGAATTCGAATCAGTCATCATTTCCGAGTATGAGAATAATGTTTATAGAGGAATTGACACATTATTACACGGTTATTTTACTAGCGAACCAAAATATTTAGGAACATTTAATTCATTGGAAGCAGCTCTTCAGAAAATTATTTTTTACTATACCATCGGAGATCACGCAATGAGCGTTGAAAAAGGTATCTCAAACAAAATCTTAACGCTTCCATTAATTACACACGAATCCATAGTAAAGAAATATGATATTGATTTTTATTCTTACATTAAAAATTTATTGGAAGTAAATAAATTATTGATAAAAAAAATAACTTTTTACAAGAAAAAGAGAAAAAAGCTCATTAATGAATTAAAATTAGTAGATAAATTAAAGTTCCGAATAGAACAGTCAAAGGAATTATCCAAGATCGGTCAAAAACTTTCGGTAAAATATCCCGAAATAAAAAAATTTAGTAATTACAAATTTTTGATGGAAAAACTAAGGGATTTATTATTTATTACTCCAATTTACATGCATACTATTCATACTCCTTCCAATCTAGAATTGGATCAAGGGATAATCGGTAAAAGCGAAACTATTGAAGAATATGAAAGAGAGTCTTCAAATTCAATATTATTAAGTTTCATTAAAAAATACGAGCATGATCACGCTTTTATTTTCGAAGAAAAGGAGGTTATTAAAGAGATAAAGGGATTAAGGGACAATATGGCTAAGATGTGGTTATATTTTAAGGAACGACAATTTAAATACGCTGTCAAAAAATTGAATCAATTAGAATCCTTATCGCTTATCGAAAATAATTACATATCCAGCATTAAAGAAGCAGTAGAGATGTTAATACCAATTATTTCAATTTACGAGATATTTCACCGTTCCTTAGCCGAATCTGTTTATCCAGAATCCATTCCCCAAACCCAGAGGTTATGGGCGTATGTGGCCGAATTTTTAACTTCAAAATATAATCCTATCGGCGTAAATCTTATGAATCTCTTTAATAAATTAGCTTTTCATAACTGGAGTTATCTTATTCTTAAAAAAAAAATGAATCACAAGCAATTCTTTAATTTCATTTTAAAACTTCCGATTTTTCGAAATATTCCCATCGAAGTTAAAGCTGTGATAATGAACTACAATGCTTAAAAACTACATTGCTTAAAACCTAAAAAGTTATTGTAAATTTGGAATTTGCTCCTTACAGATAAGATATTTTTTCTCTAAATTTAACTCAGGAAATTATACCCGGAGTATTGTAAGAATTAAAACTCGAGAAAACCAGGATCGTCAAAAACTTCGTGTATTTCCTTTTTCTTCTTAATTTTACTCGCGTGTTCTGAAAATAAAGATTCGTCGTCAGTTTTAATGCCCCCTTCTAGTTCTTGGGAGTCTAGTTCTAGTAGAACATCTTTTTCAAGCATTTTATATTTTTCAGCCCGTAATTTCCATTCATTTACAGCATCCATATCTATATCATCTTCATCTTCTAGTAATTGAGCAGCTTTAGCTTTACAAATATCCGATAATATAGAATAAGATAATGCAAGATCTCCCAATTCATTTTTTTCTTTCATTTTTATAATGCGTTTTTCTAACCTCTGAAGCTCTTGATCAATGTAGAATATATCTATGAAATCTCCAAATGCGTCAACGGGTTCTGAAATAGAACCAAAGATTAAAACATCTTTAGATAATCCACAGTGACCACATTTTACAGTAGCAATTGCACTCTTTCGCATTCCTTCAACTTTGACACTCTTCTCTCCGCAATCCATGAAAAATCGGATACCAATATTTTCATTCTGGGCAGGTGAAAATTTTCGGAACTCTTTTTACTCTCTTATATGTCTGCTGTTTTCTTTTTCTTCTTCCTATTATAAACACCAAAATTTTATGGTTGTTTTATCAAATATATAATAGGGATCAAAACTAAAAAATTTTAGCATTTTAAGGATTTTTAATGTTAAAATTATTCAAAATAAAAATAATTTCCTTTTTTCCTATAAAAGCTACGATTCATTTTGTAACAATCCACGCAATACCACGCCTTAAAATAAGGGCTGAACGTCATATTCTTGTCCGCTACACTGCATGAGGCACACTTGCAAATGGAATCACGTTTTAAGCGATCAAGCTCGTTTCTCTTCTCGTTAAGAAATTGTATTTCTTCCATATCAATATAATCACGAGGCTTGCCATCCAATTTGTGTTTAAGTCTTTCGAGCTCTTCAGATATCGAACCCTTCTTATCAGACACCGCCTTTAACAAGACTAAACGCAAATTATTTCTAAATTTTCTTAATCGCGGGTTCTTAATTACTATGGTCTTCTTTCTCTTCATGATTAAAATATAATAACTCAAATATTTGATAATAGCTGTTGATTTTGCAAATCCTAGTGAAATTAAGACTAAAAAAATTTTGGAATTTTAAGAAAGTAGAAATGGAAAAATTTTTTAGCAATGTATTACTGTTATCAATTACTATTTTTGGCTAAACAATACACATTAATTAAAATTAAAGAGTGGATTTTAGGCATGGAACATGAAAATCTAACTATGGAAATTGATAAAAACCTGATCAATAAGATACTTAGAAATTAAAACTAAAAAATTTTAGCTTTATTTCCCCAAAAAGCGTAAAATTTTTTAGGTATGCTTAATTTTATCACTTACTCTTTTTAATTAAGCGAATATTAAAACTAGAGAGTGGATTTTAGGTTTGGAGCATAAAAGATTATCATTGGAATATGATAAGGATTTAATCAACAATATTCTTAATGATATTAATTGTAGATATTTAATTCTTTTTTTATACATAATTAGAAAAGATTTATTTAAAGATTCTGACCAAGAACTAATGAGTAAGTATGAACGAGTTATTATTTTAGATGACATTTTTAAAAATAATGTTGAATCGTTCTGGAATCAAGACTTTATTGACATAGTAATAGATCTGGGATTATTTAAAAATATAAGAGACCGTAGAGATTATAATCGAAAAGAAGGTGATTTTATTTTAAGAATGGGTGATAGAACAATAACTGTTGAGAAAGATACGATATTGACTCCTAGAGATACACTTTTTACTATGATAAATCGAAGGTTTAAATCTACCACACTGAATGATTTTAATTCTTGTATTACAAAATTAAAAGAAATAAGATGTGAATCAACGAGCATAACACATAGGCTTATATATGAAATAGGAGACGAAGATATAGTTTTATCTGATGATTTTTATGAACTCTTAGATCAAATCGGAAATATATATCAAGCAATTAAAGTAGAGTTTACCATTGAAGAGTTTTATAGAAAATTTAAGGAAAATCAAGAAAAACTGATGAGTTATACTGCAATTTTCGATCCCTTGTTAGATAAAATGGTTAATATCAAAGAAATTGTAAAGAACGACAGCTCAAAAGAAGAATCGATTGAATTTAAGTTAGGAGGTTTAAAAAAAATAAAAAAAGCCTTAGAAGATACAATAGAAATCGAAAAAGATCAAAAACTCGAATTTATCGGAATAAATTTTAATTTCAAATTATCAGAGGAAAATATAAATATTAACTTATCCGCCTCAAATTATCAGACTTTAAAAAAGCTCCAAATCAACATGGAAAATTTAAACCCGCAATTAACAGAAATAAAGAGCTACTATACTGGAAAAAATAGAAAATATGGCTATTTAGAATTTCTTGAGAAAATTCCTGAACTTAAGGATGAGATTCAAGAATTATTAATATCTACCAAGAGTAATGTAGAATATATTATTGAAATGATGAGTTCAATAGAAAGCGAATTAATAAAAATTGATTAAATTATTTATGTGAAAACTATTGATAGAATGTCCGTCATGTAAGGTAGAAATGGAACCTCTTGTTGCAGGGATACTTCAATGTCCCAAGTGTAAAATTATTATAAAAGAGAAGGTAGAGAAGAAAGAATTAGAAGAGGCCGAAGAAGATATAGACGAAATTGTAAAAGATGGCAAAATTTTCAATCTAAATCGTAAATATGAAATCCCCGAAAAAGGCATCGTTGTAAGGGATGGTAAATTTGCTGTTTTATTATGCCATAATACTTATTCAAAAAGCGATAGATACATCCGCTTATCATGGTGGAAGAATTCTTTTACCCAACATGTAGGTATGATAAAAATTATAGAAAAAAATGTTTTAAAAAACTTGATTATTGCTTTAGAAAAGATTGATGAGGCATTCGATGACTTTTGGGGTTGGCATGGAAAATTTGGAAAGAAAAAAGAAAAAACTGATGAACAAAAAGAAAAAGAAAAACAATACGATATTATTAAATACCGAATCATTGAAAACCGAACATGTCCAAACTGCCAAAAAAGGATGAATAAAGCTAAATTTCATTATGAATGCACCCATTGCGGTGAAATTGTTATTTTAGAAGGATATAATCAGCCTATTTTTAATCTAGATTCAAATAATTTAAGTTTAGATTTTGTAGGAAATTTTCCGATAAATTTTTATATGCCCATAAGTGGCATAAGTATTAAGTGGTTAATGGGTGAATGGAAAACTTTAGTAATAATATATTCGAAGGATAATCCAAATAAAAAATGGTTGAGATTCTATTGGTGGGTTAGAGATTTATCAAGTTTCATGAAATCTGGTCATCGTGAAATGGGTGATGGAACTCAAATGGGGTGAAGTGCTCAGAAAGGGGCAGGCTCAACAAATATTTAT
>JAUXAJ010000157.1 GCA_030620005.1 Promethearchaeota archaeon | reverse complement strand
TTACTATTTAAATATAAAAAAGTTTTTAAGCGAGAGTGGCTTGCGAGAGTGGAGCCCAAATGTTGGGTTTCTTCGAATGGCTTAGCCTGGTATAGCGCACGGCTGATAACCGTGAGGTCGGGGGTTCGAAGCCCCCCTTTCGCATTTTTAACAACAATCGTGGTTGTCACACTAATATTTTATTAACAAAATTTCCCTATTTATTAATTGGTCATGAAGATAATAATAATCTCTGGCACGCCTGGCACCGGAAAAACAACCGTTTCAAATAAAGCCTGTGAAATGATTAATGCGAGGGTCATTTCATTAAACGAACTTTCAATCAAGAAGAACTTTATATTAGAATACGATGAGGAAAGGGAAACATCCATCGTTAATTTTAATTTACTATTACCACATGTATTAAACCTAATCGAATCATTCAGAAAAGAGGGTCTTGAATTTTTAATTATTGAAGGTCATTTTTCAGATATTATACCTAATAAATTCATTGATTTTATCTTTATTTTAAGACGTAATCCGGACGAACTAATTAATAGATTAAAAAAGAGAGGCTATAAAAATAGCAAAATTATGGAGAATGTACAAAGTGAAATTTTAGGAAATTGTGTTAACTATATGATTGAAAAAAAAATTAAAATACCTATTCTCGAAATAGACACATCCAACTCGACAAGTGAACATATCACAGAAATCATGGTAAAAATAATAAAAAATGAGATAAATCATGAAGAATATATAATTGGAAAAATAGATTGGTTGGAAGACCTAAACAAAAACGATCGCATAATGGAATTTTTTAAATAATAAATAATTAAGAATTCTAAAAAAGTGAATTAATTGAATTTTGAAATTGTAGATCTAGACGCATTGGGGAGAATAGGTAAGCTAATAGTGAATCGGAAAGAAGTAATCACACCTTGTTTTTTCCCAGTAGTCCATCCGATTAAAAACATTATTTCTGCATCAAGTTTAAAGAATATTGGAGCCCAATGTCTATTTACAAACGCTTATATCATGTATCAAAATGAAACTTTACGAGAAAAAGTTTTAAAAGAGGGTATACACCATCATTTAGATTTTGATGGATTGATTGCGACGGATTCAGGCGCCTTTCAGCAATACATGTATAAAAATCGTATTGGAATCAATGCTGACACAATTGAAAAATTTCAAGAAGATATTTGTTCTGATTTTCCTGTAATTCTCGATATTCCAGTACAACTCGATGATTCATACGATAAAGCTAAGGAAAAAGTAATAATAACTATAAATAGGGCAAAAGACAATATCAAAAGAAGGACTAACGAAAATTGTCATTGGTTTGGACCGATACATGGGGGGAAATTTTTTGATTTATTAAAAACGAGCGCTATTGAAATGAGCAAATTAGATTTTGATATCTACGCAATTGGAGGCTTGGTAAAAGCTTTTTTAAAATATAAATTTTATTTAGCAATTCAAATATTATTAACCGTAAAGAAAAACATTATCCCTAACAAACCAATACACATGTTTGGATTAGGATTGCCACAATTCTTTTCATTGGCAGTTGCGTGTGGATGCGACTTGATGGATTCCGCCGCATATGTATTATATGCTAGAGAAAATCGTTACTTTACTTTATCTACGGGAACAAAAAACCTCAAAGAATTAGAGGAATTCCCATGCCATTGCCCTGTGTGTAGTAAATACACTCCAAAAGAAGTGAAAAAATTTGAAGAAAAGCTACGAATTGAGCTAGTGGCCAGACATAATTTATATCTCTCATTTTCCGAATTAAGAACGGTACGACAAGCTATAAGAGAAGGTAATTTATGGGAACTTGTAGAGCAAAGAATTAGAAATCATCCTGCTCTTGTGGAGGCTGTTAAAGTGGTTCAGAAAAACAAAAATTTTTTTGAATCACACGAAAAAATATACAAAAAACACGGTAGGTTATATTCTTCTTCTGAAAGTATTCATCGACCACTATTATATAGATACGCGAAGAAGATAATTGATAATTATCGCGTTCCTAAAGATGTAAAGTATTTGATTATTTTACCAGAATTAGAAGAAAAAGGAGATTATTCCTACAATATTAAGAATTGGTTGGAATATTTAAATAATAACATATTGATTCCAAGGATGGAAATGCATGTGGTATTTTATTCAGAGTTTTATGGGATAATACCTTTGGAATTAGGCATGTTTCAGTATGAGTCAATAAAATCATTTGGAACAAATGATATTTTATTTTGGAACGCTTTAAAAAAAGTAAAATTGTTCTTCAAGACTCACATTAGCCAATATGTAAAATGTGGAGCTCTAA
Source organism: Promethearchaeota archaeon (assembly GCA_030620005.1). The sequence continues at coordinate 9,663 of JAUXAJ010000157.1, read as the reverse complement.
TTCCGGAAAAAATTGTTAATCAAAATAACGAAATCATTATCTTATATAATAATTCAATGGCAAATGTATTTTCACATCTGAAATCAAAATTTAATTACAATCTCTCAATTTTTAATAGTATCGAAGATATATTACAATTTTTTAAAGACGGTAATGATATTTGAAAAGTTTAGATAAAATCTACGCAACTAGCCATGAAAATATTCTTTGTACTCATGATACCACAATTGAAATAACTAAAGATAAGCGCCTTACAAAAGAAGGAAATTGCATTTTAGGAATTTGTGCATCCAAAGGTTGTTACGATCTCAATCCTGAATTAAAAAAGGAAATAAAGAGCGGAAAAAAAATTAATGTAATAATAAAGGTAGACGATGAGATTGACTCTTTTTACGGTTATGGAAATAAAAAATTATCACTAACAGATAGAAAAGATATAGTTTTTCGTAAAAGTGATTTTATATGCGATAGAACGATTTTAATCAAATGCACGAAATCCTCAAGCGAATTAAATCGAAACCTTATCAATAAATTAAGGGTTCGTGGAAAAAGATTTTGCTTAATATTCAAAATAAATGAAGTAAACCGATAAAATGGGAAGAGAACAAATATCTTATATTAAAGTTAAAAAAAAAGACGGTCAAAATCTAATTAAATTCATTAGGGAATTCAACAAGTCAATTCTAAATAAGAGATTTAAAATCATTCTTGAGAATAACTGGATTTTCTTTCCGTTAACCAGTAAGACCGAATTAATTAATGAAATTGCCAGATATATAAAAAATAAGATTGATTTTGATATTATTTTAAGGGATGCTATTAAAAATCCAAATTACAAGCATAAAACACTTCAAGATGCTTTAGAAAATAAAATTCCCGAGAAATTTAATTATCTCATTCCAAAATCTTACGATATCGTTGGGAATATCGCAATTATTGATACTAATAATTTATATTCAACATCATCAATTACAAAAAAAGATTTAATTATATTGAAAAAAAAAATAGCAAGATCAATAATTGAAGTGAATAAAAACATTAATTCAGTGTACGAAAAAAGAAGCGAAATTAAAGGACATTGTAGATTAAGGGAATTAACGATTCTTCACGGGGAAGATAATCCTGAAACAATTCATAAAGAGAATAAATGTGTTTTTAAGCTTGATGTAAAGCGTGTTTTTTTCACACCTCGATTAGTTCACGAACGTAAAAGAATAACTTCAAGTAATATTAAAGAGAACGAAATAATCGTTGATATATTTGCCGGAGTCGGCCCATTTTCCATTCAAATTGCCAAAAATCATGAAGTAAAAATTCACGCATTTGATATCAATCAACACGCATACAATTATTTGAAGGAAAATATTAAACTAAATAAAATCAAAAAAAAGATTACACCTTATAATTTAGATGTTAAAAGTCTACTGGACCCTTCAAGTACATTAGGAATGACTTTAAAAAATAGTGTAGATAGAATCATAATGAACTTACCAGAAAATTCCTTGAACTTTATCGATATAGCTTGTTTTTTATTAAAAAAAACGGGAGGCCTTTTACATAATTATCAATTTTGCGAAAGACCAAACCCAATTGAAAAAGCAATAGAAAATTTGAAAGTTCTCTTGATTAACTATGATTGGTCACTTGAAAAGGTTTTAAACGCTAAAATAGTGAAAACTTTTTCACCAAAATCAGATTTAATCGTTGTTGACCTTTTAATTAAATCGTTAACTTCTTGATTTTTAAAAAAATTGTTTATAATTAAAAAATTATATTTTTCTTCCTTTTATGAATGGTTCCATTATTGTTGATTTAAACAGATCAATGAGTTCTAAAATATCCGTATATATTCCAATTACCTCGTCACCTCTAAATATACCTATAATAAAATTAGAGGAATCTACATTTAAAGCAATAAACTTTATATCATTATACATTATTAATTGAGAATATTCTTTCATTTCTTGTACAAGGGGATTCTCATCTGGATTATCTATTTTTATAGCAATATTTATTCTTACTTTGGACGGTCTTTCCTTAATAATGCTTGTTAATTCAAATTTATTCAAATCTTCAATTTCAGGCAAAACCAGTCTAATACTGCTTTTTCCTTGAGGTAATGTCTCTTTAATATAGTTAATTATTCCTTCCATGTTAGAAATCACTCCCGTGTTATCTAGCGATATAATTCCTCCTTCCATCTCCTGTTTTTCACTGTCTCTTAGACTCTCAATACGATATACCTTTTTAATCAATTTTTCTATTTGCATTGATTTGCTTAACAATTCACCACTAGATTGCTTAAATTTTAACTGTAATTCCGAATATTTTTGGTCCCTTTGTTGGAGTTCTAATTCTTGTTTAGATATGGTCTGCAAGATTTCGTTCTTTACTTCTAAAACTTCAGATTTTTCTTTCAATAAGGTTTCTTTATCTTGAAGCAATTTTTCAATTTTATTTTCTTTAATTTTTAATTTTTGCTCGAAATTTATTTTTTCTTTTTCTATAGATTTGATTCTTTCGTTTAAAATATCAATAACAGACCTTAGATCTTGTTCATATCGTTTACTTTTATCTTCCACTATTCGTATACGCACCTAATGATTTCTTTTTTATAATTATTTGCCATAGAAAAATAATACTCATGACTATATTTGTTAAAAGATAACAAAAATTTAAGTTCATATAAATATAACTTAAAACTCTTATATAAATCATGATAATAATAAAAGATTTAGATGTAATAATAAAATTTAAAGATTTTTTATGATTCTATTTATACATATAAATTAAATGATTTTTTCTATTGGACTCGTAGCAGTTTAAATATCTATTCCGTGCCACTCTTCAAGACGTTTTAATATTATTTTGGTTATAAATTTTCATTATTTTTTGTTTTATAACTGACAAGAAATATGATAAAATTTAAAGATTTTTGTTGATAAATTATATTAATAAGATTAATTATAATTTACCATTGGATCTGTAGCCAAGCATGGATATGGCGTTGGACTTCTAATCCAAAGATCGCAGGTTCGAAATCTTGGAATAAACTATATCCATAACGAGATTCCTGCCAGATCCGCTATTTCCTTCCCTTCAATTTTTAATCCTTTCTTACAAGAGATCGCTGATATTCTTCTCAAATAAAGTTAATATTCTCACTTCAAAAGAATTATTCATTCCTTGTAATTTTCAATCAAGCACGTTTAGATGCTCTTCGGATCTTACTATGCAATTAATTCATTGCAAGATAAAATTAAAATAGAAAATGGAAAAAAAAAAAATGATTAAAAATCGTTAAAGGGAGTATTTCGATGTTGTCTCTGGTATGAAAACATGTTTTCCAGTGTCAATCCGTGATTTCTTAATTTGCCCATGATCTCTGGTTTTTTAACCTCCCATTTCATTGGCATGACTATTTCTAAAAATTTAGACACTTTTGCTTTCGATCCCGTGCTTGTGCTATATCCCCTATATTCCTTGCCCTGTTTTGTCGTACCAACATATTCGTATATATTTGAAGTTTCAATATCAATTGATTCACACATGTTTTTAAAATCCTCAACGAGAGGTCTTGAACCATTAGTAAATTTAATGCCAATATATGTATAATTCGTGCGTGCATTATGAGTCACGTAAATACTACCATCTGTATCCATTAATCCTTTTAAACAACGAATTACGAGCGGACGGTAGTTCATGTTCCATATATTTTCGTGACTTAGAATCCATCTTGCACTTTTACATATCCATCGTGGAACATGTACTTGGTTTTTAATTTTATTTCCTGACATCAAACCCCCCGAAATAAGGGCTTCAACAATAGGTTTTTGTCCTATATCAATCACAATTGTTTTCTCAGTACTTCTCTGATAGACTCTCGGTTTCACGTTAAATTTGTTAACTAAAAAGTTGTATACATGGTCTACATAAAGCTTTTCATCAGAGTTTAACGCTATTTCAACTTTATAACTACTTTTCTCGTAATCTAATGTGATGTGTCCGTCTCCTAAAAGAATGCCCACCAATTCTGCGAGATTTTCATTTTTTTCTAAAAAAAGCGCTTCAATGCCTTTCTGACACTCCTTTAGACTTTTACCTTTTCTTCTGGCATGTTTAAATTCCTTAATCATCTCATCCTTTACTTCCATTTCATTTTTCCATCCTATTTTTTTTTTTTTGTTAGATATTTTTTGTTAAATTACTGTTAACTCTGTTGTCTTAACGTGAGTATTTAAACTATCCGTTTTTAAATCTTGCATTATAAATTTATCGAACTTTTTTCTTCTTTTTATTTCGTAATACAAAATGAGGTATTTCGTAATACAAAATAATTTCCAAAAAACCATTAGTTAATTTCGTGATACGAAATCAATTCTTGTTCTCCATTTAAATTTATGCACGCTCTCAGTTTTTTTACATTTTTTCACGATCGCGCGATTCAAGGAAATAAAGGAAAATACCAGATGATTTTTAACGATGGCGTGACTCCGAATACAACCAATAGTATCGCTTCTAATATGAAAAACGATGCGGGTTTATAACTCGATCTCAAGATTGACTTGTTAAATGCAATTAAATAGATCCCAATGCTCGAGAACACGATTCCCAAAAAAGAAAGAAAGCCAGTCAGGCATGTATTATACGCGCAATAAACAATGATTCTTGAATCTTGAATCTTGAATCCTTGCTTGCCTAGTAATTTGAATTAATAAAAATTTTAAACTAGAATGGATAGGGCATTGGACTTCTAATAATTCTTACTCTAGAAGACATCCAAGGGTCGCAGGTTCGAATCCTGCCGGGTCCGCTATTAATTTCTCTATTCTTCAAAATAACTAGAAAACTTAAAATCTAATAGAATATTAAAAATTCATTTTCGATATATATATAATTTTTATGTCCATATTAAATAATAATCAAGTTAATATCAGTAATATTGATTTATGTCGGTAAATAGAATTAATAAACTCGGTAAAAATTAATAATTCATTAATACAATCAATTTATTAATTTAGTGTCATTAAATAATTTGAGATTACTAATCATAATACCATCAGAGCACATGTTTTATGTTAAGACATCGCGATTTTTACCATCAAAGAATTTGTTATTCTTTTAATTGGAATTATATTCATCATGAGGAAAAACTAAAGCAGCTTAATGGTTGTCGACAAGATATTGTACAATTAAGAAAATATTTTAAAAAAATCCATGATGGATCAATCCCGAATGACTTGTTTAATGATAAACGCTTTCCTAGAGTTTCACAATTTAAGCTTAGAGGTATAAAAAGTTCATTTGTTAAAAGCTTTAGTAAGCAATTAATTCGTTCGGGGAAAATCACAAAATTTGATACGGACTCAAAATTATCTAATTATGCTCGAAGAGTTTATGATAACTACAAGGAAAACCATATTAATAAAAAACCAGGACACGAACCAATTCTTAAGAATATATTAATAAAGGATAAGGACTCTGTGGCTATAGAAGTTCCAATATGGAAAAAAGTGAAAAATAATAACTATGTTACAGGTCATATTGATTTAATTCAAGTTGATAATAATAATGTTAAGGTAATTGATTATAAACCAGAAGGAAAATTTTTAATTTCACTACCACAAGTGGCTGTTTACGGTCTTCTCGCCCGCTCCTTACTTAACATCAAAAATCTTAAATGTATCTCTTTCAATAAAGACAAAACGTGGGAGTATAGTCCAAATTTGATACTAGAATTGATTTCCAAGAGCCAATATAGTAAATTCATTACTGGAAAAGAGTTGATTAAACAGATAATTTAAAAGAGATTTTATAAATCATTTTTTCTTCTTTTTAATTTCAGGTTTTTCAGATTCTTTTTTTGGATTGAAATGCTTTAAAAAAATAAAGTAGCAAATGATCATTGAAATCATTTCTGTTATTATACCCAGAACTGCGATTATTGAACCGTTATACTCTAAATAGCGCAACAAGATGGCACAACCTAAACCTGAAAACGAAAGTAAACACAAAACAAGCCCCTTAATAATCTGAGGGAGAGATTCTCTAAAGTAATTCAATTGATTTTTAATCCATGAGATGATTGATGGCATTATATGAGATTGAAAAGAATGATTTTATTGATTTCTTAAATTTATCATTCTCTTTATTTGTTATGTTTTAATTTATTTGAGATATTCATATAAAAAAACTCATACACTCTTATTTAATTATTTTTTCGTTTATTTTTAAATTTTATATATAAAACTTTATCTAAGAATTTTCCAATTCTTTTAGCAATTTGTTTTGCAATTTCATATCTTTCTCCTTCAATCATGTTTTGCACATCTGTGGAAGTAGGAACACGACCTAATCGTTCCTTTAACGTTTTTTCAGTTATTTTATTGACCATTTGAATTATTTTATCATTATCAGGTAATTTAAACTCTTGGGAAAAAGATTTAATTTTTTCTATGCAAAAAATAAAAAATTCGCTAAATAATTCTACTGTATTTCCTTGTAACTCACTATGTAATTTAATATTGTCTGTTGCGCTTTTAGTATCTTTTTTCTGCCAGTATAGGAGTGTTGGATTAATACCTGGGCTATTTATTCTCATTAAAGCAGATGTAATCCTTCTTTCAATCCAATTAAATGTGCTTCCTTCCTGCTTTTTGCGCAATTCCTTCTTTTTTTCTTCTTTAACTTTTTCTTTCGATTCAATAATTTTTTCTATTTTTATTTTGTGCAATTCCACATATTTTTCGAATCTCTTAACTAAATCATAGGCAATACAATAAGAAACGGGTGAAATGTACTCCGCCTGTAATTTCAACGGTAATATACCCTCGTAAACTGGACTTGTAGTGTTTTTCATTTCCGATATACCCGTTTTTAAAGCAATATTTTTAAACCTTGCAAAAATAAATCCGTTTACTAGAAAGGGTTGAGTCATCGCATTAAAAACAGTTACTAATTCATTTTGTCTTTTGTTTATTCGTTCGATTAGGAGTTCTTCTAATTTAATGTTAACCCATTCCTCGGAATCTGTCGTGCCTTGCATTTTTTTTAGAGCTAATAGGGATAGACCTCTCTCATTAGTAACTTTAAGGTAAATCTCAATAATTCTTCCTAATTGACGTAAGATTTTTGATAAAAGATAAAAAAATATGTTCTTTACAATATTTTCTAAAATTGTTTCGAAATTCATTAATAATAATATTTGAGAATAATCCCTTATTTTTAATCCTCTTAGGAAAATTTTATCAATGATTTCCTTTTTTCTAACAAACTCCCTAAAATCGCTTTTTGAATAATTTATTTCTTTTTCTATTAATTTCCATGACTCTTTAGCTTCAATACTATCTTGATTTAATAAATTAAACAAATTGAATTCGGATGAATCATGGTTAGTTTTCATTGCATCTTTTAAAATTGGAAAATCTAAATTGCATATAGCTTTTTTAGCTAAGTATATTAAATCTTTGTTAGGATCATTTAGCGACATTATATCAAATTTTTTAATATTATATCTGATCATATTTTGATTAATTTTTTTTGAAAGCTCCTCGTCAGCTTTTAACAAATGTAAAATATTATGAATTCCGTATTTGTTTAATATGTATATAGTTTCGCTGAAATTAGTTTCGTTCAATTTTTGCAAAAAATATATGAAGTCATTAGGATTAGTTTTTAACTGTTTTATTATCTCAATTTTTAAATAAGCCAACATTTGGTGTTCAAATTGATCGTAGTTAATTTTCTCGTTCAACGCGTTTTTAATTTTTGCTATTAAATCCTTTTTTAAATTATTTGCTTTTAGAAATGCATTTAAACCGGGAACAGAAATAGGAAAACGATCAATTTCGTATCCTATTATTTTTTTTTTTTATCATTCTAACAGGCATTGCCTGAATTTGTAACTCTTTATAGGACTTAAACTCAAAATTTTTTTGAAGCTTAGTAATCAATCGATTTAAAGTAGACAGTTCAATGTATTTATCTTCCTTATCTTCTTTTTCTAGTTTTTTTTCGATTTCTATAGACAAATCCTTTAAACCAGAACTTTCTTCTAATATTTCCATTTTTGTCACATTAGTAAGTCCAATTAAGTCTCCAATTAAATCGTAAAAACAAAATGGAGGATAATTTCTAATGATTTGTAATAATTCATACTCGATTTGATCTTCAATCTCTTTTAATTTTTGTTCTTTTTGAAAATTTTTAAGTTTAGATTTTCTCCCTTCAATCAAAAATGAGATAAATTTATTTTCTAAATTAATAATTATATTTATCATTTCAATTTCCAAATTAAAAGAGTTTTTTAACAGAGATTCTACTTCTTCTTTTAGAATTTTTTTCTCTTTAAGTTCTAATGTTCTTGTTGAATCTACAGTCATTTGATCAGATTCAAAATCATCTTGAACTCTAATTCCTAAATTATGATATATATGAATAGCGGCTGTAGCAATTAAAAAACCATTAAGTGTTGTTTCGTGGTTTACTAGCTCATAAATTTTTTGCTTATCAGCATCTCTTTTAAAGTGAGAAATAATTAAATCAACAGTTTGAAAGAACCTATATGTACTTTCTATAGCAGTTGTTTTTCTTTTTATTCCACTTATTCCATTTATCATAATTCTTTTAACCACTCCCGATAAACTTGTTTAAAATTATCTGCTAAGTCAAATATTAATTTATCGTCCTTAAAATCGAAATTAATCACATGAAAAAGAGAGCCATTAAAAAGTTCTCTTTCTTCATTGGATATGCTGTGCTTTAAAATCAAGGAATGCGGTCGGGGAATTAATTTAGAAAAATACATTAATGCAGATTCCTTGATGTAATTATAAAGATCATCTTCTCCTTCAATATTTAGAAAATTAATCGGTATTAATTCTTCTAATAGAAACTTCAGAGAAGTTAATTCGTTTTCAATTATTTGTCTAATAAAATTTGGAATCTCGTCCTTTATTTCAATACAAAATTTATATTGATTATAAAAATCGAGTAAATGTTCCCTTTCTTCACCATCCGGTAATCGTTTATTGTAATTATCAATGAATTCTAAAAATCGTTCGGGATTTTGTTCATTTGATTCTCTTTCTCCCAAATAACCCAGAAAATCAACATAAATTTCTTTTATAGTCCAATAGTTTGGTATGTCCAATTTGAAAAAATTTTTTGAATAATCATTGATCCAATCAAATATGTAAGATTTCCAAGCAAAATTAATTCCACCGATTCGTTTTTCCAAGAAACGATGAAATTTATTGGCGAATGACACAGGATCTGATATCTCGTTTTCAGGCTCATCTTTTAAATATCTATTTATTGTACTATATCTCAAAATATAACCTAATAAATAATGTATCTCGCTTGAAAACTTTTTAAAATTATCAATATGAGTTTTAATAACCTTGGACTCTTTTTCCATTTCTATTTCTGCAAATGAAACTAAATCACCAATAGTCAATGTTATCTTCTTGAAAAATGAATCTAAATTTTGAACAATAATATTTTTAAATTCTTCTATGGCTTTTTCATCGTTATAATTCTGTTCTCTTGATAATACCGTGTGATTTATTTCTATTTGATCCAATAGAAAATCATGGAATTTTTCTAAATACTTTTGACCTAAAATTTTTGAAGGCTTTATTTCCTTCTCGAGTTTTTCGAACA
>JAUXAJ010000125.1 GCA_030620005.1 Promethearchaeota archaeon | reverse complement strand
GTTTTTAATCATCTCGTTCAAGCCATAATCTCCCTTGTTTACCGTTAAGAACACTTGCGGTTTGTAGAAGGTTATTTTCTCTACATCCGCTTTGTTGACGATGTTCTCGACGATTCTCAACGTTGCACCCTCTAAAATCTTTGTTTCAAACGCAATCCAGTTGTTATCCGGTGAAAACAATTGTTTCATGTTTATCTCCCCAACGATCTTTTCTAAACCTTGCTTTGAACCGTCCCTGAAGACGAGCTCGCACAAGATTTTTTCTGCTGACGTCATGAAATCTATAAAAATTAGAAGTATTTAAAGAGAAATTTTAAAATTTCCAATCTCCAAGTTCAAAAAACTTATTTTAGACTTTTCGGGAAAAAAAAGGAGAATTAAGTTCACGTTTTCCAAATTTTTAAATTTTTTTTATAATATTCCTCCACCACCATGCGTAGAAATAATCGTAATTAAATCACGCATGGGATGAATTCCTATTTTAGATAATTTTAAAGTATCGGGTAGAACCTTTCCTTTGAAGATAAATTGAATTGCTAATATCGGGTTTAAACGATATTCTTTTTGTACTATTCTTCTTATTGTTGCGATTGATTGGTCAGGATTTAAATCAACAAGTTTAATTGCATAATATGGTGGTACCCCGCTAAGATGATTAATTTTTTCCACCTCTAATAATTTTTTTAGAAGATTCAATTTTTTTATTATTATTTTTACTAAGTTTACATTGAATAAAAATATTTCTTTTCTAATGCACATTTTCTAAAGGAAAGATAATAATATTTAAATATAATCCATCATAAATAATATTATCTATTTAGAAGAATATTTTCAATTATTGGAATGGGAAAAACATAGGTGAAAAAAAAAATGAATTATTTAGAAACATTAACATTCATTAATGAAAAATTAATGAATGAATTTTTGAAAAAGAATGCTCGTTTTATCGAATATATAGATATTAAAATATTCTCTGATCATTATGGTACAAGTGGTACACTGAAATATATGTTGATATATAAAGTTATTGATGAAAATGTGATATATTCAAGCAAAAAATTAGATGGCTTCTCATCAGTAGAAGATACAAGCGAAAAATTAAACGACTATTCATCAGAAGAATATGATGATGTGGAATTTAAAATTGCAAAAATATATCGAGAGTTGAGGTAAGGAAATGAAAGTATGGGCTAATCTAGATTGTTTTGGACAATTTTTCGATCAATTTTATTTAAAAACACGAAAATGCCTCTTGTAATAGATTTAAGTTTTTGAATAGATTTAAACAATACAAAATTAAGTAAACATAGGGAATGCATTAAAAAAAAAAATGAATGGTATATGATATCAAAATATTTTGAAGATGATAATAAATTACTCGAATTACTTGAGAAACTCTATCAAAATCAAGAGATTACAGAACAATTAATCATTGAGCTAAATACATTAATTAGCACGCATCTAGACTTGTTTAAGCTCCAATCTTCAAAATTATTAGTAATTTCAAAAAAAATAATTCAATTTCTTTTTTCTCGTAACTTTATAATATCAAAAAGTGATTTATCTCCATCTTTCAGGTATTATTTCCCCAATCCAAAAAAATTAAATATTGAAAAAAAAATCAAAGAAGAATTTTTTGACAATTTTTATAAATTAATTTCAAATGTTTTCTCTGTTAATGAAATAAATATCAATCGCTTATCAAAATATTTCTCTATTAATGATTATAGTAGCCTTTTCAAGTTTTTAATGATTTGGGAAGATATTTTTTATGAGTTTCCTGAAGAGAAAATTTTGGAAATAAGAACAATATTTTACAAGAAGGACATTTATATCTATTTCAAAAAAGAATTCTTTGATCTGATTTTTGGTCCAAAAGGAATAATTAAAAAAGATAAACTCTCCTTAGAGGATTTCCTAAGACAATTGATGCTTCCAATGAATTTAAAGCTTTCACTTTATAGATGGAAGAGGGGGCATTTTTTTCCGCTTTCTTTTCTGCAACAATTGTTAAGTTCTAAATATTACAATCTTTTTAAAAATTACTTTAAAAATATTGAATATCTTCGAATTGGAAAATCCCCCCAAAGAATTCTAAAACCTGTTTTATATGAAATGAGAGAAAAATATCACTCTTTAATAAAATTCATACCAATAACCTCAAATTTAGGTTTCGTGTTAAAGAGGCACAGGGATTTAGGTGTGATAATGACAAAAGTTGATTTTAATATATTCAAGAAAAATTTTAACCAAAAACTTGAGATTGTTACACCTTATTATCAAAATTTATTAGAAAAAATAAAATTCTATAAACAAGAACTATTTGAAAGCAATAATACAGAAGTTCCTATAACTGCCTATTCGAAATTATCAATAAATCAATATAATAAACAGGACCTATTTGAAAGTTATAGGAATAATTTTTATAGTACTGAAGAGTTCAATAATAGTGAAATATTAAATCTTGTCAAGGATATTGGCGAAAAATTTATAAATTTTAATGAAGAAATATATATTAAGTCCTTAAAATTAGAGAATTTTAAATGCTTTGAACATTACTTTATAGAATTCAATAAAGGTATAAATATTATTTATGGTCAAAGTGGAAGTGGAAAAAGTACAATTATAGAAGCAATTTTATATCTTTTAAATATAATACAATCAAAAGATCTTATCAGATTCAATGAAAAATCATGTAAAGTAGAGTTAGAACTAATAAAGGGAAATAGAAATTTAAAAATTAGAAGAGAATCTTCCAAACATGAAAAAGATTTTATTTGTTTTAATGAAAATGAAATTGATGTGAATCACGAGCTTAAAGAAATTTATAGTAATTATGGTCTCTTATTCAAAGAAACTGACATTTTGTTTAATTTGTCAACTTTCTTTAATATTGTTGACAATAAGAACATGTTAAAATCTCCTATATATTCTGAAAGGGGATATAATGGACTGGAACCTAAAGATCGTAATCCACATGATAAAAAATATCTAAATGATAGATTTTTAATAAATGTTATAAAAAAACAAACAAAAATAAGAAAATATTTCTTAAATAATCACTATTTTGAATTTATTTCTTGGTTCCTTGGTGTAATTGGTGAAATATTAAAAATTAATGATGGATTATTTGAATTTTTTGAGCCTCATGAAAAATTTAATAATGACCCCTATTTAATGGATTTTTTTAAAGCTTTAAAGAATTATGATTATGATGATAATGATTATTGGAAAAATAATTATAGATTTTATCATAATATTTCAATTATTAGCAGAGAAAATAATAGATTTTTAATAATTAATTACTTACTTCATGTTATTCTCATATTTCTTCATCCAAAATCTATTTTATCTCAAGAAAATTATTCTTCTGCGAAAAACCGTTTTCATAAAAAAATATTTAGATATAATTCGCTTGAAAATATGCTTATCTCCTTGAGAGATAGAATTAGAGATTTGAATATTGAAAAAGAATTATCTAAGATTACGCCTCTTGAAAAAGAGATACTTGATCTACTTTCATTTTTATTAACTTTATTGATTAAAACTCCGATCTTTTCAGAATCAGAAAAGAAATCAATATTAAAAAAAATTGATGAAGAAATTATAAAAAAAGCACTTATAAAAATCCCATCATATAGAATCAAGGAATTATCTAATGGAATAGAAATATTTGGGGTGTTTTTTGAATACAATGATAAATTCAGAATGTTAAAGGAAATATTGAAAAATATAGCTATTTTTTACAAGATGAAAAGTATTTTATCGCTTTTTAAAACAAATCAATTCATTGAATCGTTAGAAAAATTTGAGGATGATATTTATAAAAAAAATTTGAAAAAAGTGTATCTTTATTTCAATACTGCTACCCAAAATATCTTTAAATCAGATGGATTAGAGCTTTCCATGAATTGGAATGGAAAATTTGAATTAAGAAAAGAAAAAAATCATAAAATTAAACTTTCCATGTTAAGCATGAGAGAAAAATTCAAATTGGTTCTATGCATTGAAAGTGTTTTATCAAGCTTTATTTCGAATTCATTTTATTTAATGGATGATATTGATAAATTGTTAAATCCTAACGATTTTGAAACAATGTTCGACTTTTTTTCTAATATCTTTAATCAAAGACAATTAATAATTTGCACTTCAAATGAAAAATTCATAAATTTTCAACCAGCTAGTCATGTTTCAATAACAACGCCTAGTGAACTTCCATTGATGAAAACTAAAACTAAACAATATCACCCTCACATTTCAAAGGAATTAATAGAAATTTTGATTAACACTACATTAAAACCATTAGTGGAACAAAAATTAAGGAAAATTAGTGAAAGCATTCAAGAAAGAGAAAGTGCTATATTGGGATTAAAGATTTTAGATCCTGCTTGCAATGATGGTTCTATATTATTAAATGTGGCCCATTTTTTAGCAAAATTGCTTGCTGAATTGAGAACTAACCCAAAAAATCCTAAAGAATCTGATCTTTTAGTAGCGCGTAAAGACATTATCGAAAACTGCTTATATGGTGTGGATGTGAATCTTGACTCTATCAATGTGGCGAAGCAAAAATTATTAAATTCTATTAATATAAAAGAAAAATCTTTAGAATCCTTAGATAACCATCTTAAATGTGGTAATAGTCTAATTGGTCTTATTAAAAGGAAAAAAATTGATGAAATTAAAGTGCATGCATTCAATGCAATTAAAGGAAATGGAGCTGTTGGAATTGAGGATGAAAATAGATCATTACAAAATGAGGCTCGTGAAATCATCAGGCATGAAATTAAGGAAATAAGCTATATTCTAAAAAATAAAAAAATATTACCAATAGAATTAGAAAAAGAATCTAAATATCAACAAGCTCTTAAAGAAGCAGATATCTGGACATCTACGTTCTTTTGGTCTCTTGAAGGAAAAGAATTAGGAGCGATACCAAGTCATGCTCTAATAGCGGAGCTTAGAAATAATAAAAATAATGAATGGATACATGAAATCATGCAAAAAATTAGTAAAATTTCTGAAAATTTTCAATTTTTTCATTGGTTTAATGAATTTCCAGAGATTTTTTCGTCTGATAAAATGGGATTTGACTGCATTTTGACAAAACCTCCTTGGGATGAATTAAGATTTAATGAAGAAGAATTTTTTAGGGAATTAAAAAGTGAAGGATTTCACTTAGCTGAAAATAAAGAAAGAAGAAAAGCTTTCATAAAAGCCCTAAAATATAAAAATCCAAAACTACATGTATCTTATGAAAAGGCTTGGAAAGATATCAAGAAAACTGAGCATTTTATAAAAAGTTCAGGAATTTATGATCTTTCATCAAAAGGAAACCCAAGTTATTCCATCTTGTATACTGAAAGATGTTTAGATTTAATAAATTCAGAAGGATATATTGGATCATGCATCCCAACTTCTATAATAACAGGACATTATTCAAGAGATTTGATTGCTTATTTAGTTCAAAATAACTTTCTTGTTAGTATTCATGATTTTAACAACAAAAATGAATTATTAGATAATGTTAATAAAAGAGTTAATTTTTGCTTTATAACTTTAAGTGGAAAGAAGGCAGTTAGTGAAAAGTTATTATCCTCGTTCCAAAATGTGGATCCAAAAGAATTTAATAAGATTTTGGCTCAATTCTATGGTAATCAGAGGAATTTGGAAGAAATGATACAAGATTTACCATTTGATTATAAACTTATTCCTATTAACCAAAAAGATTTTGAATTTTTTAATCCAAATACTTTTGATTTTCCACAATTTGAATTTTTTGGTGATTTAAAAATAACGAGGCATATCAATAATCAATCTGAAATTTTAATTAAAAGAGATGAGAATTATAGTGTCGTTAAAAATTCTTGGGAATTGAATATCGTTGCTATTCACCCCTTACAAAATAAGGATAAACTTCTTGAAATTTCTAAAAGAAAATGGCATTTAAATATTAAAAGATGGTTGAGTAGAAATAGAAACGAGAGACTATTAATTGCTTCAATTCAGAAGATTGAAGGTCTTAAAAGGCCTATTTATAAAGTAAAAACTGATAATAATATAAAAGACATTTGTTGCTTGCTTGCAAATATGAATTCTATCATCATTGAGTATTGCTTCTTTGAAAAATGTTTAACTAATATAAATATAAATAGAAATCTTATCGAACAGCTTCCAATATTTCCACCTTCACGATATACAGAAGAACTTAAGAATTTAATCCTTCCTCGGATTTTAGAATTAACATATACTTCGGAGGACTTGAAGGATTTTGCATTAGAACTTGGGTATGATAATAAACCTTTTAAGAAGGATTTTGAAAGAACTCTCTTACTTCAAGCAGAATTGGATGCTATTTTTGCCCACATGTATCACATTAAGAGAGATCAATTAGAATTTATATTAGAGTTTAAATTTAAAAGGATAAAAAGAAAGGAGTTAGAAGAATTTAAGGAATATAAAACAAAAAAATTTATTTTAAAAGCATATGATAAATTTAAAATATAGAAAGGTGTTATCTATTTTTAAATAGACAAGGATTATTAAAATATTTAAATAATAGTGTCTTATTAACTAAGGAATTATTAATCAATTGAAGCTATATCTTCGATTTTAATAGATAAGTCAAATCTCTCTTACTCTCGCAGTATCGACTTCGATATTAGGACCATTATAATGGCTGAAATAATCTAAAAATCCATATATTTCATTATCGTCGCGAACTAAATATGCCCAATCTTCAGTAGGATCTATACCTTCTTCAGCAATTTCTTCCCAAATCTCCAACAACGATTTATCAGGGGGAAAGCTATATTTAATCTCGGTGGCGATCTCTAAGACGTTAAAGGCGGAGGCAACAATCTCGTAGCTCGATAATCTTTTATTTGTACCCATTTCGCTAAGTGTATTAGATTAATTCTACTTCAATATATAACTTTTATTCTATTTAAATCTATTTTTAGAGTCTTTTTTTATTTTCAAAAGTCTGAAATAATTCCAATGTTTTTGCTGTAGAGTGATGTTAAATTTGTGATGTAATAATTCTTATTTTTAATAAGCCTTTAAATTCTGAACTATGTTGTTTTAAACTAATTACATTGTGAAGAATTATTTAAATATTTTTGACTAAATCAAATTCTATATTTATTTGTAAAGAAATTAAGAGTCTAAGTGTCTTTAATCTTTAAAATTAATATTTACAAATTTTCGGAACTTTTTTAAAAGATAGCCAATATCTTCTATTAAAAAATAGAAAGTCTCTTCTCTATACTCTTTATAAAATTCCTCAAAGGTTTGAGAACAGAGAGCACTTGTCAATGAATAATTTCAATGAATTATTGAACAAAAGGAATTTCGTTTTTTTTCTTAAAATTTTAAGAAATAATACGATACTATCATATTAGAGCACGATTGAGAGCATATTTATGACTCGCAAAAGAGATTAATCAATCTTTTTCCCAACCTTATTTTTCTCCCAATTCTTGTAATGCTTCAGCAAATTGTCGATTTCATCTTCAAGTGGTTTTAGTTTCTCTACTTTCTGCACTAAATCAGAGCTCGTTATCTCTTCACCGAAAGCGGCGAGTGTTTTTCTTTTTTGCTCTTCTAACTTGTGCTCTGCTTCTTTTCTCTCTTTTCTAAGCTGTTCTTCCTTCTCTCGCTTAGCGAGAATGTTGCGCATTTCCTTGGAAATGGAAGCACTCTCCTTGAATATCATTTCGAGTAAAAGCGATTGTTGAAACTTGTTAAAATCGTGACCAAGTGCGTCCATGCCGTCTAAAAAGAGGTGAAAGCCCTCTTTTAAGGTTTTCATAATGAAGTTATCAACTTGACTCGGAGTCACTCCGAGTCACTCCAAATACCGTCTTTATTGTAAATTCATAACGATCTGGACTTGTATCTAATAATAATAGATACTCCTCGTTTTTCTAAAACTTTTATCGATTCTGGGAGGGCTGATAACTTGTTACCGGACAAATTAAGTTCTTGTAGAGAAGTAAGCTTAGTCATAACCTCCGGGAGAGATATCAACGCATTATCATGCAAAACAAGGGAAGTGAGTGAAGTTAAGTTCGATATAGATTCGGGGAGGGTTGTTAACTTATTACCCCCTAAAAGAAGAATTTGAAGTGATATAAGCTTAGTTATTGATTCTGGGAGGGTCGTTAAATAGTTCCAACTTAAATCAAGGGATTGTAGCGATGTAAGGTTTACTATGACCTCTGGAAGAGTCGTTAACTCATTAAAACCTAAATTTAATTCTTTTAGCGATGTAAGCTTAATTATAACCTCCGGGAGAGATATCAACTCATTATGAAACAATTCAAGGGAAGTGAGTGAAGTTAAGTTCGATATAGATGCGGGGAGAGTTGTTAACTTATTACCCCCTAAAACAAGAATTTGAAATAATATAAGCTTAGTAATTGATTCAGGGAGGGTCGTTAGCTTATTCCAACTTAAATTAAGGGATTGTAGCGAGGAGAAGTTTACTATTGACTCAGGTAGAGTCGTTAACTGATTGTTGTGTAAATTTAGTTCATTGAGTGAAGAAAGCTTAGTTATTGACTCCGGGAGAGACAATAGTTTATTCCCATTCAATCATAGTGTTTGGAGTGATTTTAAGTTGCCTATTGACTCCGGGAGCGTCGATAAATTGTTAGTCCCTAAATCAAGAATTTGAAGTGATATAAGCTTAGTTATAACCTCCGGGAGAGTCGTGAATTTATTATAACTTAAATCTAGTGTTATGAGCGATTTTAGGTTTGATATGGACTCCGGGAGAGTCGTTAACCCTTGATAGTATAGACCTAATCCTATAACAGTTTGACCTTCGATTTGAACGCCAAAAGTATTATGATCGATCTTTGAAACGAGGGGAAGGGACTTCTTTAGGTGTTTTTCAAGCTCCATTAACACAAGATTTTGTTTTCTGTGAAGATTTTCTTTAATAATTCTTTCTTCTAAAAAAATTTTTGATACACAAATAGGGGTATCAAGCACTAAATCACTCTTTTCTTCGACTTCGAGTGACTCGAAAGAAGACTGCTCGAAATAAAGGACGATTAAATCTTCACCTCCGTGTTCCTTGATGTAATCCACTATTCTTCCTTCGTCTTCTTTCCATTCTTCGATATACCGTTCAAATGCCTCGTACATGGCGTCTCCGTCGGATTCATCAGCACTCATGTAATCGAGATAGGCCCCTTTCTCGAAAAAGGAATGTTCGTTTTCGAAACTCGAAGAATGACTTTCAAGGATATCATAATCGTCCGTTAAATGCTCTAATTTGATCTCGTGGTCACATTCTAAAGACTCTACGTCTGATACATAATTTAGGGATTTTTTTCCCTCGAATCCCTTTAAAATCTCGTACAAACTCTTTCCATTACGCAATCCAACTACGAGCACTTGAGAAGCGCTCGTGCTGTGGTTTGTTACAAACCCATCAAAAATTTTTAAAACTCTCACGATACATCATTTTGGCTTTATCTCTATTAATATCTAATTATTTATTTACATTTCGTTGCTAAAATATAACATGATTAAATCATTTTTAATAATTGTTACGTGCGATTCACGGCGTGAGTATTCAATGTTTTTAAACCATTCTTTAATACCGTCAATGTCGTTATAAAATTTATTTACCCAATCACTCGAAAGACCAATTTGACTAAATAATACTCCCAAATCTTTGCCTTTTCGGGCTGCTATTAGAACTGTGGCGCTAACTGAGCTTGAATTTGTAACGAATCCATCTGAAATTTTCAATATCCTCACTTTTTTAAGTTTAAAACTCCATATTAAAGCTTTTTCGCTAAGTTTATACATTTATTTCAGACATATATTATCCGTTCTTTTTAAAACACTCCAAACATTATTTTTCTTTAAAATCCACTCGTCAATTAAAAAGGTTTGACCAGTTCCTTTAACTTGGTCATAACTTGGTTTTACAGTAAATTTTGGAAACCATATCTCATTTCCATTCTGAAACTTCATAAGTAATGCTCTTTGAGATTCATCTTTAATTGTGCCATGAATTTGGCGCATTAGACTCTTATCTCTATGGGATATTTTATCATCTATAATAATCATAATAATCATACCTTTTTTTTCCAAATCTCTTATTTCTTTTGGAAGTATATTTAATTTGTTGCCAATTATATTTAATTCTTGGAGTGATGTAAGGTTTTTTATTGATTCTGGCAAGTCTTCTAATTGATTAGCACTTAAATTTAGAAATTGAAGCGATTTAAGGTTTTCTATTGATTTTGGGAGAATCTTGATCCTATTTCTACTCAAGTTTAGTGTTTTAAGTGATTTCAAGTCCCCTATTGACTCGGGGAGCTTAATAAATTGATTATTCTCTAAATATAAGGTTTGGAGCGAAGTTAAGCTGCCTATTGATTTAGGGAGTGTCGATAACTTATTATCTCTAATACTCAGTGAATCAAGCGATTTAAGTCCTCCTATTGATTTTGGGAGAGATAATAATGTATTATTATCTAAATCTAATTTATTAAGAGTTGTAAGATTCTCTATTGAATCTGGGAGAGTAGTTAAGTTGTTACCTTTTAACTGTAATATTTTAAGCGCTTTTAAGTTCCCTATGGACTCCGGGAGCGTCGTTAACTTATTCCAGTTTAAATTTAGTGTTTGGAGTGATGTAAGGTTTCCTATTGACACCGGCAAAGTCGTTAATTTATTGTCAATTAAAGAAAGAGAGAAAAAAAAGGAAGAAAAAAAAAAAGGAATTTTGGAAACCAACTAAATTATTTCTACACCTCTTTTTTCTAAAACTTTTATCGACTCTGGGAGAGTTATTAATCCATTACCCTCTAAAGCTAATTTTTGGAGCGATTTTAGGTTGCCTATAGAATTCGGGAGGGTCGTTAACTGATTATCAGTTAAATATAATTCTCTAAGCGATTCCAGGTTTCCTATTGAGTCAGGTAAAGTTGTTAACTGATTATTACTCAAAGCTAGTTGTTGGAGCGATTTAAAATTCTCTATTGACTCTGGGAGAGTCGATAACTTGTTTCTTTGTAACCATAGTGCTTTGAGCAATGAAAGCTTAGTTATTGATTCAGGGAGAGTAGTTAATTTATTCCAACTTAAATCTAGTTCTTCGAGCGATGTGAGCTTCATTATTGACTCCGGGAGAGTCGATAGTCCACAACCGACAAGACATATCCCAATGACTAGTTGATTTTCAGCCTTAAATCCCATCTCGGAATTTAAATCGTTGTCCACTTCAAATTGCTTGTTTACCTTTTTTTCTATTTCTTGAAGTAAACTTGCTTCAAATTGGGATATTTTGGCACCTCTGAAGGATATATTTTCCTCTTTTCCTTCATAAATCAATTTCTCTACTTGCTCCTTTAATTTTTCCTCTTGTTTTTTTACACCTTCGTTTTCCCATTCTTCAAATTTTTTCATTAAGCTATCAAAAGTTATAATCTCTTTTGCCCTTATTGGTTTTTCCTTCGTTTCTCTTCTTTTTTCCGCTTCCTTTCTAGCTTTTTTTTTTTTTTTTTTCAAGCTCCCTTGCTTCAAATGGATGACTCCGAGGTTGCCCCATATGCTAGGTTTTTTCGGGTCGAGCTCAAGCGCCCTTTCATAGGCCACGATCGCCCCTTTCACATCCCCTTGATTTTTTCGAGCGAGACCGAGACCTTCCCATGCATCAGTATCTTTCGGGTCGAGTTCAACCGTCTTTTCAAATGCCGCGATCCCCCCTTTCACATCTCCTTGCATAATCAGGGCGATTGCGATCCCTTTCCATGCATCAGTATCTTTCGGGTCGAGTTCAACCGTCTTTTCAAATGCCGCGATCGCCTCTTTCAAGCTTCCTTGCTTCAAATGGATAACTCCGAGGTTGTACCACGCGCTTGATTTTTTCGGGGCGAGCTCAAGCGCCCTTTCATAGGCCACGATCGCCCCTTTCACATCCCCTTGACTCTTTCTGATGACTCCGAGGTTGTTCCACGCACTGTCGTATTTCGGGTCGAAATTCAGGGCAATGGAATAAAATTGGGTAGCTTCTGCGTTCCATCCGAGCTTATGTGAAAGCTTACCTATGTTAAACCAAAGTTTAACATCTCCTCCTAGGAGTTGTTCTGACCCCTTTTTAACCGATTTCAACTCAAAGAACTTGAAAGCGTCCTTTAGGGCGTTTCGGTCGGCAGCAGTTAACACGCTAACGTCAATCTCATCAAATTCTTTTCCTTCCATAATCCCGCCGAGCTTTTCAATTCTTTCAATGAGGGTTTTAGATTTTTCTTCAACCTTGATTTCGATTTTTTCTTCCAAATTTTTTCTTATTTGATTCAGACTCCAAATTTTTATCGTATGAGCGTCATCATCTCGCCCACTACTAATTATGGTATTTGAGTCTTGAGTAAATTTTAAACTTGATACATTTTTTTTATGTGCCTTAAATTCTTTAATAAACATTCCTGAAGACAATTCCCAAATCCTAATTTTATCGTAATCGCCACAAGCCATATATTTATTATTAGGTGAGAGATCTATTGAACGGATATAACCGTCGAATTCTCCTTTTAGCTGCCCTGAAGATACATCCCATAATTTCACTTTATCATAACCTACACTTATAATTGTTTTTCCATCATTGGTAAACAATAATCCCCATCCTGCGCCATACTTCTCAGGAAAGGTTTTAATTACTTTTCCTGTTTTAACATCCCATAAATGAATATTGTCACTCGGGCCACAGTATCCAGCAGCCACGTATTTACCCTCTGGATGAATAGATAAAGACACAATACTTTTATAACCTAATTTATAACCTATGACTCTAAATCCATCATATCTCGCAGGAAGTTTAATTGGATCATCCATTTCAAACCTTTTGATAAGATTTCCAGTTTTTAAATCCCATAAATTTATTATTGGGTCTAATCCCATTGAGCTGACAATAAGATTTTTTTTAACACAGATATCCATTTGCATGATATCATCTTCATTCTTGGGTTTCTCTCCTTCTATTTTTATTTTTTGAATAATCTTGCCCGTATTTAAGTCCCATTTTGTAATAAATATTTCTTGCTCTATATAGTCACGGTAATTATCATAATCAAAAGAGTAATCATCATCGTCATCATCGTCATCATCGTCATCATCGTCATCATCGTAGTCATTGTAGTCAAGAGAATCATCAAAAGCAACACTTATTAATATTTCTTTATTTAATTCGCTTGTAAACAAAACCTTTATTATTGGTTTTGGTTCGTCTATTAAAGAACGAATTATTTTTCCATTTTTCATGTCTGTTATATTTATTGTATTGTCATCCGAACCACTTACGATG
>JAUXAJ010000295.1 GCA_030620005.1 Promethearchaeota archaeon | reverse complement strand
GCTTTACCCAAAATATATAAAATCTTTTCTCGACGGCAACTTAAAATAATGTTTAAAAACAATTAAAGTAAAGCAATTATGTAAAAATTTAATTAAAATATCAGTTTACTTTTCATAATATGACTGTCGAGAACGCAGATATTATTTTACAAATTTTCCTCGTGACGGTAGGAATGTATTTTTTGGGTTTGGTTTTGAATAGAGTCTTGGGATTAAAACGAGAAAACATGAAGGCACTCAGAGCAAAAACTTTTAACCTCCAAGAACGCATGAAAAATGCTCAGGCTTTAGGAAACCTTCAATTAATGAGAGAAGCGCAAATCGAAATGAGTCTATTAATGAAGGAGATGCTAAAAAAACAATTCATACCGATGTGCGTGAGGTGTGTAATATTTTTAGGTATTTTTTCAGTACTTGGAATCGTGTATGGTGAATACGAATTTTGGTTTTGGCTATATTTCATTTTTTCATTATCAATTTCGTTTCTTGGGTATGGAATAATGAAACTTTACAGAAAAGCAACTGGTAAAGAGGATAAAAGTAAAAGGCTTGTAAGAGAGTTAATGGGAATCGCATCACCTAATCTCGCATCATCTAGTGATGTCTTTCAATATTCAGAGTCAACTCCACCCCCACCACTTCATTCCACATCTCAAGAAAAATCCGAAAATAGCAATGAAAATCAATTAAAAGAAAAAAGTGATTCTTGGAAAGATAGAATTCAAAACGACTAATTAATTCGTGTCGATAATGTCTTTAAAGCGAAATATTATATTAAACATTATTTTTGTTGTCGTTTCAATAGTATTTCTTATTCTATCATTTTTAATAGATTTCTTCTTCTTTCTTCCAATTCTATGCATTTGTCCTTTCACATTTAGTACCCGCAATCGTTTTAGAAGAGATCGCGAGTTGCAATACAATGATCATTGTCAAGATTTTAAGAAGACTGACGAGAGATTTGATTATAAGAAAGCAAATGATAAACCAGCTGGTTTAAGTTATTGTCCTATTTGTAGTGGAGAAATAAAGGAACCTGTAGCAAAATTTTGTTACCACTGTGGTGCTAAATTATAATGGATGAGGTTAAAAATTTAGAAAAAACCAACGATTTAAAACGGCAGTTGACGCTATATTTAATTTTCGCTGCATTCATGATTTTATTAAATTATTTAATCCAAAAATCAAACCAACTATTTATCGCACCTTTTATTTGCCACAATTTTGGGGACATGGATCTTGTTCAAACATTCTTTTGTTCAACAATACCATTTAACATGCGCGAATTAATTGGTTCTATTGTAGCGGTAGGAATAACATATATCGTTAAATTTTTCTTGGATAAATTTATCGTGTTTAAAAAAAAAGAGATGGAACTCAAGCAAACTTCAAAAGAATTCTTAAAATATTTTGGTTTTGCTATAATAACCACGATTGAAAATATTGGGATTCAATTTATATTGACAAATTTTTTTAATACGGTTTTAGAAATAAGTGTAATAGTCGCATTGATCCTCGGTTATCTAACTAAATTCGTCTTTGATCGCAAATTTGTGTTTATTAATGAACCAGAAGATTTAATAGCCTAAATTTTAATATCATATTATATGTATGAAAATCAAAGAAAAAAAGAAGAAGATGCTGCTGATAAGAGCATCGTTGACGCCTTGAGCACCTTCGGCTGGATAGAGGAAAATGAAGAAGAACAAGAAATAGAAAATGAAGAATTAAATTATTTAGAACAAATTAATTTGTTCAAGCAACAAAATCTTAAACTGAATAATGAGATAAAGAAGAAATCTATAGAAATTGAAGAATTAAGAACGGAAAAAACGCTTTTTACTTCTACTAAAGAAAAGCTTCTTAAGGAAATTAAAGAAATAAAATCAGAAATCACGGAAAAAAATGATATTATTGAAGAATTAAAAGCAAGGATCAAGGATGAAGATGAATCAATAGAGGGACACTCAATTCAAGAATTAAATGAAGAATTGGACTCTAAAAATCACGAAATAGAGAAAACGCATTTAAAATTGGATGAACAATATGAACAAATACAAGAGTTAACTTCAAAAATCGAGAAAATTGAATCGAACGAGATAAATAAACAAGAATTATCTGAACAGCTACAAGAAAAAGATCGGAAAATCAAGGAGTTAAGCGAACAAATTCAATATCTTCAAAATGACACCATTCACAAATCAAAATACGATAAAGTTCAAATTTTAATCGAAAAAAAGGATCAAATCATAACAGAAAAAGAAAAAAGAACATTTGAATTACAAAACTCTCTAAATTCGTCAAATCTGAAAATTAAGAATTTAATGACGCAAATTGAAACGTTTAGTCTTGTTAAGAAGGATTTAGAAAAGAAAGAAGATCGAATTAAATTATTAATAATCGAGAACGAACAATTAAAACAAAAAGATTTCAGCAATAAGGAGATTATTGACAGAACCGAAAAAAAATTAACTGAAGCAATAAGGGCAGAAGGTAGCATGTCTGGTAAATACGAATTAGAATTGTCGAAAATACAGAATCTTCTAAATGAAAAAGAAGTGGAAATTGAAAAATTAAAAGCAAGTCAAGTTGATTTAAAAAACAAATTACACGAAACAGAACTCATAGAAGATAAGATCTTGACAGATTTTCAAGCCGTTAAAGACGAGAATTTAAAATTAGAATCTAAACTTGAAAAGGCGGAACTTGAATTAGTTGAATTAAAGAAAAGAATTAAATTTATGCGTAGAGACATTCAAAAATTGTAAAAAAATAAAAATAAAAATTAGAAATTGAAATAAAAAATAATATCTCTTTTTAGCTAATAATTTATCGAATTGCGCTCGGGGGGTTTCTTTATTTCTCTCGCCACTCGCATCCGCATTTTCCGCATTGATATTTGTGTCCATACATGCGAGGATAGTCGAGGATTATGTTGCCCTTGTCAACACTTTCTTTTATTAAGTGATCTTCTCCACATTTAGGGCAAATGCGTCTGCCTTCAGTTTTTTCAATTGTCATGATGCTACTATCCGTTCTTCCAGGAATACCTGGAGCGGCGCCAGATGCCCGCACTTCGGGCTTAGTGGCAACTTCTTTAGTAGCTTCTTCTGGAGCGGCATCTTTAATTTCTGCTTTAGTTTCAGGTTCAATTGCAGCCACAGCTTTATCTGCTTCCGTTTCAGGCTCTAATTCAGATTCTGCCCTTAATTGAACAGCATCAGATTCTTTATAATCTTCACCTTTCTCTAATGCAGCAAGAAATTGTGCGTCGTCGCCTTCTTCACATATTATTTCATTTTGATCACCGGCTCGCTCAGCATCAATTTGTCTAGCCCATTGACCTGCTTTTACTTTTTCTTTAACATTACAATTTGCGCCGTGCCACACATAAACTTTTGTTCCCATGTCTAAAACAAAAGAATCTTCAGACTCCAATGAATCTTTTGAAAATGGGATTTGGATCATTTTCATTGTATTGATGTCTTCAAATTCTTCAGAAGACACACGATAAAGGATGTTTTTCCATTCACTGAAACCGGCCCAATCTCCCGTTTGTACGTCTTTTAATAAGGTTTTGGCAATATTTTTTTCGACGATTTTCATTGCCCCCAATTTATTAACAATACTAAGGAAATCTTTAGATTCCTGCCCTTGATCGAGCGTTATGATTTTAGCAGCACCCCCGCGTTCTTGATCTAATGTTCTGGCTTGAACAGCGCCGCTGGCTTTTTCGTCAACGCTGCATTTGCCCCCAATCCACACATAAATGGTTGTCTCGTCGTCTATTAGATAAACATCACCAGTAGAGAATACTGATTTTTTAATCTCTTCGAGCTCTCCTTTATTAATCATATATATTTTTGGGTTCATTTCTAAAAAAACAACTCATATTTTTAGTATATAACTTATATAAAATTATGTTTATAAAAATTTTAATAGTTTTTTAGAAAAGTCAAAAAATGTTTTTATAAAAAAATGAGAATTAATCGATTAAAAATCTTTTAATGCAAGATTTATTCTTTTTACAAACTCCTGAATGTTATTGATGTCGATTGAACAATAAGCAATTCGGATTCCGTTTATTTGGTCACTTATTTTTTCAATGGGGATTACTCCTACTTGATAATTTTTTAAAAGATGATCAGCAAATTCTGTTGCTTTAATTTTATTAGGATCAATGTTTATAAAAACAAAGAATCCTCCAGAATTAGGATCAATGGAAATATCTGGATTATCAATTTTCAAAAGCTCCCTATTAATTAGATCGTAGCGATCTTTAAGTAAAAGCCTCACTTTTTCCCGAGCTGCAATAATTTGATCCATGCCTTTTTCAAGGAACATTTTTTGCGTAACTGCTTGATAAAAATGATTTGTATTTGAAATGGTGCTACGATTTATGCCTTCGAGTTTATTATTTAGCTCAATTTTGAGAGTTTCTAGTTCAGCATCACTCTTTACCCAACTTGGCTTTAAACCTATAGTTACAAACCCAACCCTGCCTCCATACGCTAATAATTCCTTTGAAATTCCATCTAGTTTAACGGGAACGACGTCTTCTTCTAGTTCAACTAAATCGTAAAAAATTGATCTTTGCACGACATCGTTGTTATAGATGTAAGGTTCATAGGCATCATCTACGAGAACAATAATCGTTTTTCTTAGGGATTCTTGAGTATCTTTTAATACTTTTAAAATTTTTTCCACTTCTTCTTGCGTGGGCACATATCCCGTGGGATTATTCGGGAAATTTAATATTAGCACGATCTTTTCTTGTTCTTTAGCTACTTCTATTACTGCATCTCTTAATCCTTGCACGTTTATTTGTTGTTCTTTAAAATATTCAAACGATTTTATTTTAGCTCCAATGAATTTATTAATAATGTTATCGTAATTACCCCAACGCTTATTTGGAGATATAATGAACTCTCCAGGACTCAAGAATAAAGAACAAGACAGGAATATTCCGTTTGTTATCCCTTGCGTAACGATCGGTTGAGTTACAGATTTTTCAAGTAGCTCTATTTTTTCATTTTCTTTTTCCTTATCAAGATAGGATTTTTTGACTACCCATTTTTTCCAAATATTCCTAATATCTGCCAGCCCGCCAATAGATGCGTATGGTACTATTGACTTTATGTTTAAAGACGAGTACTCTTTAAAGTATTGGAGATAACATGGTAACCACTCGTCTGAACTCCCGTCAATGAAATCCTTCTCAAAACCAAAAGCAGTTCCAATGGTGCCAATCAATTCTGCTTTCTTTTTTGCCCTACCTGACCAGTAGAAAATACCATCAGGTAAAAAAATTCTTTTTCCCAATTCTGAAAGTGCGCTAAACAGCGGCGTTTTCTGTAAAATTTCAAATTTCATGATTAAATCGTTTATTAATTATTATATTTTAAAATCCTTTCTTGTTATAATTAATTGAAATATCTTTTAAATTTTTTTTTAGTAATGGTTCAACAAAAAAAATGAATATGGAAAAATATAAAAAAAAAAAAGGAAATATTATCTTATGAATGACCAAGAAAATGAAAAAAGTGATATATTTAAGAAAGGATGGAAAGATTTTATTTCAGGAATAAAAGACGGTTTTCAAAAATTCGAAAAAGATTTAGAAGAACAAGGAAAGAAAAATAAAGAAGCTTGGGAAAAAAATAAAGAAAAAGCAGATAAATTCTTTAATAAAGCGAAAGATAACTGGGATGATCAACTCAAAAAATGGGGCGATGACTTTGAAAAAGCTAAAATTCAAAATGAAGAGAAATGGGAAGCCCAAAAACGAAAAATTGAAAACGATATAAAAAAGTTTCGACAAGAAACGAGGGAAGATTGGCATAGAGGCGTTAAATCGTGGAATAGGGGCATATTGAAAGGATATTTCATGTTTTTGCTTATCATGATTCCCACGATTATCATCATCATCATCGTTCTCGCGATTGTCTACGAAATTCTTGAATTCATTCCCTTCGTGTAAAAACGAATCATGACCTTTTAAAAGGTCAAAATATTGTATCACGTAAAATATTTTTTTATTATTTATTTTTGATTTTCTC
>JAUXAJ010000236.1 GCA_030620005.1 Promethearchaeota archaeon | reverse complement strand
GTGAAAAATAATGAACGATAATCGTGCTAGAATCTCAAGAGACGAATATTTCATGAAGATTGCGGAATTGGTGTCTCAGCGTTCTACTTGCGTAAAAAGAAAGGTTGGAGCAATATTATAAAAAATATTAAAGGGAGTTATGCGGGATATTTAATATTAGAAAAATAATAATTATTCATAAGCTTTCGCTAAATGGTTATGAAAACACTGTATTTCTTTATCCTTATAATTAAAAAGTGAGATTGCTCTCAAATTCAATATTTTGATGATTATAATTTTGTTATTCAGCTAAATTAAATATTATGTTTTCCCTTTAAATGAGTTGTTAAATTTCCTTTTTGTTTGGCTTTATACTCACAATGAGGGCATTCCTGCCATTGCACGCTAATATTATGTATGTTTGCAAGATGATTCTTTAAAGTGGATTTTAGTTTGGTTTTATACTCACAATGAGGGCATTCCTGCCATTGCACGTTAATATTATGTATGTTTGCAAGATGATTCTTTAAAGTGGATTTTCGCTTGGCTTTAAATTTACAATGAGGACATTCATGCCATTGCACACCAATATCATGCTTATCAGCAATATGTTTCATTAATGATGATTTTCGCTTGGATTTATGGACACAATGAGGACAAAAATGCCATTGCACGTCAATATCATGCTTACCTGCAATATGACTTTTTAAAGTGAATTTTCGCTTGGCTTTAAATTTACAATGAGGACAATAATGCCATTGCACACCAATATCATGCTTACCTGCAATATGTTTTAATAATATTGATTTTCGCTTGGCTTTATATTCACAATGAGGGCATTCATGCCATTGCACGCCAATAATTAGTTTTAATGCAAGATGTGTTATTATATGAGCTTTGTTTTTGCTTTTATAAACACATTCTTTAATAGGACATAGATTAGGATTCTCCCCAAAATTTTGTGTGAATTCAATATTTGAACCTTTAATAATATAAACAAATATTGTAAAAACTGAAAACAATTTCCCACGGTTTTCAACCTGAAAAATATCTCCTAAATATGAAGCGACTAATGGGCCACTTACTTAAAAAAATAAAAGTTTTTATAGTTATGGGGTGATATAAGTATTGTGAAGCCCGGGAGAATTGTATCCATAAAAGATCCTCGCCTGCAAAAAATTAGAAATAACTTGAGACGCGTTATTATCAGCGAGACATACGCTAGAATGAAAGCGCTTAGACAAGAGGAAGAAAACATTCGATATGACTCTGAAGGGCAACCAAGACAGCGCACCTATAAGGAAAATAGGAGGATTCGGTCTTTGATAGGAAAAAAACAAAAACTTCGTGCTCGGCTTAAAAAATCTATATGCTTGTGCGCCCTTTGCAATCAAGATAAAAGCGATATGGTGTTTCACCCGAAGTGGAAAAAATGGTACTGCGTGAAATGCTACCAGTACGACATAGAAAGTAGAGACCCAGAAAAGTTTTTCAATAAAGGCGTGGTCGTTCAAGAAGACGCTTATAAACCGTGTCTAAAGTTAAATTGGTGCCCTTATGGAGCGCTCGTTGAAGCTTTTCAAATAGGTGGGAGTTCAGATAAAACTGTTTGCTACACCTTCGACCATGATTGTCCCGTTTTTTACGTGTCTGAAGATGTAATAGAGGATGACCGTCAAGCTCCCCCTCCACCTAACCCTAAACTGAAAGATAACTTGAGAAACATCCCGTTCTTTAACGATAAACACGTGATCAACAGGACAAAGTTTAATAAGCCGTGCGAAAGGTTATATTATTGCCCTTACGGGTCCCTAGGAGACAAGTATGAACTACGTGATACGATAAGAAAATTCGCGTGTAAAATCTACCCTCACGACTGCCCCATGTTTTATCACGCTGACCGCATCGTAGATTTTGAAGAATTTGAAACGGAAGAGGATATTTATGAAAGAAATAAAATCGAAATATTCAGCATGATTAAAGCGTATAAGAAACTAATATTTTCTGATATTGAAATAGTTTTAGATATCGAGCAAGAAAAAATGCTCTTGTTGATTTACGAATTAATTGGTGAGGGAAAAGTTGAAGGGGAATTTCCAGACGAAGACACATTTCAAATAAATTCTGATGTTGACACCTTCATCAAAATGTTGAGCGCACAATTTAAAGATTGGAATAAATGAGAAGACGTGGGACAGGAAAAATTTAATTCTTCATTTTCTTAAAACAGAAATCTTAATATTAGCGCTGAAATGCGAATTTGAACCATTCATTTAATGTGTTCAAAAAGTTGTCACAGATGACATCAAGAATCCAAATTCATGAGGACAAATAATTGCTAACGACTCGTGTAAAAAAACTTCTATTCCTCAATAGAAATACCCCCCAGGGGCTACCGCTAAAGCTAATGGTACGGTAAAAAAGATAAATTCTTTTTTGTCTGCAATTTCGCCATATTGAATGTTTTTCAATAAATTATGAGCTTTTATTTGTAATTCTTTATTTTTTAAACAATGTTATAAAGGACTAATATATCTACCTTAATTATTCTTGTAAATCTTGAATTCTAATCCCGTTAAAAGATTCAATTTTTTAGTATAAGAAAATTAATTAAATGATATGAATTACTAATTCTATAGGAAACTTTAAAATCCATATTTAAAAAAAGAAAAATTACTATTTCTAAGGGATTGAATTATGGACAGTAAAATTATAATCGAAATTGAGAATTTCGGACCAATAAGTTATTCAAAATTAAACCTTAATGATTTAACTATCTTTATAGGCCCGAATAATACTGGAAAATCCTATGCTGCTATGTTAATATATCAATTATTAAGAACTTTAAGTAGAATACCTATTTTTAGTAGTTCTACTTATAGTCTTAGAAGACGATTGAATTTTGAATCATATTTTGAATCATACTATGAAGAAGGTGAAGGGAGACTTATTAGAAACAGAAGATTTCTATCTAAAATTGATTTAGAAAGCATATTTGGAGATATTATGAACATTTTGAAAAAAAATCAAGAGCAGCTTAAAAGTGGTAAAGAAATAGAAATACCTAAGGATATTATCGAAAATTTTCATAATGAATTCATGAAAAGTATTAAGTTATACATATTAGATAATTTAACAAATGAATTCAAGAGAATTTATGCTTGTACTTTAAAAGAACTTACTAAATTCGGCAAAGAATGCTTTAAGGTCACAATAAAATCTGAGGAAATTGAAATCGTTCTTGAATGTGATGAAAAAAAAATAATTTCAAAATCATTCAAGATTGAAATACCTACTATTTATATGTCTAAGAAATTATTAAAAAGAGATCAAAAATTTTTCTTAAGATATAAAAGTTCAACCTTTGAGATCAGCGATAATTTCAAATTTTCTAAAAAAATGGATTTAGAATTTTCATCGATGGAGATCCTTGATGGGATGATCGGAATTTGTCTAGCTGGAATAAGAAAAAAATTGCAATTAATTCCAAGTAGAATTTTTTATTATCTTCCTGCTACAAGAGCGGGGCTAATTCAAGGGCAAAAAGCAATATCCTCTGCTTTTTATCGCTTATCATCAAGAGCATTAATTGATCCAATAAATATTCCTACACTTTCAGGTATAATTTCTGATTTCCTTGTTAAAATCATTGAAATTGGTAGAAAAAAAGTAAAATATAAAAATCTCGTTGATTTTCTTGAAGAAAAGCTTACAAAGGGTAAAATCAAGTATATCTCTTATGAAAATGGCGTGGCTTCTGAGATAATGTATATAACAGATGAAGGAGAAATACCTTTATATCGAGCTTCCTCAATGATCTCTGAGCTTGCACCAATTGTTTTATATTTTAAACATATAATAGATAGAAAATGTTTTATTATTATAGAAGAACCAGAAGCACATTTACATCCCGATGCCCAAAGAATATTTGCTCAGTTTATAGTAAAATTAATTAGAGCGGGCTTGAAAGTTTTAATCACCACACACAGTGATTTCTTAATATTACAATTAAATAATTTTATCAGACTTAGTAAAAAAACCCCAAAGTTAAGAACAAGTTTAAATTATGATAAAAATGATTTTATAAAACACGAAGAAGTAAACACTTTTCTATTCAAGTATGATGAGAATATGCATGGTATCTCTACTGAGGACCTAGAAACCACAGAATTTGGGATAGATGAAGACCATTTTGCTCAGCTGACAGATCAATTATATGGAGAATCCACAGTTATAGATAAACAGTGATTTGATTTCTATGGAAATTCTTGAATATATTGAAACAAATTTCAACAATTTGATTGATACAGAATGTCGTGAAAGAGGGATTGGTAAATTTAAATTAGGAAATTTAAGGGATGATAGATTTCTCATTGTTCGCCTGGAAAGAGAAAGTAGAAATGATGGAACAAAATGTGATTGTATCATTTTTAGTTTTCTTAATAAGAATAATTTATTTGCAATAAGCATTGTTGAATTAAAAAGTCCAAGCCATTCATTCACACATGCGAAAAGTCAAATAGAAAGTTGCATTAGTTTTCTAAAGGATCAGATTTTCAATATTCTTGAACATAGAAATATTTTGAGAACATTGGATTGGGATTTTTTTCCAATTATTGTATCAAAATCATTTCCAAGTAGAATAAACAATAAGGCGATATTAAGCCCAAAAAATCGTATTAATTTTATTGGAAATAGAGAATCAAGAATAGTTATTAAAGCTAAATACAATAATGATGATCTAAAAAAAGTTATATTAAATAATTTCAGAAAAAACTTGGAAGAATAATAAAAACTTTTATATGCACCGATATTAGGTGTCGTATCGCTTCTACAATCCATTTTTAGCTTTCAAAACCTTCTCCTATCCCTTGAACGATTCCTCTAATGATCCTTCCTTGGTATTCTAAAAATTTTCTAGAAAATTGTGGGCTTGATATTGGATATCGATAGAATGGATAAGTCCCATAATTCGCCCACTATTACTGATAAATATAAATATCTGTATTTAAAATTATATTTTTAAAAGATAATAATAAGTGATATCTATTACCCGACTATGTCCTTTCTGTAATAAAAAAGTTGAACATCTAAAAAAACACTTCAAAAAAGCTCACCCAGAGGAATTTTAAAAAAAGATATAATGGTTAATGTTTGTATAAATCCATTTGTTTTTGCTAGTTTAGTAATATAGTTAAACATTATTTTAAATGGAGTCTTATTAGATTTTGGTAAATTTTCAATCCAACCTCCAATTGATTCATTAGAAATCGGGGGAGGATGTACAGGAAGTAATTTATTTTTAATTTTCTTGGTATCAAATCTGTTTATCTCACTTATATTGTATTACCGTTATGTTAATTGAAGCAAAAAATAAACTGAAGCTTGCACATATCCATAAAATTGAACAAAATACTAAAATGATTTTTCTTTTTTCACTAAAACGATCTACAAGATAACCCCAAAATAAAATTGTTAAAGCAATTGTATAACTAAAAAGAGATTCTGCTAATTGTATTTCCTCAAATGATAATTCTTGAATAAAATCTAACAACATTTCAGAAACTTTAGTTCCAAAAATCCAAGTAAGCATTATTAAAATTAGCCAAATTAAAAAGAGAGTATTTTTTTTCTTTTCACTTTTTATATTTGAATTTAGACCATTCATAATTATATTAGATAAATAATTTATTTAAATATATTAAGATTTAAACATTAGTGAAAAATAATGAACGATAATCGTGCTAGAATCTCAAGAGACGAATATTTCATGAAGATTGCGGAATTGGTGTCTCAGCGTTCTACTTGCGTAAAAAGGAAAGTTGGAGCAATATTAATAAAGGATTCCCATATTATTTCTACGGGATACAATGGGGTCCCGCCAGGATTTAAGCATTGCACGCTTGACACTTGCCTTAGAAAAAATATAGAAAGTGGTGAAAAGCCAGAATTATGTAGAGGTGTTCACGCGGAGGTTAATTGTATCGTTCAAGCAGCGATTCACGGAACATCCATTAAGGGTGAAACGGTGTTGTATTCAACAACCTTTCCTTGCATGAGTTGTTTGAAGATTTTAATTAATGCGGGAATAAAAAAAATAGTGTATAAAGAAGGATATTACATGGAAAATAAAGTAAAGGAAAATCTAGTAAAAGAATCAAACTTGATAATACAGAAGTTTTGTTAAATTCAGATTTTGATGTAACTTAATTCACTTTTTACCATAACTGATCATTTTTCGTCTAATTTTTAGTGATACGAAATTTCCATTAAATCTAATAATTTTGAAATGTTTACCTTCCTAAGTGAAAAGTATAAGATAAATTCATGATGACTAAATGACTGACGAAAAACCTAATCTCGTAGTAATGAAATTTGGTGGATCTTGTCTACAGGATGCCAAATCATTTGAACAAACCATAAAAATAATTGATAATCATGTTAAAGAATCTAAAATAATAGTTGTATGTTCTGCTATAAAAGGGATAACTGACCAGCTTATTAATTTCTACAATAAATCTTGCGACGAGCCCTCTGAGTGTGATTATATTATTGAAGATATTAATGTAAAACATGAAAATGTAATTAATCAGATTATTAATAAGGAAAAACCTGAGCATAGCTTGGCGTTAAACTTTCTTAAAACAAATATGCAAGAATTAACTCAATTAGGGCGAGTTGTAAGATTACTTAGACCTAGTATCGATATTCAAGATATCATGTTGTCATATGGCGAGAAAATATCAACTTTTATTTTTGCCCAATATTTAAATTCAATTAACTATATATCTGAATTCATTTCTTCTGATGAGATCATATTAACTGACGATAATTTTGGGAGTGCCCTCCCACTTTTGGATGAAACTGAGGAATTAATAAACGGTAAAGTTTTTCCAATGTTAGAAAATAATGGTTGTGATATTGTTTGCATAACCGGATTCTATGGTTCAACAAAGGATAAAAAAATTACCACGCTTGGAAGAGGTGGTACAGATTTAACAGCTGCTATTTTAGCTTATTGTTTACAACCCAAATTTAATTGTAAAGTAATATACTGGAAAGACGTCCAAGGATTTCTTAACGCAGACCCAAGAATAGCAGAAAAAACCGCTTTGTTAAAAAATCTTTCGTACATTGAAGCTAAAGAACTTGCATTTTTTGGTTCTAAAGTCTTGCATCCTGTATGTCTAGATGTAAACGAAAAAAGAAGCATTACTTCAGAAATTAGAAAGTTCACGGATCCAGAATCGGAGGATTATACAACAATTACAAAAGAAGTTGTAAAAGACAAAAAAATAATAAAAGCGATTACTTCAATTAAAAAACTTTCCATGGTGACTATTGAAAGCGGTACAATGGTATCTTTACCGGGAACAGTTTCTAAATTATTCACGCTTTTAGGTAATGACAATGTAAATATCAAATTTATTTCCCAAAGTTCCTCAGAAAACAACGTAACTTTTGGGATAGACATATCTGATTCAATGAAAGTAAGCCAATTATTACGAAATTCTGAATTTTTTGGTAAGCAGTGGTTTAGCATAAAAATAGATAATGATATTTCATTAATCGCTGTTATAGGGGCAGGCATGCTTCAGACTCCCGGTATAGCTGGAAGAATTTTCACGACTCTAGGAAACAATAAAATAAATGTAAGAGCTATCGCTCAAGGATCTTCAGAACTTAACATTACAATAATAATTGAACAAAAGGATTGTAAAAACGCTATAAACGTGCTCTATAGCGCATTTATTAATGAATCATGACTTAGAGAAAGAAATCTTTAAATTTTTCTCCAGCAATTGTGTTTCTTATTTTTTCTCTTTCTTCTAACGATGACTCTTTTTTAAGAGCTTCATTGCAAATTTTTTTTCCGATAACAACTTTAGGGTTGTTCGCCCAATTAACGTTCAATAACAAGCATAGATAATAAATAGTAGATTGAATGAATGCGATTAAATTTCCGATCGAATTTTCATCGGCTTTCTCAATCAAGATTTTAGCTGAAGGCACTTCTTGCTCAATTAATGCTTGAAATGTCGCATCTGCCTGATAATTTACGATACTTTGTGCTGTGCGACCGTTAATGTGATTTATTGAAGAGTCTAATACTAAATCTGGATATTCTTTATCAATTGTCCATAGTATTGGGATAACGACACCCTTAGTTCCACCTAAGAGATATTCTAACACTGAATGTTGGCAAAGAGGGGCGGATTGGTAAGCGCCCATTAATCCTTTTTTCTCTTTTCCTGTGCTTTCAGAAATTTCTTGGACAAATAACCCCACGCACCCTTCAAGATTTTTTGAATATGGCATTGAAAAAATGACCTTATAATCTTTAGCATGCAAATTAAAAAGAAAAGACAAGATACACTGTCCAGAAAAGGGTATTCAGGATCTGTTGTAAGCAATGTATTAGCTAACTTGACAATTGAACGAGATAAAGATGAGCAGTGGATAGCGATTTATTC
>JAUXAJ010000067.1 GCA_030620005.1 Promethearchaeota archaeon | reverse complement strand
ATGTATTACATCCTTTAGAAGAATTAGAAGAGTATTGTGTTAAATGTAAGGAAGCCAACATTAAGCCGGAATGGGAGGTGTGGCACTTAGGTTCGTACTGGAATTTGAATTACTTATTAGACAAGGGACTAATAGACTGGGCAAAACCCCATATTTTAACATTATTTTTCAATTGGCCTGGTGGAACATGGTCTCCACCGACTTTTGACGAATATATGCATAGAACTAAATTCATACCACCTAATTGCGTGCATACTGTAAGTGTCATGGGAAAAGATCAGATG
The DNA here is from genome assembly GCA_030620005.1 of Promethearchaeota archaeon. Next base: position 18,877 of record JAUXAJ010000067.1, on the reverse strand, counting down.
AAATTATTGGTTTTTGTTCTTACTCATGGTGGAAATATTAGAGTTGGCACTGAAGATTATCCATTTATAAGAAATGGAAAACCAGCAAAAAATAATGCAGAAATAGTAGAACAATATGTGAGTATTAGTAATCATATCCATCGAAATGTAGCCGATCCAACTGAAGCTAGAAAATTATTAGGACTACAATAGGTGATGTCATGAAATTACAAGGAAAAGTAGCAATAATAACAGGAGCTGGAGCGGGTATTGGAGAAGCTACCGCCGTGTTATTTGCAAAAGAAGGTGCTAAAGTGTGCTGTAATTCTATAACAAAATCTGCTTTGAAAGTTGTAGAAAAGATTAAGAGTGATGGAGGTGAAACCATTTTTGTTCAAGGCGATGTTTCAAAGGAAGAAGATGCCATAAAAATTGTCGAAGAAACAGTTAAAAAATATGGTAATATAGACATTCTTTTTAATAACGCAGGAATCGTTCTTGGAGGCGCTATTGATACCATTTCAACTGAAGATTGGGACCGCACAATGGCCGTGAATGTTCGAGGAGTGTATTTGGTATCTAAATATGCCGTTCCATACATAAAAAAGACGAAAGGCACGATAATTAACAATTCTTCGTCTGTAGCCTTTAAGGGAGTTCAAAATAGAGCAGCTTACACGGCATCAAAAGGAGCAGTATTATCAATGACTCGAGCAATGGCCGCAGATTGTATTGATGATAAAATCCGTGTGAATGCCATTTGCCCCGGAACTACAGACACTCCTTCTCTAGCTGTGAGACTGTCTAAATTCGATAATCCTGAAGAAGCAAGGAAGCAATTTATAGCACGCCAAAAAATGGGCCGTTTAGGTACAGCCGAAGAAATCGCTGAAGGAGTATTATTTCTGGCTCTCAACGAATTTTGTACGGGAATAAGCTTATCTGTCGATGGCGGAATGACCATGTAACTTGACTTACTTAATTTATCTTTTTCTGTTTTTTAGTTTACTTAAAACGTGACCACATTCAGGACAAATTTTATGTAAACGATATTCTTGCATGCTAGTGAAAAAGCTCGCTCCTAGAATACCCCCAGGTAAAGTAAATAAAGCCACGCCAATATAAGCCAAAATTACGATTAAAAACCTGCCAAGTGTGGTTACAGGAGTTACATCGCCAAATCCTGTTGTTGTAAAGGTTATAATGTCATACCATAATGTTGCAGGAACATTAGAAAATTTATCGGGTTGTACACTATTTTCAACATAATAAATCAATGTAGAACTGAAAACTAAAAACAAAAAGCAAATAAACATGGCGGTTAAAATTGTCTTACCAGTATCTTTAAAGATTGTTCCGAGCACACCAAAAACATCAATAAAATGCCCTATTTTAAGCGTAATTAACAACCTTAGGATCATCTGTACATATTGCAGTTCTATTGTTTCGGTCTTGATATTCTTCTTGTTCAGAGACAGTACAACTCCAAAATCGTATCGTGTATTCTATAATAAAAACTACTCCTGAGAAAAAGTACACGGAAACTAATATAGATCTAAGTTCTTGAGATAAATTTGGATTCGTTTCAACCATTATTGCCAAAACATTTAGAACAATAATAACACTAAAGAAAAGGAATACTATAATTTGCCCTTTACTCTTTGGATATCTATATTGAAATAAATTATAAAATTTATGTTGAACGCGTTGATGAGACGTTAATATAGGGAGAGTTTTTGATTTTTCAGCCTCAAGAATTTGCATTACTATCCCAGATGGTTTTCCTTCTCTTTTTTTATGAATGTCTTTCAAAAATTTGTCTTTGTCAAATTTTTTATTGCAATTTGGACAAACATCATATTGTGGGTTTCTTTCTTGAATTTCATCAACAAATCCAGACGCAATTACGCTGGCAGGCAATAAAAATAATGTAATTCCTAAGAATGAAACGATTGCAGATACAAACTTTCCAAAAGGCGTAATTGGGACCATATCGCCGTAACCAATAGTAAAAAGGTTAATTGCTGTAAACCACATTGAACTAAAAAGATTCGTAAAGTCATCGGGTTGGGCATCATATTCCGCAATATACATGAATACCGCACTAAAAAACATTAATAGTAAAGAAAGCATTAATGAAATTAATAATTCTTCCTTTTTTCGTTTAATAACCGTCCATATGATTTCAAATGATTCAGAATATCGAATCATTTTAAGAAAAGGTAACAGACGGATTAATATTATTGCATTCATTAATTCTTGTTCAAAAAGAAAGATTAAAAACAATATAAATGAAACTACACTGACAAGATCAATAATTCCCATCAAACTTATTACATATCTAAATGGTTTAATTTTATAATTTTTGTATTCTGGATTAAAACTGCTAACCCAAAGCCGTAATATATATTCTAAGATAAACACTGAGCCTGAAATAATTTCGATAATAATCAAAATTATGTTAAAGTTTGATTTCAAGACACCTTCGGTTTCTAAAATTGCTGTAAGTCCTGAAGATATGCTTGCTAAAATGAGCCAAAACGCCACAAAACGAGCTAAGAAATCCTTGGAGTGAGGAAAATCTAAAAATCGAAAGATACTCTCTTTTAAATCGTGCTTGACTTCTTCTTGAGGTTTTTTAGCCATATATAATCCTATTATCCATAAGTATTTAATTTTTTACACGATTTATTGCTATTTTTTTAAAATTAATTGTTAAGAAAATATATTATTTTTTGTATAAGATTTATATCATTCACCTTTTTATTAAAAATATTACATTAAATATTTTAGTATAATACAAATATGTCAAAAATCGGAGAGTTTGATAATATTGCCACTGATATACCAACAGCGTGCATACAAGCCCTAGAATTGGGAAAAGAAATAATAAATATCCTTATAAAGACGAATGAAGGATTCGAGGCGCAAAGGAATTAGGAATTGCAAAAATAAAATAAAAGCTTAATGTAGAAAGATTTATTATTGAGTCGTCCACCCTCCATCGAGCCTAAGATCGGCACCGGTCATGTATGAAGATTCTTCCGTCGCCAAAAAAAGAATTCCCGTTGCAATCTCATCCGAGCTGGCCCACCGGCCCATAACACCTTCTTCTTCAAATTCTTTTTTGACTTCTTCGTAGCTTACACCTCTATCTCTGGCTTGTTTTGCTACATCGCTTTGAAGCATTGGAGTATCGATTGCTCCAGGACTTACGCTATTAACTCGCACATTATAAGGGGCTAAATCTAACGCTAACGCTCGCGTGTATCCTAGTACGCCAGCTTTAGTGGAACAGTAATTCGCGTGAGCCACCTGCCCGATATGTGCTGCGACAGAAGCAAGCGTTATTATTGTGCCAAATCTTTGCTTTTTAAAGTATGGAACGCTGTATTTGCAAGTATAGTGCGTTCCCTTCAAGTTAACATTAATTAACAGCTCGTAATCTTCATCTGGAAAGTCTTCAACGGGACCAACCCTTACAACACCGGCATTCACGATCAACACATCAATTCTGCCATATTTTTCAACCGTTGTATCGATCATATTTTTAACTTCTTCTGGTTTTGTAACATCAACCTTCACGATTGAAGTGTTTTGTTTTCCTTCCTTAATCAAATTTAGAGTTTCTTTCAACCCCTCTTCATCAATATCAGAAATAACTTGTGTTGCACCTTCTTTAGCGAACAAAATTGCCGTGGCCCTGCCAATTCCGGAAGCTGCTCCCGTTAGAATAACTATTTTATCTTTTACTCTCATTTTTTTTTACCATGAATGTAAAATTAATTTTATATATTATGTCTAGAGAATGTTTACTTTTAAATCTAAATGAAAAAAATATTTCTAAGAAAAAATAACTAAATTTAGATCTATTATTTAACAACGATATCCTTATCTAAGATTGAAAGCCTTTCACAGCCAGATTTGGTAATCCTATAACAATCTTCAATTCCAACTAAACCTTGACCTCTAACATTATGCCATACTTCGATGTCTAGTACCATATTTTCTTCAAATTGAATGTCCATTGAGCCCATTACACTAAATATATGTGCTTCTTCACATTCTAACCCTATACTATGCCCCGTAATTAAAAAGAACCCTTTTTTCTTAAGAGTAGTTTTTAAATAATCGTAAGCGTTATTGTATAACTCTTTGGCATTTAAACCAGGTTTAATTTTCTCTACACAATATTCTTGAAGCTGAATCATGGTCTCCATCGTTTCCTTCGCTTTTCTTGGCATTTCCCCAACGACAACTCCCCGGCTTACATCTGAAATATATCCCTTCCAAACAGCTCCAAAGTCAAATCTTACTATATCATTTGGAGTTACTGGAATACCAAGTCCTGGAGCCTCTGGGTCTGATGGACCTATTGATTGGGTCAAGTGATCCCATCCTTCTGCACCTTCATCAACGATCGTTCTTCTTGCGATTTGTAACAATTCAGTGTCTAATATTCCTTCTTTTGTCGCGTCAATACAATTTTTAATTGCTTTTTCTGCGATTTCTGTAGATTTTTTTATCCTTTTAACTTCTTCTTCCGTTTTAACTAAACGCATGTCCAAAAAAGCTTCATTACCATCAACGAATCTTGCTTTTGGAAACTTAGATCGTAAGGCCTCCGACTGGTAACGAGGCATGAAAGACTCTAGACCAATTATTTTTTCTGAAAACCCCCATTCTTCAATTTTTTTTAGAAGTGCCTCAACAGCCGCTTTTAGGGAACCAACTCTAATTACGTTACTAGGATCAATCCAAGAAAATTCTTCAACGCTATCGTATAACGACCATATTATAGCGCTTTCTTCACCGTCTCTTCGAACCATTGACAAATTTGGATATTGGTTCGACAAAACGTACAAAATGGGATTAGGTGCAACGTGAAGTACAGGCAAGCCCGTGGTATAAAACACGTTAACGGGTGTTGACGCTATTAAAACATCAATGTCGCGCTTATCAAGAATTTCGCTTGCTTTTCTTTTGTTATAACCTATAGGATCCGCCATGTTAAATCAAATTAATTATTTATTTATTTATCATTTTTATTAGGAAATCTTCAAAAAATTATAAAATTTTACAAATATAACTTAACTATCGCTTTGACTTCTAAAAGTAGTAATTTTTTTTTTTGGCGAAAAATATATTTACCTGTTTGCTTATTAGATTTATTATAAGATGAATTATGAAGAAATTAAGAAAGTATTTAGTAAAATTCTTTCAGAAAAAAAAGAAATATTTAAGGCGTCAAATATTTAATGTCAAATTCATTCCATTTTTGTGTCATTTTTTAATGATGTGTTACAGTTCTTCTTAACACCTTGCCAGCAAGAGCATTGGCATCGTATTTACCTTCAGCAAGGACTACTTTACCGTTAATAATAACATGGTCTATTCCCTCAGCTAATTGATGAGGTTCAGCAAAGGAAGCACGCGTATATATCGTTTTAGGATTAAAAATAGTTATATCAGCAAAATTACCTTTTTTAATGACCCCCCTGTCTTTTAATTGCATTTGATTTGCCGGGAGAGAAGTCATTTTTCGAATGGTTTCTTCAAGAGACATTACACCTTTTTCTCGAACGAATTTACTTAAAATCTTGACAAATCCGCCGTAAGCGCCGGGACAGGGCGTGTTAAAATCAATACCAATTATATCCGTTCCAACTGAACAATTAGGATCCTTAAAAATTTTGATCATGTATTCTTCTGCCATGGGATCATCAGGACGGCCTGATAAGAAATAAATCCCGCCTTGTTCTTCCATTACAAGTTTAATTAGCGCATCAATAGGTTCTTTTTTAAGGTCTTCAGCAATATCTTTAAGTTTCATGTTATTGTACTTCTGATATTTTTCTTTCTTAAAGCCATTTAATGAGATGTGTAAATTGAAGTCTTTTTCTAACCAATATTTATTTTCCCAGGGGGGCCACTTAGAAACGAATTCTTTTATCTCGTGTATGACTTGCTTGATAATTTCTGGATCTTGAAGCCTCTCAAAAAACTTATCTATTCCACCGTCAAAAAGCCAAGCAGGAAAGATTTTAAGCGTGGTAGTGCGACGAGTTGGCCAGGGAATGTTGTCATGACCAATTTCTACACCCCTCTCAATTGCGCTATTAATTGCTTTTATGGCACGTTTCCTGGTTATCGATAATCCCCCTCCCGCATGATGAGAAATCTGTAGGGGGATATCATTTTTTTCAGCAACCTGAATGACTTCTTCAACAGCCTTGTGATAAAACTTAGTAAACATGCCTCTTACGTGTGGTACCAAGGGGGTTCCAAATTCAGTCATTACTGATGCTAATTCGATTAGTTCGGCTGTATTTGAAAAAATTCCTGGAATATATGCTAAACCTAACGATAGGCCAATTGATCCCGCTAAGAGCGATTCTCTCAACATTTTTTTCATTTCAGAAATTTCTTCTGTGGTAGCAAAACGCGCTTGTAAACCCATTACATTTGTACGGAGAGTATTATGACCAGTTAATATTGCAACATTGAACGCTTGTCCAATTCTTTCCAGATAATCAAGATATTCGGCCATTGTAGTCCATTCGTACTTTAAACCTTCACGAGATAATAAATTGCCCCAAAAATTGCTCAAATTTAAAATACGCTCGTGATTAATAGGTGCGGGGCTAATGCCACAATTACCAGATACAATTGTCGTAACTCCTTGATAAGCCCAACTTTTTAAGATCTCTGGATGGCGTGGGGAAGGAAATATGAAATCTAAATGGTTGTGAATGTCAATAAATCCAGGCGCCACGACCATTCCCTTGGCATCAATGGTTAACGACGATTGAATGTCCTTGAATGTCCCCATTTCCTCAATGCGATCACCTTTAACGATTATATCAGCTTTAAAGGGCGGTTTACCGGTCCCATCAATAACATTTCCATTTTTAATGACAATGTCAGAACTCATTATAACAATTCTCGTTTTTTAAATTTTGATAATAACTTGATTGATTAATAATATTTAGATGTTATCAAAAAAAATATATATCTTAAACCAATTACTCTATCATGAATCGTGTGAAATTTGGGTTTATTGGATGTGGTTCTGTTTCTAAACTTCATTACGTTGGTTCAAAAAACAATCCGAAAATTAAATTCCTTTCTGTATATGATATTAACGAAAAGCAGGTAAAAAAAACTGCTAAAAGATTCAAAATGGTCCCTTATACTAACCTTGATGCTTTTTTAAAAAGCGATATTGACGCCATTCTTGTAATGGTACCTCACTATCTCCACGAGGAAATGGTCTTAGCCACCGCCGAAGCTGGAAAGCACGTGCTTTGCGAAAAACCAATGGCAACCACGCTCGAAAGCTGTGACCAAATGATTGCAGCTGCTAAAAAAGCAGACGTGAAATTAATGATTGCAGAAAACCATAGATTCTTGCCCGCACACAAATACGTGATGGAAGCCGTTCAAAATGGATTGATTGGAAATGCATTTTTGATTCGCTCTTACGAAGGTGTTAATGAAATTCCTGGCTTAATGAACATTCGTAGTTGGAAGGGAAACTTAAAGATGGGTGGAGGAGGCTGTTTAATGGATATGGGCGCTCACAAATTCGCCACAATTAATTGGATCCTAGACGATGTAGTAGAATCTGCAAATTGCTGGATAACAAAGCAGTGCACGAATCTTAGTGAAAAAGCGGAAGATAATGCAATGATGTTTCTGAAGTATAATAGTGGCGTTATCGCAGAAATAGTAGTGAGCTTCACGGTCGTGTCGCCTCCAACAAATAGTCTCGAAGTATATGGAACAAAAGGGACGATTATAGAAAACCATGAATGGCAAAACCCCGTGAGAATTTTTTCAACACATGAAGACATGGGAAAAAATCGAGGTGCTTGGCATGAGCCAGAAATTGAACACGGTCCATTTCCGCAATATTATAAAATTTCCATGGGAATTGAAGATTCATATTTTGCAGATTGCATTTTGGAAGATAAAGAGCCGGAATTTACACCAGAACAAGCAAAAGAAGCTATAGCCACTGTACTTTTAGGATACTTATCAGCAAAAATGGGTAAAAAAGTTGATATGGGGGATTTGATGGAGATTTATCAAGCAAAAGGAACAAAAAGCGTCCTTGAAGGTTTAGAAAAAGCGGTTCAAAATAATTATTGCAAATAAATTTCAAATTATATTTCTTCAAAAAATTATTGTTAACACTTGAACTTAAAAAATACAAACTTTTTAGTAAATGAAATATTCTCAAAAACAATGGAGACTATTTCAGAAGACGACAAAAATTCAATTTCAGCCAAATCAAATACTGTCCTTTTAATAATCCTACTCGCAAATTTCATAAGATCTTTAGGAGGAAGTATTATTGAGATTGGGTTACCAGATTTTATTTTAAGCTTATCAGGAAGTTTATTATCCTACGGTTTAGTGATTGGAATTTTTTCTATCACGCAATCCCTTTTTCAATTCCCAATGGCAGCCGCTTCCGATAGATTTGGTCGGAAATTAATAATCTTGATTGGAATGTCAATATATATTTCAGGAACTTTTTTATGCTTCTTAACCCAAACAATAACTCAATTAATTTTGTTTAGAGCCATTCAGGGATCGGGAGCTTACTCTTCAATCCTACAGGCAATCATTTCAGACACTTTCAAAAAAGAGGAGCAAGGAAAAGGAATGGCCTATAACTCGGTTTCTTTTACGCTAGGATACTTCGGAGGAGTTAGTATAGGAGGGTATTTGGCCGTTTATTTTGGCTTTCGCAATATATTCTTTATTTCCGCCTTTTTAGCAACAGTATCCGCTATTTTTATACTTTTCTTATTTAAAGATCCTAAAAAGAATGGTTCTGCTGTAAAGGAAAACAATAATTCAAATAAATCCTTTGAGATAAAGATATTATTAGGAAATTCGCAATATATAGTGGCGGTGATTATTAATAGCATTAAATGGTTTCTATTTGGAGGTATTATCGCTTACATTATTTGGGTTTTACAAGTAGAATTTTTACTAAATGAAATTGACACGAGCTACATTTTGATATTTATTGTTGGTCTTTACATCAGTTTTGTATTAATTACGGGAAAAATGGTGGATAAGTTTGGTTCTAAAAAAATTATCCTGACTGGACAATTGATTATTGTTGGTTTTGGTTCACTTTTTTATATGGTGAGCATTTCTCATAGTTTGGTATTGTTTTTGATTGCAATTGCCTGCTCAGGTTTAGGGTTTGCTCTGTATGAGACTTCTGGAAGTACGTTGGTATTACAGAAAATAGAGGAGATTAATCCAGAATTGAAAGGAACTGGTTTTGGAATTTCGAACACTGTTGGGTTTTTTTTTAGCGCTCTGGGTCCTATCGTTCTTTCTTTTATCGGAGAAACATTTTCTCTATTCGTTCCATACTATTTCATCGTGTTGCTAATATTAGTATCTTTTTTAATAACATTTTTCTTTGTAAAGAAATAAATGATTCGTTAGTAATTATTAAGAAATTAGATTCAAGCTATCTTTACATAAAGTTTAAGTTAATTAATAATAAAATAAATATCATGAAAAAGAGAGTCATCCCCATTTCATGTTTTCGTAATTTTTTTGCGTTACCTTTCCTAAATCTTCTAATATGCTTTTTGTACCATCTGATTTGTACAATTTCAATAATTCGTCCATGGTTGTCATTCTTCCGTTTTTAGCAGATAGATATGAAAGAAGAACTACCGCAACACCTTGTTTTGCTTGTTCTGGTGTAAATTCCGGCTCTTTATCTTCCAAAATGCAATCCGCAAAGTAAGCATCTTCATTTCCCATTGATATCTTATAATATTGCGGAAACGGACCGTGTTCAATTGTGGGACTGTAGAACTCTCCCTTGACCTCTGCGTCTGGATGTGAAGTTAGGATTTGTACGGGTTTGTCCCAAGAATGGTCTTCAAGAATTGTGCCTTTAGTTCCATGAAGCTCTGTTCTATTAGTAGCCGGATGAATAGAAACAGATGTAAGATCAACAGTGATCATGGCTCCGCTTTTGTATCGTAAAAATATAATTGCGTTGTCCTCTCCTTTATTCGCAGGGGAATTCATGGCTTTCCCTAGCCAACATTGCGCAGAATCAACTTCTCCTAAAAGCCAATTTAAAAAAGTAAATTTGTGAACCCCTTGATCAGCAACAACCCCACCACCTCCCTTTTCGTAAGTAAAATTCCAAATATCCGGATTAAGAAATTGGTCAGAAGTTACAAATGCTCCTTCATAAGTTCGACCAAGAAAAATATCTCCTATGAAGCCGCGGTCTATAACATCTTTCATGTATTGATGGGCTGGAAGAAAACGGTGATTTTCTGCGATCATGAACTTTACACCTGCTTTTTTTGTAGCAGCAATCATCTCATCACATTCTTCAAGCGTTGGTGCCATGGGTTTTTCGCAAAGCACATGCTTTCCAGCTTCAGCGACGGCTAAGACCATATCTTTGTGGAGATAGTGAGGTACTATTACAAGAACGGCGTCAATATCACTCTTGAAAAAATTTTCTAAATTCGTATAAACTTCCAGTTTAGCAAATTTGGCAACTCTTTTTAATTTTTTCTCATCTACATCATATGCCGAAACAAATTTTATTTTTGGATTATTCTTTGAGCCAAGGCGATGAAAACCCCACACATCTCCACATCCAATTACTCCAAATTTAACAAGTTCCATAGTTTTTTTCTCAAATAAGTATTTTTTTTATAATTTTATTAGGATTCATAATTCCTCTTAATTAGTAGAGATTAATTTAATTAAAAAAGTTTTTAAAAAATGTGCAACTATTACATAAAATCGAGGAAATTGACTCTAATTTAAAGGGATACGGGTTTGAAGTCGTTAATTCAGTTGGTTTCATGTACTCAGCAATTTCTCCGATCTTTCTCGCATTTTTAGGGGAAATAGAGACTCATTTGCCATATTACTTCATAATGATTTTGATAATTCCAGCGTTTATCATTATTAAAAAATTTGTTGAGAAATAATGATTTAAAATTAAAATTTAGAGAAAAACTAATTTAAATCAACTTTTTATTTCTCAATTAATTTCAAAGCCTAATGGAAGACATCACAAAAGAACAAAAAAAAGAAGCTTTTGTAAAAATTACGATTTTTGTTATTTTAATTTCAAACTTCCTCAGGCTGATTGGAATTTCTGTTGCGGAAATTAGTCTCCCTTACTTTATAATAAGCCTTTCTGGAACATTAGTTTCTTTTGGTTTGGTTGTGGGTATTTTTTACCTCACACAAAGTATTTTTCAGGTTCCAATGGCTGTGGTCTCCGACAAAGTTGGAAGGAAAAAAATCATAATGATAGGTATTATTGTTTACACATTAGGGACGTTTTTATGTTTTTTTGCCCAAAATCTCGTTCAGTTAATATTGTTTAGGGCAATTCAAGGCGCTGGAGCTTATAGCTCGATATTCCAAGCAGTTATTGGTGAAAGTTATAAAGAGGAAGAGCAAGGGAAGGGAATGAGCTTCTATCTCATGAGTTATACTTTTGGTTATTTCGGAGGTATTTCTCTTGGAGGGTACTTGTCGTTTTATTTAGGCTTTCGGAGCGTATTTTTGATCTCTGGTATTTTAGCTGCATTATCAGGGATATTAGTGTTCTTTTTTTTTAAAGATAATAGAACTAATAGACTTGATAATCAGATGGATTCGGAAAAGAAGGACCAAAAAAACTCGTTGAACCTTTCAAATCTTAAAACTTTATTGAAAAACCCCCAGTTTGAAGCAATTGTGCTAGTTAGTAGCTTGCGGTGGTTTGTATTCGGAGGTATCGTTGCCTATATGATTTGGGTAATGCAAATTCAATTTCATTTGGATTCAATCCAAACTAGCTACATTTTAATTGTAATCGTTGCATTTTACATTCTATTTGTAGGAGTTACAGGAAAATTAGTTGATCGTTTCAATTCTAAAAATATACTGTTGCTTGGTCAAGCGATAATTATATTATTTAGTTTATTATATTTCATTGTTCAGGCTACAAACGACTTGACGCTGTATGTTCTTGCGAGTCTATTCTCAGCCATTGGACTTGGTTTATTTGAAACAGCAATTAGTACTATAACACTAAAAAAAATAGAAGAAATTGACCCGGAATTGAAAGGTACAGGTTTTGGGATGTCAAACACTCTCGGTTTTGCACTTTCTTCGACTGGACCAATAGTACTTGCTTTATTGGGAGAGATCTCGCTTTTCTTACCCTATTACTTCATGAGCTTGGTTATATTAATTTCATTCCTAATTAGTCTTAAATTTATCAAAAAGTAGAATAAAATCATTATCAAAAGAATTGCAACGGTCGTTGACTTAATCTACTTACTTAATAAAAATATTTTTATCTAGGCTTGAAAGCCTTTCACAGCCAGATTTGGTAATCCTATAACAATCTTCAATTCCAACTAACCCTTGGCCTCTTATATTTTGCCAAGCTTCTATATCAAGGACCATGTTTTCTTCGAACGGAATGTCAAGTTTTTTCATGGGGCTGAATAAATGGATTTCCTCGCACTCTAATCCAATGCTATGACCTGTAATGAAGCACATTCCCCTTTTTCCTAAAGTTTTATAAAATCTTAACGCACTATTATATAAATCAACTGCGATTACACCAGGTTTGATGTTATCCAAGCAAAATTCTTGAACTTGAATCATTCGATCCATGGCTTCCTTGGCGCCTTTTGGGATCTCTCCAATTACGCATTCTCTACTAACGTCAGAAACGTAGCCCTTCCATATTGTTCCGATATCAAATCTACTAAGGTCTCCACGCTTCATTACTGTGCCTATCCCTGGAGCCTCGGGGTCGGAGGGTCCAATATTCATCGTTAAATGATCCCACCCCCAAGCGCCCTCATCAATAATCGTCCTCCTTGCGATTTGTAACAACTCGTTGTCGGTTATGCCTTCTTTAGACGCGTTTATCATGCTCTCTATTGCTTTTTCAGAGATCTCCGTTGATTTTTTAATTCTTTTTATTTCTTCTTCTGATTTAATTATGCGCATGTCTAAAAAAGCCTGATCGCCGTTCACGAAAGTTGCGCTTGGAAATTTACTTCGCAAATATTCAGATTGATAAGACGGCATGAGAGATTCGTATGCAATGTTTTTATCTGATAAACCCCATTTTTCAATTCTATCTGACACTTCAGCCATCGCTGCCTTAGGTGAAGCTATCCCGCTCACGTCTTTAACCCAGGAGAACTTATCCACGCTTCGATATGCAATCCAAATAATTAAGCTTTCTTCTCCATCCCTGCGAACTAGAGATAGACTAGGATATTGGTTATATAAAACAAATAAAATAGGATTGGGAGCCACGTGTAATGTAGGTATACCAGTTGTATAAAACACATTAACAGGCGTCGATGCCACTAACACATCGATATCATGTTTTTCTAAAACTTCAGTTGCCTTTTTTTTACTATATCCAATTGGTTCCATTTTTTGTCACATCACTGGAGATTGATTTAGTTAATATTTCTCTTTATAGTATTTATAATTAATGAATAAATTATATTTTTGATACCTATAAAGTTTGAATATTTTTTGAAATTTATATCAAAATTGATTTTAAATCATGATAACGATAAAAACAATTTGCAATTCTTTTAGATCACGATTAAATTCATGTGATTTCTTAACGAAATTCGATAATGAGAGAGAAAAATAAGTTTATATTTTTTCTTTAATTTCAAAACAAAATGGAAAAGGATTCAGAAGATTTTAAAATTCAAGCCAAGGCAAACATTTTACTCTTTGTAGTATTAAGTGCAAACTTTTTTAGATACATTGGAGTAAGCATAATTCAGATTGGACTACCAGAATTTATCTTAAATTTATCCGGTAGTTTAATATCTTATGGGTTAGTAATAGGAGTCTTTAATATAACGCAAGCAATATTTCAATTTCCAATTGCGGCAGCATCTGATAAGTTTGGAAGGAAGGCCATGATTGTTATCGGCCTTTTCATTTATATAATTGGAACATTTCTATGTTATTTTGCTCAAAACATCACGGAATTAATAATATTTAGGGCCATGCAAGGTGCAGGAGCGTATAGTTCGATTTTACAAGCAATTTTAGGAGACATGTATCAAAAAGAAAAAAAAGGCAAGGGGATGGCATTATACTCATTTTCTCTTACAATTGGATATTTCGCAGGAACCGTAATCGGGGGATATGTGTCCTTTTACTTGGGTTTTCGTAGTATTTTTTTAATAACTGGCATATTGGCCATTGTATCGGTTATTTCAATAATCATTTTCTTAAAACTTCCCAAAAAATCAATGGAAAACAAAAGTGAAAATATTTACGCTGAAAGTGAAGAGTCTTCTTCGACAACATCTAATATTAAGATTTTATTAAAGGAACATCAGTATCAATTTTCAGTATTGATAAATAGCATTAGATGGTTAATATTCGGGGGAATTATAAGCTATCTCACATGGCTACTCCAAATTCATTTTAAGTTAAATCAAATCGAATCGAGTTATGTTTTGATAGTAACAATCGCCATATATACCATCTTTTTATTATATACCGGAAAATTGGTTGATCGTCACGGTCCTAAAAAAATGTTGTTAATTGGCCAAATAATAATAATGATTTTTGGATTTTTGTTTTTTATCGTGCAGATCACTAATAATTTGTTAATATTTATCATTGCAAGCTTAATAAATAGCATAGGACTAGGCGTTTTACAAACTTCTGGAAATACTTTAATACAACAAAAAATTGAAGATATTAACCCCGACTTAAAAGGTTCAGGTTTTGGAATGGCTAATACGGTAGGGTTCATCTGTTCGGCTGTAGGGCCCGTCCTTCTGAGCTTTTTAGGAGAAATTGAGACTTTTTTGCCCTATTATTTTATCATGATTTTAATGCTTCCAGCTTTTTTGATAACATTAAAATTCATCAAGAACTAAACAATACTTCTAAAAAGTTAAAATTACAATGTCTTAAATTTCGTTTTTATTATATTCGAGATATTAAATCTAATCTAAATAATTATTGAATAGGTGAAAACAGTGATTCTCGAGCCTAAAAAGGTTTTATTAATAGGTATTGATCAAGCCATACCTTATTTACTCAAAAAATTCGTGGATGAAGGCATTTTACCAAGCATTAACCGCTTACTGGAAGGGGGAGTGTACACAGAGGCGTATTCTTGTCCTCCTTGCGACACTCCAACTAATTGGGCGACAATAGCTACTGGAGCTACGACTGCTGTTCATGGCGCCACCAGTTTCTATTTACATATCCCAGGCGAGCCCCTCGACTTCGGTTTGAAATATAGATCAAGAACTCAGCTCTCGCAGCACTGCACAGCGGAATACATATGGGATGTGGCTGAAAGACATGGAGCGCGTCCTTTCGTTATAAATTATCCTGCTGGGTGGCCTAGCAATTTTAAAGAAGGTGCCATGAGCCTCCTCACTTGGCCAATTCCAGATTCCCTCCCACGGGTTATATCCTATCCAAGAACCCTATCATATTCAGCAAGTTCTACGGATCCTACGCTCCAGATATCTAGGGCCGATGAGCCTGGGGCGAAAATAGAGAGCCACACCCCACTTCTCCAAATCACCATGCAGATAAAGACCAGATTCAGCGAGAATCTACAGGCTCTAAAGGTATATCTCGTGGACACATTGGATCAGGGTTACAATTCTCTTACATTGTCTATAGGAAAAGAAAATAAGTGGAGTGTCTTGAAAGAGGAGGAATGGAGCAACTGGATCCCGTTGGATATTGCTACAAAACACGGAATACTACCTTGTCTCTTCAAATTAAAAGCACTTGAATTAGCCGGCGATGGGAGCACCTTAAAGATTCAAACAACAAGCATCTACAACACAAAAGGATGGACCAATCCTGAAGATTTAGGAGAAAAAATCGTCAAGAACGCAATAATATACGAGCTTGCCAAACAGCAAAAGGTCGAATATATAATCAAAGGAAAAATGAAACCATATCTTTTAAATGCCAGGAGAGAGGCCGTAACACTTGCCCGAGCCATCAATTACGCAAGGGTAAATTTGGGCTGGCGCATGTGCTTCTTTCACATCCACCTTTTAGATAGCGTAAATCATAGATCCCTCGCTATCCTCTACGAAGACTCCCCGTTTCACACAGAAAAAGCTGCAAAAAAAGCAATGGAATATGTAAGAACAGCTTATAAGATCGTGGATGAACTCGTTGAAACATTAATAAAAACTTGCGTGGATGAGGAGACTATTGTAGTTTTTATCTCGGATCATGGCGCCTTACCCTCCTGGAAGATAGCCAATATTCCCTTAGCCCTAATGAGAGCGGGTCTTTTAAGTTATAAATGGAATAGCAACAACCAGAAGTTTATTGTCAATTGGGACAAAACTCTCGCCTTTCCTTACCTAGAACCACCTTATATCTGGGTTAACCTTAAGGGGAGAGAGCCTCATGGCATCGTCAATTCGACAGAATATGAATCAGTGAGAGAAAGGGTCGTACAAGCTCTCTATCAAATGAATGATCCTGAAACAGGAGCCCGAATAATCAAACTTGCCCTTAAAAGAGAAGAAGCTGCCTTTCTAGGACAGAATGGAAAGAGAGTAGGCGATGTCGTGTATTTTTTAAATCCTCCATATCAATTATTTGACGGCAATCTGGAACAGCTTAACGCGGCGGAGCAACCTCCCGAACTTCTTGTCAAAGCTGAAGCATTCAACGCCCAGGTGAATTTCGCAGCTCATGCCTATTATTTACCCACAGCTAAACTTGGGAACTACACGATTAGTGTCCCGCTAATAATGACCGGCCCTAGTATAAAAAAAAATATTGAACTGAAAAGGCCTATAAATTTAATCGATGTCGCACCTACCTTAGCCCATCTACTTCAAATTCCAACTCCCAGGAATTCTCAAGGGAGAGTGATCCACGAACTTCTTGAATAATTAATGTAATAAATCTTTATACAACATTATTGAACGATTATTAAACGCGCGCATCAAATTTCAATTCAAAAGAAATAAAGAACCAATGAAACTCATGACCTTATTCAATATAAGAAAAAAAAAAAAGTAATTAAAATCAAATTAATAAACTTCAATCCATATCCATGAAAACTTCCAATTTCTGAAGAGCATTCATGTCACCTTTGACTTTCAACTCCCCTTCCATGAACGCTTCCATTGGATCAACATCTCCAGTGGCAAGACCTAAAAAGAGATCTGAATTAATTTCTAAACCCATTTCTGCATCATCACTAAATCCCTCTTCTAATCTTGCTTTTTTATTCTCAAAAATCATTTTTATTTTGTAATCTATATCTGGAAAAATAAAATTCATCGTCTTATTGAATCCTTCAAATTCTTCGGCAACTTCTGGGTCATCCAACATCTTTACCCAGTTATTTAGAGCATTTTTTAATTCTTCAGCAGTAGCCATAAACACACCTCTTCTTTTTTAACTTACTATTTATAATTATTTTTGATTAAATTTTGAAATTTGTATTTATTATTATTGATTCGTTATATCACTTTATATATGTTCTCCACTTTTTTAATTATGAGTTCTTAATTAATATTATTAGATTTTCCCCTTTCTTTTAAGTTCTTCTAATACTTCCTGTGGATATTTTGCTACGAACCAGGGCATGCTAGAATACCAATGGCTTAAAATCTGAGTTCTTAACGACGATTTATTCTTTTTTAAATTCTTCTCGTGAAAGTAAACTCTACGATATCTTTCTGCGTATTTCCAACCGCTTAATTTTCTCCCTGCAAGTCTGGTTTTTGGTTTATAATTTATTGTCACGTAATTAATCAGCCAAAATTGAGTTTTGTGACACGCAAGTAATTCATCAATTAAAGGAAAATCTTCTTTTTTAAAACCCCAATAGAAATTTGGGCTTTTTGATTGATAAAAATAGAGAATAGGCTTGCAATCAATTAAATCGTGATGAATGCAATAATATATCGCTCTGCCAGTATTCACGTGATCCATGTGATAATAAGAGGTATATAAAGGTTCGGGGCCAAAAATCATATCAGGCTTTTCTTTTTTAAGATATTCCACAAATTTACTAACAAATTCCCTGTTGAATGGAACTAATCCGTCTACATATCCAAAATAATGGACATTTTCAGGAGGGATCCCATGTATGCTAAGAGCGTTGCATAATTCCCGCTTTCTAACTTTCGCAAGAAAATCTCCCTTAAATTTATCATATTCCGCTCCTGGAAGCCCATATTCACCCAATGTCGTTGAAGCAATTTTAATGACGTGCTTGTTCTTGCTTTCAGTAGCAAGATAATGGATTAAATGCCCGCAGTTTAATTCTAAATCATCTGGATGGGGTTGGAAAAAAATAATTTTCGCCATGTTTTATTCACATTCAAGAGTGATTATTTAATTTGTTCTAATTGCGCTTGTCGCTTGGCAAGGAGAAACGAGCTAATAATGATTAAAACAACGCTAACTATCATGAAAATGGTTGAAAAAAGACTCGGAGCGATTAATGTAAACACGAAAAAATATACCAAAACAGGAGTTATCTGTATGGGTACTTGTTGAATGGGAATCATCCGACTAGCATTACCAACTTGGAACGATTGTTGAATTTTCGCAATCCCAATAATGCTCGATACTATCAAGATTACAGCAGTAACAATAAATAGGATTAATCCACCCAAGCTAGCCGTGCCTCCAAATACATCTGCGAAGAAAGCCATCATCGGAGCAATCCAGAAGTTTGTAAGGGAAAATTGAAATCCAGAAGATATTGCGAGTAAAATTCCTTTAAATTTTTCGCTTTTTCTTTGAAGGATTTCACATATTCCAGAACCCGCATAAAGGCCAATCGTAAAAATTGCCATGTTTAAAA
>JAUXAJ010000061.1 GCA_030620005.1 Promethearchaeota archaeon | reverse complement strand
TGATATCGCCGCCTACTACAAGAGTTTTGGGAGTAACTCCCAATTTTATCCGTTCTAACGGATGAAGATTTCTCGCCTTATTTACGGCCATTCTTACAAGATCCATTGCTTTTTCAGTAGCTTCTTTATACTGAGTCATGTGAACCCAAGAACATTGGTCTCTAATATTAGCCATTTGAAATAAATATCTATTTAATCCTGCTTCCCTTATTGTCCCTTGAAATAATGGCTCGTGAGTTCTTGGAGTACAAGAAGCTATGATAACGCGATTAAGATTGTAATCTTTAATCATATCTTTAATTATTGTTTGAGTGTCAGCAGAACAAGTATATAAGTTTTGATCTGCAAGTACAACATTTGGAAGATTACTTGCATATTTTACTACTTTAGGAACATCTATATATCCTCCAATATTAACGCCGCAATGACATATAAAAACTCCTATTCTAGGAGGTTGTCCGGCAACAAAAATTTCTGGAGGTAACGATTTTTCGGTGATTAAAGTACCCCTTTTTTCGTATAAAAGAGCATTTACACAGCCAGCTGCTGCGCATGCTTGTGTTACTGTTTCAGGAATATCCTTTGGAGATTGGAACGCACCACACACAAAAATTCCGGATTTAGTTGTCTCAACCGGATTAAAAATGCTAGTTACCGCAAAATTAGATTCGTTTAATCCAATTCCAAATTTTTCAGCTAAAAATTTTGCATCGTTAGGAGGATTTAAGCCAACAGCAAGAACAATCATTTCAAAAGTCTCTTCAATAATCTTCCCATCTTCCGATTCATACACAATCTTTAAATCCTTGGTTTCAGGATCCTCTGAAACTGATGAAACTCTACTTCTTATATAGCGCACCCCATATTCATCTTGAGCCCGTAAGATATACTTATCAAAATCTTTACCAAATGCTCTAATATCCATGCTAAAAATCGTCGGTTCTATTTGATGCATGTGTTCCTTAGCAATTACAGCCTCTTTACACGTATACATGCAACACACTGAAGAGCAATAAGGTTGGCCTTTACCGCTATAATCACGAGAACCAATGCATTGAAGAAAAGCAACCTTCACGGGAATATCTCCATCAGAGGCTCTTAATACTTTTCCTGAGTATGGGCCGCTTGCGCTTAAGATCCGTTCAAATTCATTACTCGTTACTACATTTTTAAATTTACCATAACCGTATATGTTACCTTCGGGAGGAATATATTCATCAAAACCAGGTGCTAATATAATGGCTCCTACTTTAAATTCAACTTCCTGATCTTCTAAATCGTATTCTACAGCACCTGCTTTGCAGACACCTTGACATACTCCGCAACCGATACAATAATCCTTATTAATGGCATATACAAGAGGTACAGCTTGTGGATATTTTACAGATGTTGCTTTATATTTTGTCAAACCCTCATTAAACACATCTATAGCTTCGACAGGACATTCACGACCACAAACTCCACACCCAGTACATTTATCCTCATTAATGTACAATGTTTTTTTCAATACTTTAACTGTGAAATTACCAGGTTCTCCCTTTACATCTAAAATTTTACAATTTATATTCAAATCAATATTTTGATGGCGCCCTGTCTCTACAAGCTTAGGACTTACTATACACATGGCACAATCGTTTGTTGGAAAGGTTTTATCCAACTGTGCCATCACACCACCAATACTGGTAGTAGCTTCTATTAAATGTACTTTAAAACCAGCATCTCCTAAGTCTAATGATGCTTGAGACCCGCCTATTCCAGCGCCTACGACTAAAACTGCTCCAATTTTTTCCATATTTTATTCCCTTTATATTTTCACATATATTGGTGTATTTCCTACAATCTCGTGGTAATCTACTAATCCTCTACTCTTTAAAACTAAAATGTGTTCTAAAATTATGCTCGGATCAGTTTTTAATTCAATTGCTAAATTTTTTACCGATTGAATACCTTTTCCTAAGGCAAATAAAATTCGACTTCTTAAATATTCATCGCAAATTGCTGAATCAAATATTTCATTGAATTTCTCCATTGGAACCTTTTCTCCAAACTCATTTGCTATTTCTGTTATTTCCCTTTGTCGTCCCACTAATGTCCTTATTCTATTACTTGTTGCAGCCGCTTTAACTGCTTGCAACTTTTCGAATAAATCATTGACAAAAATCTCCGGGCTAAGAGGAGATGGTCCTAATTCCTTGATGTAATTTACAAATTCAGTAACAACCTCACCAAATCTAACACCTTCAGAAGCCGATACCCATTCTAATCTCACTCTCTTTTCCAAATCAATTAATTTAAGAAATTTTTTGACCATTTCAATTTTTTTTTCAGCTTCATAATTTCCTTCCAAGTAATGGCAATCTCCTGGATGACATCCCATTACAAATACTCCATCGATTCCAATTTCTAATGCCTTAAATATGAATAATGGATCGACTCTTCCACTACACATGACTCTTATGACTCTCATGTTAGGCGGGTATTGTACTCTACTTACTCCCGCTAAATCTGCTCCCGCGTAGGAGCACCAATTGCATAAAAAACCTAAAATTTTTGGTTCAAAACTCATGTTTATTTACCTCCAAGTGCGTATATTTCAGACAAGATTTGATCGTCCGTAAAATGTTTGATTACAATTGCTTGATTAGTACATGTCGCTCCACAAACTCCACAACCTTTACAGAGGGCTTCAATGATTTCAATTTCATCATTTTCATCTTTTATTATGGCATTATACGGGCAGACTTTAATACAGATTTCACAACCAGTACATAAACTTTTATTATATTCAGGTAAACTTGAGGTTGCACCCTCCACTTCGATAGTTTCATGGGATAAAATCGTACTTGCCCTTGCCGCGGCTGCATAGCCTTGAGCTATGGCTTCCGTGATGTCCACGGGCCATTTAGCGGTACCGCCTACAAATACTCCATCGGTCGCGAAATCGCTAGGACGTAATTTCACGTGCGCCTCTAAAAAGAATTTATTGGTTTCTAATGGAACCTTTAATAGTTGTGCAAGTTCCTTGTTATCCTCATTCGCAATTAAAGGAATTGATAACACGAGAAGATCGTAAGGCATTGTTATTTCTTCTCCAATATATTCGTTAAATACGCTGATCTGATTCTCTTCCACGACAGGCATTTTATCGAGATTGTATCTTATAAAGACAACTCCCTTCTCTCTCGCATTTCGATAATACTCCTCGTATTTCGTTCCCGGAGTGTATAAATCTCTAAAAATTATTGAAACATTTGCTTCAGGATTCTTCTCTTTAATGATTAATGAGTTTTTAATGGCGGTAATGCAACATACACTTGAACAGTAAGGTCGTTCGTCAATTCGAGAGCCCACGCATTGAATCATGACGATATTGTTTGCGTTTATTTCATTACTTTTTAATTTTGATTCCAATTCGGTCTGAGTTATTCTTTTCGTGCCATCATATTTGAATAAATTGGTTGGTTTAAGAATTGAAGCCCCTACAGCAACAACAATTGCTCCTACTTCTAAATTAATGGTTTTGCCATTCTGGTCAATTTCTACCTCGTAATTACCGACAAATCCGTCAATCTTTTTAACTCTCGAAGAAGTGTATAATTCCAAATTTTGAGCATTATTAACATTATCTATAATTTTTCCTACAAATTCCGACGCATCCATACCAAACGGAAATAATTTGTAGAGCGAATTTAACCTTCCACCTAATTTCTCCTCTTTTTCAACTAAATGAGTTTTAAATCCTTGCCTACTCAAACTAAGCGCTGCGCTCATTCCTGCTACGCCTCCACCAATTACTAATGCAGTAGGATTTATTTCCAAAATGATTTTAGCCAGAGGTTCGAGTTTTGAGACTTTTGCCACTCCCATTCTAATCAAGTCTTGTGATTTTTCATACGCTTCTTTCGGAAATTTCATATGAACCCACGTGCATTGATCTCTTATATTAACGAAGTTAAAAAGGTATGGATTTAATCCCGCTTCCGAAATACATTCACGAAATAAAGGTTCGTGCGTTCTAGGAGTACAAGATGCTACAACTACTCTATTTAAATCGTGCTCCTCCACTGCTTTTTTAATGCTCGCTAAACCCGTTTCCGAGCAAGTATAAAGATTGTCTTCCGCGTGTATTACATTATGTAATGTCTTGCCATATTCAGCAAGCGCTTTACAATCAATCACTCCGCCAATATTAGAACCGCAATGGCAGACAAATACTCCTACTCTAACTTTTTCTTCTTTTTCTGACACGTTAATTCAGCCTCCTCTAATTACTTCTGCCACTCTTGCTGCAGCAGCACTCCCCTCCGCAACAGAACGAGGTATGTCCATTGGTTCGTGCACGCAACCACAAGTAAAAACGCCTTCCCTACTTGTCTCTACAGGGATAAAAGGCGTGGTTTTTATGAAATTGTACTCGTTCAATTCGAGCCCTAATAACTCCGCTAAATCTTCAATCCCCTCAGGAGGAATGATGCACGTGGCTAAAACAACCAAATCCACTTTAAATTCTTTTATCCCTCCAGTATCCAAATCCTCGTACACAATTATGGGATTTTCATTCTCGTCGACCGTGATTTGAGCAATCTTGCTCTTGATATAATGAATGTTATATTCAGCCTCTTCCCTTCGGAGAAACGATTGAAATCCCTTCCCTCCAGCCCTCATATCAATGTAAAAAACATAAGACTCTAACTCGTTATCGTGTTCGTAAGCTATCATCGCCTCTTTTGTTGTATACATGCAACAAATCGAAGAACAATATTTCTCTGCCCGGTCCGAACGGGAACCAATGCATTGAAGGAAGGCTATTTTTTTAGGAGTTTCTCCGTCTGATAAACGCTTTATATGACCTTCTTGAGGTCCTGAAGCAGATTCTAATCGTTCAAACTCTAAAGCAGATACTACATTTCTATACTTGCTATAACCGTAATTTTCCAAGATTTCTTTATTCACGTCTTCAATTAAACTATATCCTGTCGCCACGATTATTGAACCAACATTCTCTAATATTATCACTTGTTCTTGTTGTTCAAAATCAATTGCCTCTCTCTCACAAGCCTTTTCACATATTCTACACGCATTCTTCGTGAACCACAGGCATTTTTCTTTATCAATTGTCATGATAGCAGGAACTCCTTGAAGATAATATATGTAAATGGCCCGTCTTTTTCTTAATTTCCGATCAAATTCGTCGTCCACTCTCATGGGACATTTTTCTGCACATAATCCGCAATTGATGCAATCGTCTTCCTTCACATAACGAGGCTTCTTGAGGATTTCTACCGTAAAACTCCCGGCAGAACCCTCTACTTTTTGAACTTCTGAATAAGAGTAAAGGGTGATATTGGGATGCCTATAACATTCTGATAATTTTGGAGCCAAAATGCATATAGAACAATCGTTGGTAGGAAATGTTTTATCTAATTGAGCCATGCGACCCCCTATGCAAGGTTTTTTCTCTACCATGTCCACATGTATGCCCATATCTGCTAAATCTAAGGCTGCTTGAATACCTGCGATGCCTCCTCCTATAACTAAAGCACTTTTAGTAGATTTTGCCATTTTCATCTCCAATTCTTTTTAACTATTCAATTTTATATATTTTGGAAAATTATAGTCTATATTTTAAATTGTATGCTCTCAAACAACGCGCTTGGCTTGATCCGGTGAAAATTGAACCCTAATTCGGCTGGTTTGAACCCAAACGCTAGCGCTACTAGCTCTGAAAGGTAAAAAATCGGGAAGTTATAATTTGTATCGTTCTTTTTATTAAGATCTCTTTGATTAAACTCGTATTGTTGATAACACGCGGGACACACAACCACAACGCAATTAGCGCCTGAATCTTGAATGGCTTTAAGCTTGTTATCTATCATCTTAAGCGACAATTCTTTATCTGCTTTATCAACTGGATTTCCACAGCATTCCATCTTCAAATCGTAATTAACAGATTCTGCTCCTAGCGCCATTATTATTTCATCAACCGTAACAGGTTCAAAAGGATCGTCCCATTCAATAATTTCGGACGGTCGCAAATAATGACACCCGTAATGGACGGCAACCTTGAATCCATTTAACGGTTTAGTCACATTTTCCTTAACCTTATCGAGATTTTCGTAGAGGACCTCAGCAAAATGTTTAACTCTTGTTTTACCCTCATAAACTTTGCCTATCTTTTGCAAATATCTATTCACTTCTTTCTTTGTAGAAAGATCTTTATTCATGAAATAATTAACTCTTTTTAAAGTTTCCACGCAACCAGAACAAAACGAAATCACGCCACCATTATTTTTACTTAAGCTTAAATTCCTAGCACCTAATGCAAGCCAAGTGTCGCGATCAATTTGTTCGATACCGGTTGGATCGGGACAACAACTGAACCCATCTACGTCCTTTAATTCAATACCAAGCTTATCAAATATCTTCCTGGCAGATGCCTCTAAAAAGGGTAACCGCGCAGGAATCACGCACCCTAAAAATAAATCAAATCCCATTTTTATCCCCCCTCCTTAAGAATATTCTCTTCAAATCCAGTTTCATTAAGTAATGCCTGTATCTCTTCGATAGGAGCAAGTTTAACGGTTGGAAGTCCTAATTTTTCGCGCCTTGATATTATCGCTTTTGAATAAGGAATCGCAACGCCATTTTCGAAGACCGCGCGGCCCTGCGCTGAAAACGCATCTGGATACTTCCCGATATTGAAGCACTCATTTTTGATTAATGTGAAGATTTCTGTAAGTTCTACTTTTTGAGGACATAATTCCACGCATTTTTGACAAGTCGAACATAACCAAGGATTTGGTTCTTGTTTTTCGACCAATTTATTTTTAAGTCCCAATATCGCCTCTTCAATAATCTTTCTTGGATTATATTTACCATTTGTTAATAAAGCTATAGGACATCCCCCAGAACAAGTAGAACATTGATAACAATAACTTAAGGAAGCATTATGCTTCATTACTTCGTTCCTAAAATCGTAATTTATGACGTTCATGTAAACATCAGTTTTTTTGTTATTTCTTGATTTTGGTAATTGTATATTTTATAAAAATGTTTTTTTAAATCTTAATAACAAATACTAAACCTTAAATTATATTTTATAATAATTAAACTATTTTTTTTGTAAATCTTACTTTTTAATGTTCTCTACGGGGTATTTTTTCAATGCTTTTGTAATTGTGGCTTTCAATAACTATGTTTGGACGTTTTATGAGGGCGAACTCGGTTTAATAAGTATTGTTGCTTTATGGCCAATCTACATGGCCATCGCAAATGTGATATTTACAATATGGAGCATGTTATGCAACCCTCTTGTAGGTTATCTTACTGATAAACCCATGAAATGGACGAAAAAAAGGGGATTTCATTTGCCGTGGATCGTTATAGGGGGCATTCCGACTGTTATTCTTTTTTTCTTTATTTTCAAACCTCCCAATGTCACAGGATTCGAAAGTGTATTTCCCATATTAATATATTATTCATGTTTAGTATGCGCTTTCGATACATTTTATTCGCTTTTCCAAACTCATTCCTTTGGAGCTTTTCCTGCTCATTTTCGTGGGGATTTTGAACGGAGAAAAGCGGGTGTTTTAACTCAAATCTTCACTTTTTCACTCAATTAAGTATTTTTTCTTTTTTCTATCCTCTGAATCTTTCCGCCGGCTTTTGAAGATAATGATCGAAAGTAATAATTATCTAAAGAATCTTTGTTTTAATCAGTAATTTTTACTTGAAAAAAGATCGAAAAGAACCATTTTGTTCCTTTTCTATCACCATTCTCAAACAAAACCTCTGAAAATGATCATTACATTTATTTTCTACCCACTGAATATCTATTAATTAGGTACTCACCTTTCTACCGTCTCTTGAATACAATGATCGAAAATAATAATTATCTAAAATTTCCTTGCCTTAATCAGTAATTTTCACTTGAAAAAAGATCGAAAAGAAACATTTTATTCCTTTCCTATCACCATTTTCAGACAAAACCTCCGAAAATGATCAATCAATTTAAATATGTTGATTTCTTATAAAATAATAGCAATAGCTAAAAAAAAAAAATTACGTTAAAATTTACCTTTGAGGATTATTTTTAGTGATAATGTAAATGTTAGGGTGATAAATTATATCAAGAAATAAAATCGAAGATATAATCAAGAGTTCTGATTTAGATAGATTCTTAATTAAATCTTTATCCGAAATTGAGGAAACAAAAAAAATATTAAAGTGTTTTCAATGTGGAATGTGCTCATCAAACTGTCCTATTGTGGAGCAATTTCCTTTAAGTCCACATCAATTAACTAAAATTGCCGCAATTGGTGCAAAAAACAAAATCTTAAGAGAAGATGTCCTTAGATCTTGCTTAACTTGCAGAACTTGCCAAGAATATTGTCCACAAGATATAGATTTTATTGAATTCATTAAAGCAGCTAGAAGGCTATTAGTTAACGAGGGTATTAAATATGAGACGACTCATCACGATATATTAACCCTTATAAATGAAATACAAGCAAATCAATCGTCAGGTCTAAAAGTACCCTTTGATTTAGAACCAAAGGATTCTCAAATATCTAAAAAAGGAAAAAAAGGAAAGATAGCATATTTTTTTGGATGCTTACCAATTCTGGATGTTGTATTTGATAATTTAAATCTAAATTTGGTAAAAATTGCGCAGAATGGAATAAAAATCCTGAATGAGGTATTCAAACAGCCACCAATAATTCTTGGAAATATGAAATGTTGTGGACATGATGCGCTATGGAAAGGTAATTTTGCGACTTTCAAAAAATTGGCTATCCATAATGCTAATGAAATTAATAAATTGGGTATTGAAACTTTAATTACTACATGTGCGGAATGTTATAGAACATTAAAACTTGATTATCAGAAATATATTGAGAATATCAATTTTAAGGTTATTCACCTTACAGAATTGATTGCTGATGCAATCGAAAGCGATCAACTCGAATTTCTAGATTCTCCTAATCGGGTAGTTACTTATCACGATCCTTGTAGATTAGGAAGACATATGAAAGTTTATTCTCCTCCTAGAGAGATCCTTAATTCAATGAAAGAACATGGGATTGAATTTAATGAAATGACAAGATCCAAGGAAAATTCTGTTTGCTGTGGTGTAAGTTGCTTTATAAATTGTAATGATCTATCAAAGGCTTTACAGCACGATAGAATAAAAGAAGCGAAAAGCGTTGCAGATTTATTAGTAACCTCTTGTCCAAAATGCCAAATTCATTATAATTGCTGGCTTCAAGAAAAAAAAGAAAAAATTTCTGATGAAATAAAGTTAGAAATTACGGATATAACGAATTTAATAGCCAACATGATGAAAGTTTCAGAGGAGAAAAAGGAGGAGGATAAAGAGGAGATGTTAGTAGCCCCCTAAAAAAATACTTAAGAAGGTTGTAATTAAATGTTTGAAAAAGAAGAAAATGAAGTAAGAATTGGAGTTTTTGTTTGTCTTTGTGGTTCAAAAATAGGAAGTGTTTTAGATTGTAAAACACTCGCGGTTTTTGCTAAGACATTACCTGAAGTAATATATGCTGAAGCTAATTCATTTTTATGTTCAGATTCAGGATTAGCTAGTATTAAAAGCGCAATTGAAAAACAAGGCTTAAATAGGGCTGTCATAGCGGCTTGTACTCCAAGTACACATGAAAGCCTTTTTCGGAATACAATCCGGGCGTCAGGTAAAAATCCATATTTATTCACGTTAGTAAACATTCGTGACCAATGTGCTTGGGCGCATGTGTCTGAACCTGAAAAAGCCATGGAAAAAGCAAAAGAACTAATTGCATTAAATATTTCAAGAGTAAAACTTTTGGAACCAATCTACGAAACAACTGTTAATGTTTGCCATTCTGCATTAGTGATAGGTGGTGGAATAGCCGGACTAACAGCTGCACTTAGTTTAGATAAACAGGGATTTAATTCTTGCATTGTTGAAAGAGAAAAAGAGCTTGGAGGGCTAGTTAGAAATATTCGCCATGTCCTAGGGCCTGGAAATCCTCAAGAATATCTTAAAAGTCTAATTGAACAGGTTGAAAATCATGAAAGTATTAAAATTTTTAAAAATGCTAAAATAGAAGAAATAAACGGATTCATGGGAAATTTCTCAACCTTAATAAATCATGACGGTTTAAAAAGAGAACTTGAGTCGGGAGTAATTATAGTTGCTACTGGTGGAAGAGAATACAAACCGAGGGAATATTTATATGGGACGGATGAGAGGATCATGACGCAGTTAGAATTGGAACAAAAAATTGTAGCAGGTCAAGTAAAAGGACAATCAATTGCAATGATACAATGTGTTGGGTCTAGAAATGAAGAGCGACCAAATTGTAGCAGAATTTGTTGTACAGAAGCAATTAAAAATGCATTAGAATTAAAAAAGAAAGACCCTAAGAAAAATATTTGCATTTTGAATAGAGATGTTAATATCTACGGTTTTAAAGAGGATTATTATCACAAAGCAAGAAAAAAAGGAGTAATTTTTATTCGATTCGATGAAAATTTTGAACCAATAGTAAATATCAAAACTAATAAATTGACGATTACTGTAAATGATGTGCTATTAAACCAGCGTGTTGTCCTTGAAACGGACCTTATTGTTTTAAGTTCTGCTTTTCTACCATCAGAAAACAAGGAGCTATCAAAAATGTTAAAAGTACCACTTGATGAAAATGGATTTTTCTTAGAAGCTCATGCTAAATTACGTCCACTTGATTTTGCGACTAAAGGAATATTCTTATGTGGTGCTGCACAATGGCCAAAATTCATTGATGAAACGATTTCACAAGCACTGGGAGCAGCCGCCAGAGCAGCCGCTATTTTGTCAAAAGAAAAAATTAATATTGTCGGCTCTGTTGCAGAGATC
Source organism: Promethearchaeota archaeon (assembly GCA_030620005.1). The sequence continues at coordinate 9,250 of JAUXAJ010000061.1, read as the reverse complement.
GAGGAGTGTATGTGTATTGGATGTGGTAATTGTAGGGATTCGTGTGCCTATAATGCAATAGAAATTGGTGAAAAGCAACTAGAGGCTAAAGCAAAAGGAGTAATACAAGAACCTGTAGTGGAATTAACTTGGTATAAATCTAAAGTTCTTCCAGCTTCGTGCAATGGCTGTGGAGCATGTGTTGAAGTATGTCCTGTTGGAGCCTTGTTTTTAAAACATTTTACTTTTCACCAAATTTCAACAAATTTGATTTAACAAAAAAAGGAGGATAAGATTAAAATGTCCGAAGAAGAAAATAATGAAAGAGAGATTAGAGTAGGAGTATTTGTTTGCCATTGTGGTTCTAATATTGGCGGAGTGATTGATTGTAAGGTGCTCGCTAAATATGCGAAGACATTGCCAAATGTGGTTCATGCTGAAGATAATCTTTACACTTGCTCTGAAAATGGATTAGCTAGCATTAAGAATGCAATTAAAGAACACAATTTAAATCGGATTGTTGTGGCATCTTGTACTCCGAGAACTCACGAACCTTTATTCCGCAATTGTATTTCAGAAGAGGGTTTAAATGCTTACCTTTTCAACTTTGTCAATATTAGAGAACAATGTTCTTGGGTTCATACGAAGTACCCTAAGGAGGAGGCGTTCGAAAAAGCAAAAGATTTGATTAGAATGGGAGTAGCTAAAGCTATTAAACTTGAACCTTTAGACACAGTCACGATAAATATTAATCCCAATGCTTTAGTAATTGGCGGCGGAATTTCAGGGATGAGTGCTGCGCTAAGTTTAAGCCGCCAGGGTTTTAAAACCTACTTAGTTGAGAAAGAAGAAAAATTAGGTGGTAGGTTAAATTCGCTTTACAAGCTTTTTCCACACGATATAGATGCCACAGAATTCGTTCAAAAAATTATATCTAATGTAAATAATGCTCAAAATTTAGAAATATATACACATGCTAAAGTGAAAAATGTTGATGGTTTTGTAGGTAATTTCGAAGTAGAAATCGAACAGAACGGAAGCGTATTAAATTTATCAGTAGGAGCCATCGTAGTAGCAGTAGGATCTTCATTATTAACGCCTGAGGGCATGTTTCAATACGATGGTAAGACTAGGATAACTCAGTACCAGTTAGAACCTAAATTAAAAAACAATGAAATTGATGCGAAAAACATCGCAATGATACAATGTGTAGGTTCTCGAAATGACGAAAGGCTTTATTGTTCTAGCGTGTGCTGCATGACAGCTTTAAAAAATGCAATAATTATCAAAAAAAGAAATCCAAATACAAATATAACGATATTATTTAGAGATTTACATTCGCCATACACGTACGAGGATTATTATAAAAAGGCGCGGAAAAAAGGTATAATTTTTATAAAATACAATCTTGATAGATTACCCTCGGTGGAAGAAAATCAAATCAAGGTATTTAATGAATACATTGGAGATTATGTAATAATTCCTTATGATTTGTTGGTATTATCAACTCCATTAGTCGCCAACGATGACAACAAGGAGCTTGCACAACTATTAAAAGTTCCATTGGAAGCTAATAATTTCTTTTTAGAGGCGCACGTGAAATTACGTCCTAATGATTTTGCAACAGATGGAATATATATAGGTGGTTCCGCAAAATGGCCTGTTGACATCACTGAGGCAATAACTCAAGGTTATGCTACAGCATCTAGGGCGAGTACGATTTTATCTCATGAGGCAATTCAAGTAGAGGGTACTGTTGCTATTATTAATCCCGAAAAATGCATAGGATGCGGGTCATGCGAGATGATCTATCCATATAAAGCAATACAAATTGAAAGGACAGAATCGGGATCAAAAGCTACAGTTATTTCAGCTATTTGCAAGGGTTGTGGAGTTTGTGGGGCAAGTTGTCCTTTAAATACAATTTCGATACAACATTTTAATGATCCCCAAATATATGAACAAATACACGCAGTATCAGAAGGATTGTTAGAGAGAGGTGTTTAGATGTATAACCCAAAAATCTTAGGATTTTTATGTAATTGGTGTTCCTATGCGGGAGCAGATCTTGCAGGTGTTTCGCGATTCAATTATCCACCAAATCTAAGGGTAATTCGAGTAATGTGCAGCGGAAGAATTGATCCAAATTTTATTTTGACAGCATTCGAAAGAGGTTTAGATGGAGTATTGGTAGCGGGATGTCACCTTGGAGATTGCCACTATCTTACAGGAAATTATCATACAAAATATAAAATTTTAATGATGAAAAAGGTACTTGAAAAACTCGGGTTTGAAACTAAGAGATTACGACTTGAATGGGTATCTGCCGCAGAAGGGAAAAAATTTGCGGAATTAATTACTGAATTTACGGAAGAATTGATAAAATTAGGACCTTTACCCATTAAATATGATAAAAATTTGATTAATAATTTGTTTTTTGCTAAACAGATATGTTCTGACTTCAGGCTCAGATGGTTAATTAGTAGAGAAAGGGATTTAGTTGAAATCGAAAATGCTTATGGTGAAAAAATTCCTGAGGAGAAATTTGAAAATTTATTAGACCATATAATAGAAACGGAATTAATTAGAGTAAGAATTCAAAATCTTATTGAAGAAAAAGGTTTATCAGCAGAAGAGATTGCGAGTACATTAAAAATTCCATCAGAAAAAGTCATGGAACATCTTATCATGTTGAATGACGAACATAAAATAAAATTTAGTATCGAAAACAAAATCGCGTTATTTATTAAAGAGTGAGGAATGGTTAAATGAGTATACTTGAGTCTAAAAATAAAGTAGGAGCAGTATTAGTAGTCGGAGGCGGAATCGCCGAGATACAAGCATCATTAGATCTTGCAGAATTAGGATTTAAAGTCTTCATTATAGAGAGTTCTCCCGCAATAGGTGGTATAATGAGCCAATTAGATAAAACATTTCCTACAAATGACTGTGCAATGTGCATTTTAAGCCCTAAATTAGTAGAGGTGGGTAGACATCCAAACATTCAAATCATAACTCACGCTGAAATTGAGAACATGGAGGGTACGGCAGGAAATTTCAATGTCATGTTGAAAAAGTATCCTAGATATATCAATGAAGATAAATATACAGGTTGTGGACTTTGTTCAGATTGGTGTCCGATAGAAACTTCAAATGAATATGATGAGGGGTTGCGAAAACGAAAAAGTGTTTTTATTAAATACCCACAAGCAATTCCAAAATTACCCTCTATAGATAGAACGATTTGCATAGGTTGTCGATTATGTGAATATATATGTGAAGCAAGAGCCATAGATTTTACTCAAAAAGAAGAATTGATTGAATTAAATGTCGGTTCAATAATTGTCGCTCAAGGATCTATTCCCTATAATCCGTCATCTCTAAAACAATATGGATACGGGCGTTTTTCGAACGTGATAACAAGTTCCGAATTTGAACGAGTGTTGAGCGCATCTGGACCTTTCATAGGCCATGTATTACGACCTTCCGACGGAAAAATACCAGAAAAAATAGCATGGATACAATGTATTGGTTCAAGAGATCGAAGAATAGGTAATGATTATTGCTCAGCAGTTTGTTGCATGTACGCAATCAAAGAAGCAATAATCGCAAAAGAGCATGAACCAGACATTGACTGTCACATTTTTTTTATAGACATAAGAGCTTCTGGAAAAGGATTTGAGGAATATTTTCTGAGAGCTCAAGAATTAGGAATCAATTTCTTAAGAGGAAAAATTGCATTAATTAAAGAAGATCCACGAGCGAAAAATTTAATCATAGCTTATGAAAATAGTGAGACTGGAAAAGTAATAGAAGAGCATTTTGACATGGTTGTTCTTTCTATAGGTTTGCAACCTTCTAATTCTTGTATTGATTTGAGTAAAAAATTGGGAGTCAATCTCAATAAATATAGTTTTTACGACACAACTAAATTTTCTCCTTTAGAAACAAGTAAACCAGGGATTTTTGTATGTGGAACTTGTTCTGGTCCAAAAGATATTCCTGAAACGGTGGCTGAAGCGAGTGGCGCTGCTGGTAAAGTCTCCTCATTGCTTTCTAATGAAAGAAACACGTTAACAACTATAAAAAAATATCCTCCTGAAATTTCAATTGAAGATCAAGAACCTAGGATCGGAGTATTTATTTGTCACTGTGGAATAAACATCGGCGGAATTGTAAATGTTCCTGAAGTAGTTAAATTTGCTAAAACTCTTCCTTATGTTGTTTATGCCGAGGAAAATTTGTATACTTGCTCCCAAGATACCCAAGATAAAATAAAACAAATAATAGAGGATCATGAATTAAATAGGGTTGTTGTAGCCTCGTGTACTCCTCGGACACACGAATCACTTTTCCATAATACCATTCGAGAAGCGGGATTGAATCCTTATTTATTTGAGTTAGCAAATATTAGGGAACAGTGCTCCTGGGTTCACATGTCCGAACCCGAAGAAGCAACAGAAAAAGCAAAAGACTTAGTAGCGATGAACGTTGCGAAAGCTGAACTTCTAAAACCAATTTATGAAACATCCGTAGATATAACGCACTCAGGACTAGTAATCGGCGGTGGAATAGCGGGAATGAATGCTGCATTAGAATTAGCAAATCAAGGTTTTGAAGTTTACTTGATTGAAAAAGAAAAAGAGTTGGGTGGGCTTGTAAAAAACATACATTATGTTCTAGAAGGCGGGGATCCACAAGAATATCTCGAGCAACTTGTTAATCAAATTGTGAATCACGATAAAATTAAAGTATTCACTAGCGCAAAGATTAAAGATGTACAGGGATTCGTCGGAAATTTCTTGGTTACAGTAAATCATGATGGTAAGAAAAAGCAACTCGATACTGGAGTAATTATAGTTGCTACGGGTGGAAATGAATATAAACCAATGGAATACATGTATGGAACAGATGAAAGGATATTAACTCAACAAGAATTGGAACAGAAAATCGTTTTAAATGAAGTAAATGGAGATACGGTTGTAATGATTCAATGCGTTGGTTCTAGAAATGAAGAACATCCTAATTGTAATAGAATATGTTGTACTGTTGCATTAAAAAATGCTATAAAGTTAAAGGAGAAAAACCCCAAAATTAATATTTGCATTCTATACAGAGATATTCGCACATATGGTTTTAAGGAGGATCATTACAGGGAAGCAAGAGAAAAAGGGATTATTTTTATCCGATATCATGAAACGCTCGAACCCGAGATTAGCATTAAAGACAAAAAATTGATAGTTTCTGTAAATGATTCGTTATTAAATGAGCAAATAGTTATAAAACCTGATCTTATAATATTGAGTACTGGCTTTTTACCAACAGAAAATAAAGAATTATCTCAGATGTTAAAAGTCCCTCTTGAACAGAATGGATTTTTCCTAGAAGCACATGTGAAATTGCGTCCACTTGATTTCGCTACTGATGGAATCTTCGTATGCGGAACGGCGCAATGGCCAAAATTCATTGATGAGTCAATTTCACAGGCACAAGGATCAGCAGCCAGAGCTGCCACAATATTATCCAAAGAAAAAATGAAAATTATAGGTTCGATTGCAGAAATCGAAGAAAATAAATGCATGGGTTGCGGCGAGTGTAGGGATACGTGTATATATGAAGCAATTGAGTCAATTGAGAGCGTAAGTAATTTTAAAGGTATACTAGGTTCGGTAATTCCTTACGAAAGTTTAATCCGATATAAATCTAAAGTCCTTCCGGCTGTGTGTAAAGGGTGCGGAGCTTGTGAAGGCGTTTGCCCAGTTGGGGCTATATCCTTAAAACATTTCACAAATCAACAATTAACTGCCATGATCCAATCATATTTAGGATAATGAGGTGTATTAATATGGATAAAGATAAAAAAGAGTTTAGACCAAAAATAATTACATTTTTATGTAATTGGTGTGGTTATGCTGGAGCTGATTTAGCAGGAATAAGCCGTTTTCAATATCCTCCCTCCATTAGAATTATAAGAGTAATGTGTTCTGGAACGATCGAACCATCCTTAATACTTGATGCATTTAATCGTGGAATTGATGGAGTTTTGGTATGTGGATGCCACATGGGGGATTGTCATTATATTTCGGGAAATGAAAAAGCTGAGGAACGAATTAAGAAAACTCAAAAGTTGCTCGAATTTTTAAGAATTGAACCAGGAAGACTTAGATTAGAATGGGTATCATCAGCAGAGGGGGCTAAGTTCGCAGATGTAGTAAAAAACTTTACCGAACAACTTATTTCAATCGAGTCAATTAATATAGAAAGCGAGAGTGTGTAAAAAATATGGTAAAGATTTATAATTCCGAAAAACAAGTATTGGTAATAGGGGGTGGCGTAGCCGGGATTTCTGCTGCCCTAGACCTAGCAGACCAAGGTCACTTTGTGTATTTAGTTGAAAGAAGCCCTTCAATTGGAGGCAGAATGGCTCAGTTGGATAAAACTTTTCCAACCTTGGATTGTTCAATATGTATTTTAGCACCTAAAATGGTCGAATGTGCTCGTCATCCTCGAATTGAACTTTTAACGTATTCAGAAGTGAAAAAAGTCGACCGAATTCGTAAAGGAGCTGCCTTCAAAGTAAAAATTTTACTTAAACCTAGATATATTGATGGTTCAATATGCACATCGTGTGGAACATGCGCGCAAAAATGCCCATATAAAAAATTTCCCTCTGATTTTGAGCAGGGACTAAGTAAAAGAGGTGCCGCATATATTCCTTTTCTCCAAGCAGTTCCCAACGTATATCTTATTGACGCAGAAAATTGTACTTACTTCAAAAATGGTACATGCAAGGTATGTGAAAAATTTTGTCCGACTCACGCAGTAGATTTTGAACAAAAACCAAAAGAAATAGAAATTGAAGTGGCTTCCATTGTAGTAGCTACTGGTTTTGATTTAATGGATGTTAGCTCATTAAGAGGCTACGGATATGGAAAATATTCCAATGTTGTTGTATCCATAGAATACGAAAGAATCATGTGTGCGTCAGGACCAACTAAAGGTGAAATAATACGCCCTTCCGATAATAAACACCCACATAAGATAGGATTTATATTATGTGTTGGATCGAGAAATGTTGGCTTGAAGCCTTATTGTTCTAAAATTTGTTGCATGTACGCTACAAAAGAAGCAATTATGACTATGGAACACTATCCCGATGCTGAGATTTTGGTGTTTTATAATGATTTACGCACGATTGGAAAAAATCATGATGAATTTATTGAAAGAGCTAAAACGGATTATAACGTTCAATTCATAAAAGGAATCCCTGATAGACTAATCGAAGATCCAGACACTAAGGATTTAACAATAAGACACATGGATTTTACAACGGGGGAAGTAAAATTTGAAGCAGTTGACATGGTTGTTTTATTTCCAGCTGTTATACCTAGCAGAGGTGCAGAGGAATTTAATGATATATTAGGGATTGAAACGGACGAATATGGCTTTGTAAAACCAGCATTGTCAACAAATAATATTGAGACTAGTATTCCTGGAATTTATGCATGCGGATGTGCACATGGTCCAGAAGATATTTCAACCTCAGTTGCTGAGGCTAGTGGAGCTGCTAGTAGAGCAGCCGCTAGATCTTCAATAACTACTGTAGAAGAAATAAAAGAAGATATTGTTGAAAAAAAAGTATCTAAAAACGATCTTCCTCGAATCGGTGTTTTTATTTGTCACTGTGGCTCTAATATTGCAGGTTTTGTGGATGTTGAAAAAGTAGCAGAAGAAATTGAAACTGTTCCTGATGTAGTTTATGTAGAAAGGAATTTGTATACCTGTTCAGAAGAATCTCAGAATAGTATCAAGGCGGCAATTGAAGAACACGATTTAAATAGAGTCATTATTGCTGCGTGCACTCCTAGGACCCATCTTCCGCTATTTCAAGCTACTTGTCATAATGCAGGTCTTAATCCATATTTAGTCTTATTTGCTAGCATTAGAGAATTAGTGAGTTGGGTTCACATGTCAGAACCCGAAAAAGCTACTCAAAAAGCAAAACAACAGATTTTAATGTCAATTGCAAAGTCTCGGCTTGTAGAACCATTACAAGATATTGAAGTTAATGTATTACCAGCGGCTTTAATCATTGGAGGAGGGATTGCTGGCATGACTAGTTCATTAGCTATAGCAAAAAAAGGATTCAAGGTATACCTTGTAGAACGGAATGAAAACCTTGGAGGATTCATTCGGAACTTAAATGTAATTAATACTGAGGGAACCACTCCAGAACAAGTACTCACTCCAATAATACAAGCAATAAAGACAAATCCTAATATAGAAGTTTTCACTTCTTCAACAATAAAAGCTGTAAATGGTTCAATTGGTAATTTTCAAATAATTATCGCACAAAACGGTAGAGAAAAGGAAATTGAAGCTGGCACGATTATTGTTGCCGTCGGAGGACAAGAATTTAAACCAAAAGGATATTATCTTTATAAAGAACATGAGAACGTCTTTACAAATTTAGAATTTGAAGATATAATTCGAAATAAACAACTTCAAGATGGCGAATCAATTGCCTTTATTCAATGTGTTGGGTCACGTGAAGAAAAAGGAAGAACTTATTGTTCATTGACTTGTTGTGGAGAATCTATTAAAAATGCTTTAACCGTCAAGAAGCGGTTGCCAAATTCTCAGATTTTCGTATTATATCGAGATGTAAGAGTATCTTATGAAGAAGAGATCGAATATGGAAAAGCCAGAGAAAGCGGGATTAATTTCATGCAATATAAACCGGAAAATCCCCCTATCTTGAAAAAAAGTAGTGATAAATTAACAGTAGAGGTATTTGATTGCTTAACAAGAATGAAATTTAAATTATCCTTAGATAAGCTCGTGCTGGCTACTCCTTTAATAGCGTGGGAGGAAAATAAAAGATTATCTGAGATGCTAAAAGTCCCAATAGATAGATATGGATTCTTTTTCGAAGCACATCCCAAATTAAGACCTGTTGATTTTGCTACAGATGGAATTTTTACGTGTGGAACCGCCCAAAGTCCTAAAAATATAACAGAATCAATAAGTCAAGCTCTGGGAGCGGCATCCAGAGCCTTAATACCGTTAATGAACAGTAAAGCAACAGTGGACGGAGCTACTTCGAGCCTACCTGAATTTAAAAGAAAATTATGCACGGGCTGTGAGATCTGTATAGATCTTTGTCCCTACAAAGCTATCAATAAGAACGAATCAGACGAAATCGAAATAAATCAAGTTCTTTGTAAAGGATGCGGAATATGTGGAGCAACATGTACTAATCACGCGATTG
>JAUXAJ010000051.1 GCA_030620005.1 Promethearchaeota archaeon | reverse complement strand
GTACTCCTTAAGGCTGTTAAAGAAAGCCACCATGTGCACTATAAAACCTATCATGATATCGGTTCGGGACTCAACCAGAATCGAAAGGGGCTGTGGCACCTCATCCGAGATGCTCGGAAAGGCAAATTTTCAACCGTGTTCGTGAGTTTTAAAGATAGGTTTATGAGATTCGGGTTCAAGTATCTTGAAAGGTATCTTGCCGAATTTAATGTCTCCGTCATGGTCGTCAATTCGTTAGATGACAAGACACCTGAAAGTGAATTAGTAGAAGACATGGTTGCCATCATCCATTCGTTTAGCGGGAAATTGTAGCGAATGAGGCGAAGCGAACAAAACACTCTTATTTAAGCACGAAGCGTGAGAATACTATCGTGCTTCATTTTATTCCTTTCATCCAAGCCCTAAAAAAGATTATTAAGCCCATTTAGTCAACGGGACAATGGGATGATGAAGAAAACTCGTCCATCATGATTTTTTCTTTACTTCTAAAAAACTGAGCCCTAAAATGGATGAGAACAATTATATAGACCATGATGAAATTGGGAACCTCATGAAAAAAAAGGATTTTTCCATGCAATTTTTTTTTTTTATTTAAATAAACTCGTTTCTACTTACTCTTAAAAAACTAAAAAAGTCATTCTATAAAGAAATAGAGAAAAAACATCAAAAAAGGATTAATATCTGAAGTGAAAGCGTCATCATGTTTAGAGTAGTTGAATCTCTAAAAAGGGAACGATGACATTACATTGGTCGTCATTTTATTCGCGAATAAAAGTGTTAAAATGGTTTTAGTATCATTTAGATCTTTTTATCGTAAATTAAATATTCGAATATCAAAAACCAGTTGAGGAAATATTTAAATACTTATATATCATTACTATTATTATAGAATAAATAAAAAAAAGTGAATTAAAAATGGTAGAAGAGTGGAATGATGACGAAAATTATCACGATTTACTTAACGAGACTTCACTTCTTGAGGAAGGAGATGCTCCTGAATTTCTTGAATGGACAAAAATAGAGGGCTCCAAACGAATAGATGAGCTTTCAAGGCAGTTGAACACTTTTTTCAATTATAAGAATTCCATCATTCGGCTTCGATTTTCAGGAACGCAGATAGGGGATAAAATCTCTAAGAAAGATGAAATCGTGAGGTTTAAAAAAAACCTCACTGAATTATATTCCCGATATCACTCTCTATTGAAGATGAGCGGAACAGGTGAGGATACAATAGAAGAACAGATAAGGCACCTCATGATAAAAGCAATGGCTAATCCGAAAGGTCTTAATGGGAAACATTTGAAAGAGCTCAATAAACTCAGCGATGAAACATGGATGATTCTTCATGCTCTTTCAACACGCGAGCTTCATCTTCATCCAATCTTGTTAAATTCAGCAATTACCATTGCCGGGCTTGCAAGTGTCACTCAAGGTGCTTTTTTCCATCCATTTGACTCTTTTTATGGAGAATTGAAAAATAATTTTTCACGATTGAAAGAAGAGGTCATGAAGTTACGTCCATCACCCGAAACAATGCCAGTTGAATCAAAAAATACTAAAAAGAGAAGGAAAATCTTAGAATGATAAATGAAGCGAATGTTGCCAGCAGAAAAGCGGTGACCGAAGAGCGAGTCGCCACATGCGCTCATTTTGGTTGCGGTTTTTTCAAGAAGATCAAGCCCTTAAAACGTGGCAGGTTTGGCTTTGGAAAACATCCGAAATGTTCAAAACACGGGCTTCCCTTGGTGTTCGTGGACGAATTCATCGGAGGTCTTTTTCATGCGGTGCTTGCATGTCTATTTGACAGGGCAAGTCTCCCTCCGGAAAAATTATTGTTCTTGATCAAGACAAGAGTTCCTGATGAGCTCAAGGCGTTCGTTCACGGGTGGATGTATTGCAATCCAACGGGAAGAGGCTCTCAGATCATTTCCCGCTATCTGAACGGTTTATCACGGGGCTATATGAAAGTGCTGAGCAGGAAGCAACGAAAGCAACTTCAGAAGGAGTCTATTCCACGAAATCGATACATCATGTTGCGCAAGGGATTAAGAGTGATTGCCAGGGAATGCGAAACATTCCTTCAACAGCTTCATTCTAAATCCGAAGCTCTTTACGATTTGGAGGTTCTACACCCGCTTTCCAAGAAAAGTCAATTAATTCTCAAAAATTGGTTAAAAGAACAATTAAGATACATTCAAAACGCAATTGGCAAGAACGGAAACAAACTACAAGAGTCAGAGGTCTCGCTTTCAATGATCAAAGAAAAATACGATGCTCTCCTCCGCGCGGGAACATGTGCCTCATTATTGGGCAAATCGCCTAAAATAGTGACAAGAACCGTTCCTGCATTCGAGTTATTTTCAGCCTATCATGAATTCATGGAAGCGGGATTGTGCAAGGAGGTATTAAAAAACGACATGAGGGCACTATTAGAAAAATTCGAGTCGTTTTTAAATGATGGTGCGGAAAAATTAGTAATCATTCAAGAATGCTTTGAACATGAAAAACACGTGATTCTTGAGAATTGCTCCAAGTTGATTACCATTTTAGACAAGATGAGAGCATTACTTCCTGAATCTCCTGAAACCGATGTTTCCCGCAATCGTCAATCCATTCCACGTTACACGCCCAACATTAAGGGTAATAAGTGCTCGCAATGATGGCTGCATTTCAAGAAAATTTCGAATAAAGAGGTTATTAAAAAATTAAAAAATTAACGGATTTCAAGGTTATTGACAACAATGAACATCGATGATATTAAGATTTTGAAAGGCATGCTCGTGGATTTCATGGCAAACGGACATTCTTGGTCAGGCGAAGAGATAATGGCATTAAGGGCTAGATTACAAGCTTTCCACGATGAGGCTTCTAAAAATCAAACCATAATAGATAACGCTGAGTCATCCACTAAAGAAGAAGAATCCCTCAAGAAAGCAGTTAAAACGATTACACGAAAATTTGCATTACTTCCCGAGACCGAAAAAAAACAGAAAGCACGAGAGAAGAAAGAGGTCTACGGTCAAATTAAAAACGCCTTCGTCATGCATCGTGAACTGAAAAATCAATATTGTAAAATTCTCACCGAATTGGTACTTGCGGAAGGCATTAAGCCATTTAAAAAGAAAGGGAAGACTGCCATCAAGAAGCTTTTTGATAATAGGGGTTACAAGAGCATTCACGCACTTCCATTCAAGAAATCATTTCGATTGACCAGTCGTCTTCAACGATTTGCATTCGCTGATGCCTTCATCGTGATACGTAAATGGGTAAAACGGAACAAGAATCTTGAAGAAATTACCTCTCAAGTTGCGCATCTTCTCGTTCAAGACAAGAATTTTGCCTTAAAATTCATGGGCGGGAAGATGTTTAGCCATTCAAGTCTAAAAAAATATGGCTTCATTGAGCTATTAGAAACGGATTGCTTTGGTAAAAGGCAAAAAATGTCTGGATTTTACATTAACAACCATATTTTGCAGCTTCGAAACCTTTTTTTTGATACACACGATTTTCCAGCCGAACGTTTAACTTCTTCACGAGATTTAAATACGCCTCTTCAAACCCAAATAAAATTCAGGTTTAATGGCTTAAATAATTCAGAATTTTTTAGTTCGGAAGAAGCCCTTGAATTTTTTAAATTGATGGCGGGAGCATTCACGAAGAAAAAGAAAGGAAAGACCGTGAGGGTAACACCTCACGAGCTAATTTCATACCTGCTATCTTTATTCTTTTATAACCTCAAGCGAATATCAAGCAAAATTGCCGAGGTAATTCTTTCGTTAGAGAATGAAATATTCGACATGGAAGGGCGAGGAAAAACTAAAGAAGAACTAATGCAAAAGAAGCGTTTTCTTGATACCAAGCGGAACGTATTACACGCACTTCTCGGAAAAGAAATTCAGTTTACCACGATTAAGGAGTTTAAAAAGGCAAGAAAGCCGATTTTAGACGAGCAAGAAAAAAAATTAGAGGAGAGAATAAAGAAATGGAACATTGATCATCTCAATGCCTTCATTAAAAAAGCCTTCACGCAAGAACTTGATTCTTACACGAAATCTCCGAATGCATCCGTGTTAAAGCGACTTTTCAAGCCCTCATTCTCCCGAATTTCCATCACATCGCCCACTCTGGGCGCATTTATCGAATATGTGCTCACGAAACTGCAATACACGTGCCGAGAGCACGCCAAAGACCTCTTTAAACCCATTCTCGTCTTCATGTCGGAAGGCATTCAGAACATCGGAGAGAATATTTTCAAAGTAGCACCAACCCCGATGTTAAAGACATTTTCACTTCAAATTTACGATTTGGCTCAATGCTTGGAAACTGGTCATGAGAAGGCTTATTCGGGTACTCTTGACTTCAAGTTAAAGATGATTGCGCCCGTTCCCCTGCATCCTAAAAGCAAGCCACGAGCCATTAAATTTGCATTACACCTTAATGATGATAAAAAAAGGATACAAGAATTAGTAAATACCGGATTTGAAATAAAAAACCCAACCATTACCTTTAACCACCGAAAGCTGATTTTACACCTTCCTTTTCAAAAAGGAATTCATTCAAAACCATCGTCTTAAGTCGTTGTCCGCGATAAAGACACGAAGATGGGAGTAGATTCTGGTTTAAATCATCCTCAGGTGTTAAGCGTGATGAGAAAATTGGAGAGAACAAATGAAGACGACATGCCCTACATTATTCAAGAATTAGAGCAAAATATTGAACAATACATTGAAGAAGCGTCTTATTTCTTGGGATGGAACGATATTTTCAATAAGAAATTCGTTAATGGAAAGATCATTTACCAAGATCGCATTTGGATGACAGATGAAAAAGGAAACATGATGAGAGATGGAAAAGGAAACCCGATCAAGGCAAATTCACGCGATAAGAAAGGAAACCTGGTGCATTTAGCCGACATGAAACAGAAAATGGTGAATCTTCGAAATGAAATCAAGACCTTGCAATATATTTGGGACAATTATCAAAATAGCATGGACAAGGTGTACGATGCAATCAGAAACCATTTATCAAAGCGGATTAGCACGTTTTTAAAAGAATTTGAAACTGAATTACACGGAAAAAAAATGACGACACGAATGGTCGAAACGTGGATGCAAGAAACTAACAAGACACTCATTGATGACATCAAAGCATTGTTAGCGGAAAAGCACGTCAACTATTCATTGAACAAGAAGGAACTCAAGGCGATTGAAACCATGATAGCGTTACTCCTCAAGTATCCGAATCAAGGGGAAAAACTCCTCACGAATTTCAACGCAACCTATCGGCATAAGAAAAAATATAACCGAATAAAAACTCAGATTTCTGAGTGTTGGTATAAAGTCAATAAAATACACCAGCAGTTAGTTCAGTATCTCGTCCATTTTAACATGGCAATTGCCAATTATCACGGCGTTTCAGAAATTTTTGTAGAGAACTTGAAATGGGCAACTTACAAGAAAAAGAAAGACGTTGGAAATTACTTGTCATTTTGGAGGACTGCGTGGCTTTATTCGGCACAACAAACCGCTCTTGAACTTCAATGCAACATGAACGGGATGAAATTAAGACGAATCAACCCGAAAGGCACTTCTTATACATGCCCTAACTGCGGACATTCAATGAAAACCAACAGGGATAAAAAGAAATTCAAATGTAAAAGATGCGGGTATCGTGTAGATTCCGACTTGAATTCAGGGAGAGTGATTTCCATCGGAGACATTAAAAATGTCATGGAACACCAAATACACGTTTCTAATTTGCTAAAACACGTGCCAAAAACAGCAGCAATGAAAAGTTCATGAAGAACTATAAAAAAACCTTGCACTTCTCTAGTGGGAGTGCGTGACCTTCCGTCCTAGGTCAACAGGAGGACATTTGTCCAGACTTTTTGCGACGGTTTAAAATCGAAATATTTTATACCTAATAGTGGAGAATTATTTCATAACAATAGTTAAATATTGAGAATTATATATTCAGATTGTATCATGACATATGAAACAATAGATATTTCTGAAGATGTTTTTAAAAAATTAATTAAAATGAAACACGAAAATGAAACATTTTCAGATGTAATTCGCCGTTTAATAAGTAAAAATGAAAAACTAAATTCTATAGAAGAGTTTGCGGGCATTTTTGAAGAGGATTCTGAAGAATGGGAGAATATAGAAAAAAAACTTTATGAGGATCGATTAAAAAGCAAAAGTAGTAGAGATATCGAATTTTAAAAAAAATTTGGAGAATTTTTTATGCCCATTTTAGATACTGATTTAATTATTAGCTATTTTCGTAAATTACCAAAAGCAATTGAAGTGATTAATAATTTAAAACAAAGTAATGCGGAAATAAAAACTACAATCATTAATATTGGAGAATTGTATAAAGGGGCATTTTTATCTTCAAAAGTAGATGAAAATATAAGACAAATTGAAAAATTTTTGAAAAATATTGATATTTTATTTTTTGAAATAGAAGATATTAAGACTTATGCTCAAATTTCAGCAGAATTAAGAAAGAAAGGAGAAGCTATAGGTGATTTTGATGAATTAATTGCATGTATTGTAATTAATCGAAATGAAACCTTGTTTACAAGAAATATTCGGCATTATGAGAGGATTTCTCAAATTTCTTTAAAAAATTGGGAAAAAATATAATTCAGATTATAAAATATTCATTTATAATAACAAATAAAAAGGAAATGAAGTGTCGCAACCAGATATGAGATTTGTTCTGCTTTTGAGTTATTTTGACACCTTAATCGGTCCAATTGCTTTTATACAAGCTCCAGAATCATATCAAGACGAAGAGCTAAATAAAATTCCTACATTAATGGACGTTTACGATAAAGAATTTTTCTTCATTCAAATCTCTGGTAATATCAAGAGTGCAAATTTAATATTTAGCATACCTAGTAAATACGCGCGAGGAAATCAAGAATCGCTCTTAATCTCCATAATCACTGATGTTAATAGTGAAATAAACCGCACGCTAGCACGAGAACTGTTAGAAACATTTGTAGACGAAATAAACAAAATTGATGAAGCATATAAAGCATTTTATGTGAATTCTGCTAAATTTGAAGGTGATCCATCTAAATTTAAGGAAATTTCGAATTTGTTTCATAATTTTTTTAAATCGCTGAAACCAGCCATAACTGCGTTAAAAGAAGCTGAACTACGCTATCAAATGTTGTTTAAATCCGCTCGAGATGCGATTCTTATTATCGATCGTAAATCGGGTGTCATTGTAGACGCGAATCGTCAAGCTAAAAAAATTCTTACAAAAGTTAGAAAGGAAATCTTAGGATTGCCCGTTTCTGAACTTTATTTTACAGAAGAATATGAAGACATTAAGAATCAAATAATCGAGATGATTAATAAAGAAGACACTCAGCCAATTGAAACAAGAGTTAAATATTTAGATGGGCAAAGTATTCCAGTTGAATTAAATGCCAGCGAAATTAAAATAGGAGATCAACATTTTATCCAAACAATTTTTAGAGACATATCAGATAGGAAAAAAGCTGAATTGAGTTTAATTAATTCTGAAAAAAAGTATAGGCGTGCTTTTAATCAAGCTAATTTCTACAAAGAATTATTTACTCACGACATGAATAATATTCTTCACAACATAAATTCTACAGCTGAATTGCTTGCGTTAATAAAAGAAAGCCCCCAAATAAAGGGCAATAAAAAAGAAATTTTTGAGAACCTAAAGGAACAAATCAAAAAAGGCCAAGACTTTATCTCTACAGTCCAAAAACTGTCGCAAGTCGAAGAAAGGAATAAATGGTTAGAAAAAGTTGAAATTTGTGATGTCATGAAGAATGCCATAGAATTCATTACCAAAAATTTTTATGAAAGAATAGTAGATGTAAAAGTGGAAAATAGAATTAAAGAATTTCACGTCATGGCTAACGAACTTTTATTAGTTGCTTTTGAGAACATTCTAGTTAATGCGGCTAAATTTAATAGAACTCCAATTGCACACGTGTTAATAAAAGTATCAAAAGAAATTAAAGAGAATTTAAGTCATGTGAAGATAGAGTTCATTGATAATGGCGTCGGCATTCCTGACGAAAGGAAAGTAAAAGTTTTTTTACGAGAACGAGATATAGAAACTAAAATTCAAGGCAGGGGTTTAGGATTATCGCTCGTAAAAAGAATAATCGATAGTTATAATGGAATCATTTGGGTCGAGGATAGAGTGAAAGGAGATCACTCCAAGGGAAGTAATTTTATTCTTTTAATTCCAGAAGCGTGAATTCCATCCAAAACAAATTAAATTCGCTAAAATTTCAAATCCGAGTATTCGAAATTAATATATAATAAGTTATAAACTTAAGTTCCATTACTCTTTTAAAAAAATATATAAATGTGAATCACATTCTGATTTTATGATTCACATATTATAAAATTTTTCTTGGTTTAATCACATGAAGTTTCTAATTTTAAGTTATTTCCATTCCATGATTGGACCTAAAATATTGTTTCAAGCCCCAGAATCCTCTCAAAATGATAGTTTTGACGAAATTCTTTCATTAATGGACTTACGCGATGAAGGATTTTTTGTACATATTTCGGGAGGATTTAAAAGCGCCAACAATCTTTTTGAAATCCCAAGTTCATACGCCAGGGGGAGCCGTGATATTCTACTCATTTCTTTTCTAATATCAGAAAACGAAGGGGATATTAACATTGATATTACACGAGAATTTTTGGAACGGTTTGAAAGAGAAATTAAGAAAATAAAAGACGCTTATAAGGCATTTTATCTTGATTCAAGCACGTTCGTTGGCGATCAAAATAAATTAAATGAGATTAGGACCATGTTTTATACTTTTTATGAATCTTTCATACCGGCAATAGAAGCAGTTAGAATCGCCGAACTCCGTTTTCAAGCGTTATTTAAAGCGGCGAGAGATGCAATCATCATTATTGATTACAATTCAGGAATTGTCATTGATGCCAATAAACAAGCAGAAAATTTATTCCTTCTTCCTGCTGAAGAAATAATCGGCTTGCACTATATTCAATCTCTAGTCTTGGAAGAAAACGAGAGTTTCATGGAAAAAATCTTGAAGCAAATACAATTGGAAAACAGCTCTCCAATCTTGATAAGAATTAAAAATGCTGCTGGAAAAAGCGTCCCTGTAGAAATTAATGCTAATGAAATTCAAATGGGAGGAATCAATCTAATACAATGCATAATTCGTGATGTAACTGAGAGAGAGAGAGCAGAAGAAGCACTTCGGAACGCCTATGAAAGAGCTAACTTTTATAAAGATTTATTTACTCACGATTTCAACAATATAATAAGCAATATTTTATCTTCCTTACAGCTTTATTCCATTTATCAAAACGATCTTAACAGATGGAGCAAGACAATCGAAATTATTGAAATAATTCAAGAACAAAGCATCAGAGGATCGAATTTAATTTCGAATATTCGTAAATTATCTGAAATCGAAGATACAAAACTTTCTCTCAAAAAAATTGAGGTTTTTGAGATATTAGATCAAGTACAAGAGTATATTCCAAGAGCATTTAAAGGTAAACATATAAATATAGAAATCAAGTCATCCACTAAAAAAGAGCATGTTATTGCAAATAATTGGCTAGAAGATGTTTTTAAGAATATCTTGACAAACGCAATAAATCACAATAAAAGTATAGATATTGAGATAATCATCAGATTTTCAGATGTACAAAAAGAAGAGAAAACCTATCTTAAAATTGAATTCTTAGACAATGGAATGGGCATAGAAGATGAAAGAAAAAATGCTATATTTCAAAAAGGACAAAGCAAGAATGTTAGAGGAATAGGGCTTGGACTATATCTCGTAAGAAGAATTATCGATAGCTACAATGGACAACTCTGGGTTGAAGATAGAGTAAAAGAAGATCATACCAAGGGGGCTAATTTTGTTTTATTAATTCCAAAAGAATGAAAAATCTATTTTTAAGTGTTTCGGGTGTTCGTTGCTTTTAAAAAATCATAATAAGTTCATTTAAATATTTTCAAGATAAAATATATAAATCCTAAAATTGAATAGTAACATTGACTTAACTTAAAAAATAAGTTAAAACTGAAGAATTGATTTAAATGAAGAGAAAATCTTTATTATTAACATGTATAATAGCAATTACCGTTTTAATTTTAGAAATTAGCCGAATAATCATTTTTACTTTCACATCAGAAGCAATTTTTTTATTATATATCTCATCATCAATTTTAATCTCACTTGCAGCGATAACAATAAGGATGTTTATTATTGATTCCCAAAAATTTATGTCAGTAATTAATGAAACTGATATTCATGGATCGAATAAAAAATCATCTGTAAAAATTTTGAAACCTATAAGATATCTTAACTTAATGCCTATTGCAATGATAATTTGTAGTTTAGCGGATTACACGATGACCATTGATTTTATTTTTGGAATGCTTATTTTTCTCGTTGCTCAAATTCTTTATATTTTAGCCTTTTCAGGAATAATTCATCTTGGCTTAAAAACACTTTTCAGTAAGGAAACAAGAGTGTTAAACCTTAGTTCTATTATAATAATGACTATAATCATCATAATATTATATGTCACTACAATATATTCTCCAGAAGATATTACAACTTTACTCGTTGTTCCTTATATCATACTATTAGCCATAATGGCCTTAATTACATATTTTGGACTCGGTTATAAGACAAGATCTTTAAAATTCAGGTTAATGCTCTGTGGAGGTGGAACTTTTTTCGTAATTACGGATGCGTTCATGGCGATTAGTACGTTTTATACACCAATTTACGCAGGAGCACTATGGATTGGTGGCACATATTTGATTGCAGTATTCATGCTTCAAGTTGCAATACTATTTGTGTATACTGATAACAATATATGAAAAGAGAAATAACAACTAAAAATAAAATTATAAAAAAAAGAATACCTATACAAATTACTTTATAAACCAAGTTCTTGTAATTTCTTGTAATTCACTTCTGGACTTGTTCTAATTCTTTTTTCCCTTACAAAACTATAAATTATTCAATTTTAATGGGATATCTACCATATTTTTCTATGGTTTCCCTCATAGCTAAAAAATTCTCTAACTTTATGGTGGGATTAATACTATGTCCAGAAGAATTTTTTTAATTTTTTATCCCATGCCATGTAGTATTTCCGTAAATCATCTCCCTTCTCATCTAATGTCCCTTGAATAAAAAAGAAACCCAGAGCGAGAAACGAAATAAATGAACCTAAAATTTGAATTACATACCCTATAAAAAATGGAGTTAACATGGCAAATAAAAATGTATAAGTTGCTGAAACCTGACTTATAGTATAACTAGATCTCCATTTTTTTTTAGGTATGGCGACCAAACCTATAATTCCTATAAACAAATAAATGAATAAAAAGTAAAAATTCGTGAAAGTAATGAAAAAATCCGTTGTACCTCTAGGGGAAAAAAAGAAGATTACCATGAGTATTATCCAGGGAATGGGGAAAAAAACGAAATAATATAGAGACTTTTCATGAATTCTTTCTGAATACCTACTTTCAAATGATTCCATCGATCCTTTAATTGTAACAATAGCCATGATGAACATCACACCAAGAACAATTGGATAAAAACTAAACAAAATGATGGTTGCTATCAACAACTCGAAAAAATAAAAATCTAATATTATCATTGTAAAACCTAAAGAAATGCTCACTATTAACGAAAATAAGTGGGAAATTACTGATTTACGCTTTTTAGTAGAAGGCCAATACTTCATGGATAAAAGTTTGTTTTTCTCAGGATATAATACGTTCTTTCTCGCCATCTTAAAGAAAAACACTAGTTCCATCATGACATAAATAAAAAAAGCCAAGAAAAGATATGGACTATACACCGCAATTATCAATACTATAGTAATATGACTTAAAAATGTTAGGAGGAAATATAATATGGCATAGAAAATAATCATGGAACTAAATAAAGTTATTATTAATTTTAACAAAAACCGAGTTTCAGGAGTTTTCCAGAGGAATCTAACCCCGTCAAATTGATGTCGTACATATTTTATTGGGATTTCTCCTACTTCTTCAATAATAGAGCCTCTATCTGTCATTTTCCTTTCCTTCTCTCATAAAAATTTTATTAGTGAAATTGGATTACTATTTTTTTTTTTTTGCATGCTTTATACTTTTGGATACTTAAAAATTAAATACAGATTAAAGAAAAGTTTTGATATCATGAGTTTTTAAAGTTAACAATTAAAATTGTTAATAAAGCCAAATTATTTGCTTCACACTTTGGAATAATTATTATTTCATTTGCGAATATTATATTATAAAATAAAAAAAGTAGTTGGTATAATCTCTTGGAAAAAATTGTAGATATAGAGTTAACCCCCTTATACGTGCCATTTAAAAAAGCTTTAAGAGAGACTATGAAATCCAGTATAGGCTTAGGCATGGCAATTCCCGCAGAGGAAGAATGGCTCGGTGGTGACTTCGTGATATGTCGACTCAAGACGAACGAAGGTAATATAGGAATAGGTGAAGTTTTTGTTTGGTTACCTGAATCGGGCGTATCGCCAAATCAGATAATAGACGCAATTCAGCACGGATTGGCTGGATATGTTTTAGGCGAAAGTCCCTTTAAAGTCGAAAAAATGCGGTTCAGGATGGATAATAACATTGCCCATAGCGAAGTAGCAAAGGGACTTTTAGACATGACTTGTTACGATTTGATGGGTAAAATTACGGGAAGACCTGCGTGCGACTTCATGGGAGGTAAAACCGTGGACGAAATACCCCTTGCGGCGTTAATCCCACTTGCCGAACCCATTTTAATGAAAGGCTTTACGAGAAGTTTTTACAAAAAGGGATTCAAGACCTTTAGATACAAGCTTGGAAATAGCATCGAAGAAGACGTTGCATTATGTAAGATGTTTCGAGATACTTTTGGCAATAAAGTCAGGCTGCGCGTGGATTACAATCAAGCTTACAGTCCTCCTGAAGCTGTCAGAGCGATTAAAGCTATTGAGCCTCATGCTATCGATTACGCAGAACAGCTTGTGAGAAAAGACGATTACATGGGCATGGCTTACGTGCAGAAACGAGTAGATACACCATTATTATCGCACGAAGGATTTTTCTCGCTTCAAGATTTCATTACACTAGTCGAATTAGGTGCTGTGGGTGTCCTTGGAATAAATTCCGAACGTCCCGGGGGGGTGACTCAAGCTTTAAAGGCTTTAAATTACGCTGAACTCCATGGTTTAGGAACGGTTCTCCACAATCAGCCATTAGGGATCGCTTCAGCCATGCACATTCATTTTGCAGCTGCGAAACATAATTCGTTAGGACACGCTACCGAATTGTTTGGCCAAGAAATGATGGAAGACGACCTCATTGTAGACCCCATAGATTATAGTAATGGAACAGCAAAGGTTCCAGATGGTCCAGGATGGGGCGTCGAGCTAGATGAATCTGCTCTTGAAAAGTATGCTACTAATCCGACTTCTACTATTACCATTAAAAAATCATGAAAAATAAAAAAGAAAATTTCCAAAAAAAATCAAGGATACGATATAACAATTAGATTTATAGGTTTAAGAAAATTTTCGAAATCATTCACAAATTAATAATGAACATGGAAAGATCATGGTGCTAGAATCATTAACTAAGATGGAAAGGGATGCGTTACTCATTCACTATTTATTCATAATAATTTGTTTAATTGTTTTGATAATACCAATTGACAATGTTATAGGAATCAAATTATTCATGCTTGTTATCATTTATAATGTAACGATTGCATTAGTTGGAATATGGCGTAAGCACGAGGAATGGGTAAATCTCTGGTTATTTGCGTTCATTCTCAGCTTATTTCAGGTGTTTCCAGATTGGTATTTAGCAGTACAACTTGAGACTTTAGCTTTTCCTGAAGATGGTTTGTTCAAAATTGGACCCGTGTCAGGTTACATGGCAGGATTATGGGCTATTCCGATCTTCATGATATTGTTTATTGGTCAACGCTTCCAAGAACGCAAGACGCGATCAATTGCTTATATTATAGTAGCCCTAATGTCATTATTGGTGTTTGGAATGTCAGAATTAACAATGTGGAGTTTAGGATCGTGGAATGCTCAGAATGTAAAAGTAATGGTTGATCATTTGGCAGTATATATAATAATTCCCGAGATCATCCTTGGTTTATCAATGTATTACCTTTATGAAAGGGTTAAGGAAAAGAGCCATTGGATGAAAATTCCAACTGCGTTTATAGTAATGTTATTATATATAGGGAGCGTATCGTTTTTTTATTTTTTAATCGAGCGATTAATTTTCCCATCGTGAATTTCTCAATATCATTTCTAAACTTTTTTTTTCAATCTTCTTGGGGAACGACTCATGATTGAACTGAGAACGCTTCCATTGATCTTAAGGTCGAAGTAATGAGAATTTTAAAGGAAAAGAGAAACAAAACGATCATTAATACTAATAAAGCCACTACCATCGGAACAACGGAAGGACACGCTTTTGGAGAAGGTGTAAGCCCGACCGAGATTCCCGAACCTTTTTTAAGCCGTGTTCAATGAAAAAAGAATTTATTCTCTTTATTTAGAAAAGAATTGATTATTTCAATCTTTACAGAATCTTTCTTCTTTTAATGATAACATTTAAAACTTGTTTATTTGAAAAAAACAATGAAAAAAAGCGAAGGAGTTAATACTCTGTTCGAGCAATTATATCTTCTTGAGCGTTTTTGGACAATTCGGTGAAGTATACTGAATACCCCGCAATTCTTACAACTAAACCGCGATAATTATCGGGATTTTTTTGAGCATCACATAGTATATCTTTTCCCACGATATTAAATTGCACGTGAAATCCTCCATTTGGCTGGAAAAATGAACGAATGAGAGAGGGAAAAATATCTAGCTTTATTGTATTCGGATGAAATGCTAGGATGACAGAATTTCCATTAGTTTGCAATTCGTTTTCTAACTTCATGACAGAATTTAAAATTGCTGTAGGACCATTCTTGTCTGCTCCGTGAGAAGGACCGACTCCGTTTGATAGCGCATCTCTTGATTTCCTCCCATCAGCCGAAGCAGCAGTAAACACCCCAAACGCAAGATGAAACACGGTAGAATAAATTCCAGGATTGTATTTTCCCCCGCGATAATTGGAGTGTTTTAAAATTTGTTCGCAAAATAGTTTTGCCACATCGCTGGCAATTGAATCGACATAATCGTCGTCATTTCCAAATTTTGGAACTTTATTAATAAAAATTTCTCTCCATTCGGCTCCTTTTTTTCCCTGATATGTTCCCCTATAATTTTTAGAAAGCATTTTTACTAAATCTTCGTAAGGTAGCATTTTATCTTCAAAAACAATTTTTTTTATTACAGCTAAACTGTCAGCAACCGTGGCTAATCCTATCATTTGAGTCGTTGTAAAGTCATAAATCGCCCCTCCACTTGTTATGTCAAGTCCTCGCTCAATGCAATCGTTGGTTGTTGCAGATAAAAACGGTTGAGGATTTAGTTCAGCTATGGCTTTTTCAAGAGCCATCATCGTTTCTACCATGTTATCAAGAAAAAATTTTAATTGTTTTGCGAATTCGTTTAAGAGATCTTCAAACGATTCAATCTTTTTTGAATTTTCTAGTCCATATTTCGTTCTAGTAAACATATCAGTTCCGTTATTTAAGGTCAACTCCAAGTATTTTACAACATTCATTTGCGTTGCATTCGTGCATCCAAAAGATTTGAAAGGATGCACGGGCTCAACACAACCAATGGGTGCATACTCTCTAGCGTCCTCTAACGAATACCCAAGACGATTAAGACCAGGTATCATCACGTGGTCGTTAAACAGTGCAATACTCGCACCTGACTTTATAGCTTCACCTGTTTTAACGAGCAAGTCTTCAGGAGTTTTTTCGTTAACTCTAACTGAAAAGGAGGGTTGAACTGTTTTAAGGCGATCGTATGCTTCCAAAAGTAAATAGGATAAATCGTTCGTAACATCGTTTCCATCTCGATCAACGCCTCCTATTGTCATGTTCTCTGCAATTGGAGGTCCCTCCGCAGCAATTATACCTTTATTGAGGATATAATTCCACAAAGTACTAAGTTTGACGTAATAACACTCAATTAAAAATTGGACTTCTTCAACCAAAATCTTTCCTTGATTTATATCCTCAAGGTAATATGGATATAATACCTGATCTAGGCGCCCAATGCTTATTGCAAAACCTCCGTCTTCAAGCCCACATATCACGTGAGTAAAAAAAATTAATTGAAGCGCTTCTTTAAAAGATTTAGGAGGACTGCCAGAGATTGCGTAGCACGTTTCAGAAATTTCTAAAAGCTCCTTTTGTCTCTCTGAATTTTCTTCATTTTCAGCCATTTCTTTAGCTAAATTTGAATATCTCTGAACATAATTTTTTGCTCCATTTAACACTATTATGACAGAATCTAGAAAGTTCTTTTTTTCAATGTCATTAGGAAATTCCTTTAATTTTTCTTCCGCCTTTCGAATTAACCCATCATATCCACTTTTTAAGACGTTCTCGTGTCCTGGAAAGAAATGACCCACCCCATTCGTGATATCCGTATCCACAATATACGTTAATTGGAGCATTAATTCAGTCAATTCAGGACTTAAATACGAATTAAATCGAGCTTTAACAGTTTCATCTTCGTTCTTCCAATACGGTATTATTTCCTCCCTTAAAACCCGTTTATCTTCCTCAGACAGTAAAAATCTTTGAATTGGACGATTATTGTAGAGATCTAAATCCTGCTCAATCGTATCTACTCTGACTTCAGGATAGAGTGGGGTTCCTACAAATTTTGAACAGCGATTACCAACGATATATTCGTCATCCCATATTTTTATCGTCATGTTTGTTAATAAATTTTCCATCGCCTTGGCAAGGCGAATTGTAGGAGGATTTCCCTTGGTTCTTTTATAAGATTCAGTAATTAACTGGGCTCTTTCAATACACATTTCGTGTGGCTGCTTGACCACCTTTTCTTTCATTCTTAAAGTGCGTTCTTTATAATTAAGCAGTGAACTTTGCTCTAATTGCATTACATCCCCTCCAAGGTGTTAACTTCAATAATTTTCACTCATTTAATATATTTAATATCTTTTAAATAACAATATGCATTTCGGTTTAATTAATATTTTCATAATTAAATACACGTAAAATAAGACGTGATAACAGCTATTTCTAAAAGAATTGTAATCATTTATATTGCTTATTTACTTGTCCGCATATTCATGATGTGGTTTTAATTAATCAGTAACTTTTTTAAATCCGTTACAAATCTTTAAAACGTGATCATGAACTTTTAAATTACCCTCCTTGTCGTAAGGAAAGTTTTTACACTCTCGAGGTTTAATTTCATGAATCATGCACGATTTTTCTTCTAAAAATGGGCAACGCTCATAAGATTCAAGTTTTATTAAGTATACTATTCCTCGATTTAATGCTTCCAACATGATTTGAAAACTTTTAGGGGTAAAAATTGGTTTTAAACCTGTTTCAGTAATAAAAGAGTAAATCGGTAAGGGAAGAAACTCCTGTCCTAAATAATGATGATTTTTTAGAATGAAATTTTTTAAATCTTCTAGTTTTTCTTCTTGTTCTTTTCCGTTGTAATGATTTTTAATCCGGTCTACGGCAGATTCTTCTCCTTCGTCGTATTCAAAATGATATCCCGCCATTCCATCTATAGAAATGGATTTAAGATCAATTTTTAAATGTTGTAAGAATTCTTCTTTTCTATTTTTAGTCCAAGCATTAATATCTTCTTCGTGTATCCGAATTTCAAACCCGGAACGACAACAATTTCCACACTTGACGCATTTAAAAGAATATTTTACTTTATTATTACTTTTAACCAAGTTTTTATTTCCTTGTAATTATCTTATGTTTTCACTATTCAATCTTAAAAGTATTTTTTGTTTCTTTTCTTGAGCTATCATGATAAAAAATTTAAAACAAAAGTATAAAAAAATCTCTGGAAAAATTTAGTCTTATACATTCGATTAAACAAGCCAAAAATTATTGCTTTTCTCCACAATAATCGCAGAAATTTGATCCTTGCTTTAATTTTTGACCACACATGGTGCATGTTTTCATGCCTCCAAGTTCTTGTTTCTTTTCTCCAGCTTTTTGTGCTTGTCCTCTTTTTTGAACAAAAGGAAGATTCTCCGGCAATCGTATCATTGGTATGAAATTATTACAATCAAGACAATTTATTTGACCTTTTTTCCCCAATTTGAAAGATTTTCGTGGTCCTTTTCCAATTAATTGGCCGAAACAATTTACGCACCATACTTTTTGACAATAATTACAAGCAAAAAAAAAATTATCCCAATTCTCACCAAACCTTTTTTTTTCGTTAGTGTGTCGGCCACATAACACGCAGAAATTATTTGAAGGAATAGTTTTTTTACGAGCCATTTTTTTAATCTCTTAAAAAATATTAGTATAGATAAGAAATAATCTTTAAAAATATAAAATTTGTCAACTTTCAGAAAAATGATAAAAGCATTATTTATTCATTTTTTTTTTAATTTATTTATCCCATCTTTATTTTTATCAAATTTCTTTATTGATAGTTTGTTGAGAATTGAAGTTCAATCAATTAAATTGCTGAAAAACTAAATAGGATTAATATAAAATTTATCTAACAAATTTTTAAGATTATATCATCCAAATTTCTTTTTGGAATATGCATTACTTGTTGATCATCTTTCCAATATTTAAATGAGTCAATGTAAGGTTCAACAACAGACTTTTCGTCAGGCTTTCCCAAGCTTATGACTTGTTTTATATCATAATGTTCAGGGATTTCAAAAAGATCTCTGATTTTATTCCTATCGATTGCTCCCATCCAACAACTTCCCAACCCTAAATTTACAGCTCCAAGCAAGATGTTTTCTACAGCAGCACCCACATCAAAATCGGCGAACTTTTTTGTTTGAATATTGACGAGAACTATGATGTAGGCAGTGGGACGGCGTCCATCTTCAGGGATTCTCCTGGTTCTTGGAAGAGAAGCGGCCCAATTTACCAATGGAAATAATTTTTCTCTTATTTCTGGTTTTGAAACAATTATAAAATCAATACTTTGAACATTACTCGCCATTGGAGCAACTCGAGCGAAATCAACTAATTTTTTTAATATAACGATTGAAATAGGGTCTTGCTTAAATCTACGAATGGTTCTCCTCTTGTAAATAGCCTCTCCAATATCCATTAAACACACCAATATTTTGAGAAATTTTTAAATTTAATTAGTTCAAATTAATTCGTTTCTAGGTTTTGTATCTTTTATATTTATTTAAAAGATAAATATCTTTTATAGCAAAGATATTTTGATTTCGATCGTAAAGTTTAATATTGCCATCATTCAAGATAATAGTGCTATATAAATCTTTAACTATTTTTAGTAAAAAAGTTTCAATGATTGCGGGGACTTTCCAATAGGTCATATTTTCTTTAGCCCATATTTTTAACTCATCTTCAGTGAATTTACCCACATATTCTGGTTCGTAATTGCATAAATAATGGAACAAATTTAGAATTGCAAGAGGCTTGGAACGCTTTCCGTGATGATGATGATGATGCTCTCGCTGCTATTTTTACTGGAGCTGGGGATAAAGCCTTTTCAGTAGGGTGAGATCTTAATGATACCGCCGCTCTTGAAATATCTTGTTATAATTATAAGGATTAAGAATTAAGAATTAAGTTTAAATGTTAAATATTATTAAATTATTTTACATTTTGTTAAATTCAGATGAAAATCAAATTAAAAAACAATTTAAGTGAATAAATTAACAATTTTAAAAACAAGGGGATAATTTTATGGATGATATGCAAATTTCAAAAACCGGGACAATCCTTAAACGAAAGGAAAAGGCTTCATTCTTCGTAGTTAACTTCGGTAACATTCCAATAATGACATTGATTAGTGGCTTTCTCTTGATATTCTACACCGATGTAGTAGGCCTTGATCCTGTTGCAATCGCGATCATCTTTTTGATCACGAGAATAATAGACGCATTCAATGACCCATTATTGGGATATATCATTGATCACCTTCCAAAAACAAAATGGGGCAGATTCAGACCTTATATTGTGTTAGGGAGCATGATTTGCGCTATAAATTATATCATTCTTTGGTTAGGACCGGCTCTAGCTCCTAGTGGTAAACTTCTAATAGTTTTCATATCATATAGTCTTCTAGGAATCACGTTTGATTTGATGGACATTCCCTTAAATTCTATGATTCCCGTGATGTCTGAAACGGGTAAGGATCGTGATTCTCTTTCCTTAATTAAGAGCTTGGGATACACCTTAGGTTCAATTCTTTTTTATGGTATAACTATACCAGTCGTGTCAAGTTTTCCGACTCCACTAATAGGGTATATTGTTTTAATTGTTTCGACTTCAGCATTTGTCTTTTTAGTTTCAACCATCGGAACTTTAGGTGTCAGGGAAAGGATCGAGCCGATTAAAAAAGAAAAATATAACGTAAAAGAGCTCTTCAAGATTCTTAGCGCTAAACCAGTTTCTACTCACTTTTCCTCAAGTCTAATTAATTCAATAAGTAGTGGAGCAAGTGTTGCAGCAGCAATCTATTTCATGACATATGTTGTTAAGATACCAGAATTGATTGTTATTTTTGTAATTCTGCTTGTTATCGGGATGTTAATAGGTTTTATTTTAGGAAAACCTATCCTCAATAAATATGGAAAAAAATATACAATAGTTATAGGTTCATTTATTAGTAATATAACTTTATTTTTTATTCTTCTAGTAGATCCAAGCAATTTAACGATGATTTATATAATTTACACCATTTCGGGGATTGGTGGGGGATTTAATATGATCGTAGGATATGGGTTAC
>JAUXAJ010000283.1 GCA_030620005.1 Promethearchaeota archaeon | reverse complement strand
AATAGTTCTCACGACCTTCTCGAAGTTCATATTTAAAATCGAGTATTATCGCGATAATATTATGGTGTGATATGCTCGTGATACCTTGAAAAGAAAAATTTTTTATTTTTTAACCCATACAAAAAACTTAACATTTAATCGTTTTATTTCATGAAAAATAAACAGAAAAATTTTATTTTTGAATTAATATAAGATGAATTAGCACGTTACAAAACTAAATAGGTCTTTTAATGATAACGCTTAAATTTCATTTTTCGAGTCCTTTTAATGAAGTGACTAAGATCATCAACACTCATATGAATTTTGATAAAGAATTAACTTTAAACGAGTTATTTGAATTTCTTTACGATAAATACGGCGAAAAATTTAACGATCTTTTATGGGATAAAAAAAATAAGGAAAATTTTAGCTCATTTCTTTCATTAATCATAAACGGAAGAGCATATCGCGACGAAAATTTTGTAAATACTGTTTTAAAAGACGGCGATGATATTTCCTTTCTATATATTTATTTTGGCGGATAATGTATTTAAAAACCGTCTCTAACTTAATTGATATTCGATAAAATCTTCTATTATTATTAATTTATTTAACATAATCAATACATATTAATAACAAAGAAATATATGTGTTAATTGATTAATTTTTGATATTCTTAAGAAATTATGGTGTCTCATGAAAAAAATCGTTTTGGCTTCTAAATCGCTCGATCGGGGAAGAATTCTTAGGGAAGCCCGAGTTCCATTTTCTATTTTAATTTCAAAAGTAAATGAGGCTCCATTCAAAAAAAGACTTTCTAATAATCCTATTAAATTAGTGGAAGAACTGGCAAGAGCAAAAGCATTAAATGCTAAACTGACATTAATGGAAAACAAAAAAGAATCGATAATTATCGCAGCAGATACTATCATTGAATTCAAGGGAGAAATAATAGGGAAAGCTAATGATGAAAATCAAGCTTTTCAAATCCTCAGAAAATTAGCGGGAAATGCACATAATCTAATAACTGGAGTTGCTATTACGGAAACAAGTAATCCAAAAATTATAGTCGATCATGATAGTACTACTGTTAAATTCTTAAATTTAAAGGACCATGAAATTTGGAATTATGTTAAAACAGGAGAATGGAGGGGTAGGGCAGGATGCTATTCCGCTAGAGACAAAGCTAGCCTATTTGTCGACATGATTATTGGTTCTACCTCAAATGTAATTGGTTTACCATTACATAAGGTTTATGAGATTTTAAAAAAAGAATTTAATGTAGATTTACTTAAAAATTCTAATTAATTTAATTGAAATTTTTTGCTTTTTCTCTATACCTATCAAAATATAAAGGTATATTCGATTAGGGCAGATTTTATAGTTCCTGCTTAACATAGTGGAACGAATTTGTTTTTTAATTTATAATTTATAACGTTCAAGATTTAAATATAAGCTCGATTATATTCATTATCATCCAACATTTAACAAAAAGGTGTTAAAATGACTAAATATAAACAAGATAAATTAATGAAACTTCTTGCCATTATAGGTGGCATAATCGCTTTAATAGAAGCTATATTGAGTTTCGTTGGATTAGGATTTACTTCTTTTGATTTTCTTAAAGGAGGTATTATCAGTGCAATCGTAGCTTTAATTTTAGCAATTATAGTAATATTAAGCGTAGTAAAACCAGAGAAAATACCATTTAACGCTATTTTTCTATTAATACTTGGTATCTTAATAATCATTTTTGGAAGTTTACTCGGTGGAATACTCGTATTAATTGCGGGAATTCTCGGTTTTGTAAAATAATGAAAACCAAAAGGGTAAATTTGTCAAAGTTTCAAAGCTTAATTATTTCTTCTTTTTTTTCATTAATTCCTTATTAGTAATTAGTAATAAAGAAATTTTGATATGTTTCTATAAAATTGGTTTGTTGATTATCATATAAAACATTAAATTTCTTGAATGCGTTACTTTTTATATTACTTTATAATCTTAAGTTAGATAGAGGTTAAAAATATGAGAAAAACATATAAAAACGAACAATTAATGAAAATCTTGACCATTCTCGGTGCTATAATAGGCTTAGTTGGTGTAATTTCCATGTTTGCATCATTGGCAGGATATGGTTTTTTTCCAACGATTGATGTGCTGCCAGGAATATTAAATACGATAGTTTATGCTATTATTGGCTTAGTCATAGTCATTCTAACATTTTTATGCGCTCTAAAGCCTAACGAGCCCTTACCTTTTAACTGGATAATATTATTGATTTTAGCAATACTACTAATAA
The DNA here is from genome assembly GCA_030620005.1 of Promethearchaeota archaeon. Next base: position 4,368 of record JAUXAJ010000283.1, on the reverse strand, counting down.
TATTTGCGGGATTATGGGGTGGCTTGTTAGTACTAATTGCTGCATTAATAGGGCTTATAGAAGATCTATAAAATAGAGTAAGGGATATATTTAACTACTCCTTTTTTTTTTACTCCTTTTTTTTTAGTACAATTTCTTTAATATGAATATATTCTTTTTTTTCCCTTTACACATGAATCTTATACCATTTTAATGATCTTAATCCCATCTTCATGATACATGGAAATTAACTTCTTTAGAAAAATTCATGAAAGATTTTACGAAAGATCCGAAAGTTTAAATACTTGTTTTTGGGATTTAGTAATTTTAAATATGAGTTTTATAATTAAAATTTTAGAAACTTTAAAAAAGTGATAATATTGCATAAAATGAAAGGAAAATTTTTCTTAATGTGTTATGGTTTAATTAATGAATATAATCCTGAAATCATTGAAAAAGTTAAGGATAAACTACCGATTAAAGTAGATGAAGTAGAACTCGAAGAATTTTACGATGCTGAAATTTTAAAAGGAATACTAAATGAACTTTCTCCAGGTGCTCGAGAAGTTATTGGGAAGAATGTATTCCCTACCATAAATAAGACCACAGGTGCGTTTAAAGAGGCTAAAGATCCTGCTCCACTTTTTCAAATGTTACCCACAATCTATACAGATAACAACATCGATGATGAAGGGGGAGATATTGGAAAATACGATCCCGCAGACATGAAGACTGAAGATGGAAAGGCTATAATAAAAGAAAATTCTACATGGTCAGGTGATTTTTCACGAGGAATAATGATGGGTATAGTTTTAGTTACAGGATTTAGAGGAAATATTAGATCTAAAACAGAAGTAATTGAAGATAAAGAAAAAGGTCATCCAACTTTTATTCATACGATAACTTGGAAATGATTTTTTTTTAAATTTTTTTTTTAAATTTTTTTTCTTTTTTCGGAATTTTTAACATGAACATGCTCTAAAATTCAGCGTTTTTCAAAAAGTAAGATATAATCTCTTCTGGTAAATTAACATCTGTTGCTTTTTGTAAGGCCAAGAATCCCGGAATCGAATTAACTTCTAAAACTTGTAGACCCGTTTCACTTTCTATTATATCAACGCCAGCAATTTCAGTTTTGACTGCTTTTGAAGTTTTAATTGCCAAACTTTTTAATTCAGGTGTTAATTCTATTGGTTCAGGACGAGCGCCAGCGTGAATATTTGTCTTCCAATTGTCACTGACTCTATACATGCCTGCAATAGCCTCATCGCCCAAGACAAGAATTCTTATGTCTCTATTGTCGTGTTCGATATATTCTTGTAAATAGAAAACTTCATTCAATTGGCCTAACGTGTAGATCACGTTTTCAGCAAAACCTTTATCGTTCAATCTTGTTATACCAATACCTCTTGAGCCAAATAAAGGCTTTAAGACGACATCGCTTCCAAGTTCTTCAAACGATTCTAACGCATCGTTGGGGTCTTCACATATTATCGTTTTTGGTGTAGGGATTTTGTATTTTTCTAAAAAAACAGAAGTTAAAAATTTATCACTCGCAATTTCTAAAGCCTCTCTCGAGTTAATTAACTTAACCCCGTATTCTTCAATCGCACTTAGTAAATCAAGCCTAAAGAAAATTTTTTGAGTAGCACATGCTCCAAATCCTCTCACTAGTGCCCCTCTTGGCTCAAGACCTTCGAATTGCTTCTCAAATTGACTTATATTGACTTTTACTTTTACAGTTGCCGGAATGAAGTAACTTACATCGTACCCTCTTTTCTTTAGTTCTTCAGATAAGATTTGAACTTCTGGATCGGATGGTTTTGGAGTAATGATCATTGATTGCATCTTATGACCTAATGAGTTTTGTTTTTGCGTAAATTTATATAAATGAACTTGATTGAAATTGAATTAATACAATTTTAGTATTTACAACATTTAAAAATTACTAAATAATATTAGCACTAGTGTTTTTATTTTTAATAAAATTACTTTATTAAAAAACATGAAGATACGTGAGGTAGCTCATTACAATGGATAATGATGGTAATAAAACCGAAATGCAAAAATTAACTCGTATTCTCACAACTGTTCAAAATCTTTATCAGAAAAAGCAAGAACAACTTGAAGAGTTACAGTTAGAAATATCTGAATTAAAAATATTATTAAGTAATTTGAATTCACTCATTTCAAACAAGTCTTTTCAGAGCGCAGACGAGATTTATGTAGAATCGTTAAATAAGTTTGAATTATCAGATCAGTATTTCGACGAAAATATTTCTAAAGAGATGGTTAAAGATACAAAAATTAAAAGAAAAATATTTGACGACTCTACTAATGATTTATTGTGCATTTTGAATTTCATGGATTTTAACAGAATAGAAATAAAAATTATCAATCCTTTTGAAACCGCAATTAAAGAAACCTCAGAAGATTTTATTAAAGTTTTTTTAAAAGGTGCGTTAATTAATATTAAGGAGAATAATCCTGATCTAGTGGTAGATTATCAGTTTTATAAAGATTCAGATATTATTGAATCTATAGAAATATCAAATTTTTCTTCAATAAACGACTACGATCTTATTACCTTAAAAATGAGACAACTATTATTGAAAACACCACAAAAAAAATCGTAAAAAGCTTGTTGACTTAATAAAAAAGTATTGATTTAGCAAAATAATAAATTTAGATAATATATTTTATTTTTAAATATAATATATAAGAAAATATAAGAAAATATAAAAAAAAGACGAAAAAAAATGGCGAAAAAAACCAAGAAGAAAACCTGGTTACCCATCCCAAAAGTGCATTCTAAATTTAATAATGATAAACTAGAGAAGCAATTAGTCAATAAAGCCATGGAATTGTTAAAGACTCAAAAAAAAGTCTCACCTTCTTTTATTTTTCTTTCGGGAAGTTTTTTTGATGTGAATTCGTTCGCTTATTCAGCGTTAAGGGCCTGGAAAGGTGCCGTAAAACCTTCTGATAATAGTCATAGACAACCGCTATTAGAAGCCACTTTCGCCTCTTTATCTGTATATCTAAGTTCTTTGATCGCACTCCATTCAGATTTTTGTTTGGCATACGACGAAATCAAGGATATCTTGCTCACAAAAAAAAGAGCAGACCTATGGGCAATTATCTCCGAAAAACTACCATTTATATCGTTGCCTCCCAAAGAAATGTACGGTAAGCAGGTATCGCCAATATCCCCTTATTATGTCATTCGACAAGATGATGAGCTCACCCTCGGGGAGATTTATCCGAGTGTATACTTGACCAAGGTTATCTCTTCGATAAAAACGAGATTCTTTGTATTCTTCCAATACCAAGGGTATTCTGCCTTTGGCTTCTTCAATTCCTTGCCTGAGCGTAAAAAGTTTGGGTTTGAAGAAAAAGCAAGGGATTTCACGAAAGAAACTACCCCAGAAAATCTCATTGCCTACAGTAAAAGCGCAAAAAACTTGAAAGAAGTACTCATATGCTTGATACACAGCCATAATAACGCCTATCTTGAACAAGCCTTAGTCGAAGATTATGAAGTCTTGCTGAATTCTCTCTTGAGCATGGAGGTGGTCTAAAATGGTAAATGTGGGATTACTAGGCGATGTGAGTGTTGGAAAAACGTCCATCTTGCGATTATTTGTGAGATATCTCAATAAAGGCGATATTGAAAATGTGAAAGGCGGCATAAAATGCACGATCGTAAAGACGGACTTTAGCGGAGAAGCTACCGTTCCTAAAGGAGGAGGAACCGAAAAAGAGACCAAAACCATCCATCCAAATAGAGTAGTGTTTCGAGAAGACGATTCGCAAAATGCACATACCATATTTGCCCCTGGCGGCGATAGAAAACGCAGTGTTATAAGAATCGGAATAATCACGATTAGCAGGATTGCTACTCAAATCATAGCAATATTTTCTCTTGATCAGGACCTTGCTCCTCAATTTGAATTTTTTAACGATGTGCGTTTTTTCCCGGATAAGATAAATGTATGCATTAACAAGTTTGATTTAGGAAAAGGAGACAAGGCTAAAAAAATAGAAGAGATCAAATCTCAAATTGAAGAATTTTTTAAGTTGAGAAAGATTACCATCACCGAATTCTTTATAACTTGTGGTGAAACCGTGGAAGGGTTTGCGGATGTCGAGGAATATAACAATCGCGTGGCAGAAATGATACTAAAAATAACGACTCAAGTCTAATTTTTTTTTTAATTTTTTTTTTAGACGATACTTCCCATCCTTGAATGTCAGCATTTCAGATTCAAGCAATACTTTAACAAATAATTTTGAAGAAAAGATTTGCGTGTAGTTTTTAATTCTTTGTTTTAAATTGATAGTTGAATGTGGTACGGTTAAAGTTTAATATTGCCATCATTCAAGATA
>JAUXAJ010000086.1 GCA_030620005.1 Promethearchaeota archaeon | reverse complement strand
ATTAAAATGACTTTTTTTATTCCGTCTTTTCAGAAGATCTAGCGAGTCTTAAAATTTGACCTATACGTGCTATTTGTGATGCGCCTCTTGTTTGGTTTCCCGCCATTTTTTTAATCCATTTTGCTGCGCTCCAGGTACTTGCGCTCATCATGTACTCTAAATTAGGGAACTCCCACCAAGCCCATGCGCTCAATCTTTTCCCCATTTTTTTTATATTAAACTTGGGATCCTTTTTTATCCCCTCAACCGTTATCGTATCGTTGACGATAGAGATTAAAGCGGCCCATTTATCTTCTGCATTACTTAAGAGAACACGAGTCTTTATTCCCAAGATGATATCTTTAAATTCTTGCGTGCCTTTAACGGAATCGATAATAGTACCTGCGAACTTGGCAAATCCCTTGAGCCTTGGCTTTTTAGGTTTTTCATTCGACATTTTCATCAATTTATTAATTTTTAATTTTTTTAATTCGTTCATTTAGATTTTCATTCTACAAGTATATAAAATTTGTGTTAGTTCTGATTCATCAAAAATATTTAAAATAATCAAAAAGTAAAAATTTTTTAAACTAGATTTTTAATAATAATAAAAAGTGTTTTAATTTTCCGTTTATTAAAAAGTAAAAAAAAACCGACAAATCAAATGTAAAAAATTAATAAGGGAGATTATAGTTGGGTAAAGTTGTACAAGATATTTGGATTCTTATTGATACTGGAACGGTTGTATTTCATCGTGTGTTCGATCCAACGATGGAACATCAATTGTTTGGAATATTAATGAGCGCATTAAATTCATTTGCTAAAGAACTATCTGAAGGAGGGTTATCGAATTTTGAACTAAGTAATAAACGGTTTAATCTAAAAAAAAGAAATGATTTAATATTTATCGCTAGTTCAGAGAAAAAAACTAAGGAAAAAAAAGCTTTAAAAGAATTAGAATTTATCATGGAAAAATTCTTTGAAGTATATCATGACTTCAATGCGAAAGAGTGGGATGGAGAAATTGGAATGTTTGAGGGTTTTGAAAAGGAAATAAAAGATTCTTTAGAATATCCTATAAAAAAGTTTTGGGATGGTCTTTAGTACTTCTTGTTTCATGAAGTTTTTTAGATAGAAAGAAATTGATTCCGGGTTCATGTTTTTTAGGGAATTTTTTAAAATGGAAAAGAAATCCACTTCTCTTTAGGAAGTGGTAAAAACGAAAAATCTTTAAATCGTCACACTCTAATGTTTTTATATCTTTATAATATTATTATATTACATGCATTGGAACATTTGAGTTCTTATCGCATCAACCCTCCATGAACGAGGAACTGTTCTTACAAACGTGGAACGGTTTTCTACGACAATACATTTCCACATGACTTCTCCACTAAAGTCCTTTAGATCTCTTTCATTTATCATCCAATTTACGAAATCTGGTTCGCCTTGTGCAAGATATCCCGTAATATAATTGCTAATATCAGAATAGCTAACTCTAAGCTCCTTTCCAGAACGCTTCGTTATCCAGATAGTGATTTTGAGAACCCTTCGGATTTTTATGGCATTATCTATATTACTTTTAATCCAAGTGAGGAAATATGGAAATATAAACTCGTGGATGAACTACAAGCTGCTGGATTTGATGTCAGCAAGGATAAATTATAATATTTTTTCTAAAAAAGATTATAAATTCTTAATTTATAATGTTTATTAGATTGAAGATACTAAAATTATTATAAGTTAGGGAAATTATTACAAGATTAAAACTATGGCTCGTAAAAAATGGACCGAAAAAGAAATGCGGGAGTTAGCACCCTCAATGTCACTCAAGTGCTTGGGGATCAAGTTCGTGAATGGACGCCCCATTTTGGAATTAGAATGCATTAGAGGGCATAAATTCGAAGAAAAACCCGGATTATTAAAAAGTGGGAAGTGGTGTCCTACTTGTACCTCCCAACCAATTAAAATTCCCAATGAATTCAAGGCGTTCTTTAGCGACATTCAATGGGATGAATACGTGCATTCTAAGATAATTATAAGTTATCGCAAAATGATTAACAAGAGGTTATCCCAGAGTATAATTAAGAATATTGAGAATCTCATTAGATATCAAAAAGAAAGCTTTCCCCTAGATAAAAAAACTGTCATTCCTGAGGTTTACCGAATAATTCGCAATTCTTTTCATTATAACCGAACAAAGGGAGTTTTTCCGATGATTCAAGCCAACGTGTACGTCTTACTGGAAAGAAAATTTGAGATTCCCTATTATCCTCATGTGTTAATGAAAATTAAAGATCATTACTACAAGCTTGAGAATTATTATGAAAATAAAAAAAAAAAAATACATAAATGTTGAGGAGGTTACACAACAAAAAAAAGAATTTAGAATATAAAATAAATTAAATAGTTTTATATATAACTTAAGTTTTGTAATTTTTTCTAAAGAATAATAAAGATCTTGTTTCTATTAATTTAAAACTTTATTATCTTTAAAATTTGTATTAGTTTTACATCTATAAAGCTATTGACTAGTTATAGTGTGAAGGACTTACAAGAACTCTTAACAAAAAGAAGGATGGACATTGAATGTGTTTTATCCTAAAAATAACTAATGATAAAATCTCACCTGACAAGTCAGCCCCCCACCCATAAGCTTTTTTCTATTTCTGAGACTTATTGAACCCACATACATACTTAATAATTTCAGTACTGTGCTTACCTACTTAGCAATTCGTCAAATTATTTAAAATTTATGGAATAAATATTTGATATTTAATAGGAAAAATAGCGCATTCTCAGAATCCGAAATAGAATTTAAGATCTATCACCAATAGGGACTACTTTTCTTAGTTAAAATTTGTAACTACCAGCAGAATGGGTTTTAATAAAAAAAAGTAATAAAATAAAAAATTGTAATGTTTATTTTGACTTTAAAAAAAAAAAAAAATTAATTTAGCTATTTCATTTATATCAACTTAGTTCCCTAAAGTAGTGAGACGGTACAAGTTTGTAAAACAATAAAAACTGCATTGACGATCGTGCCAGTGATTATATTTCCCGTTTTTTATATGCGATGACGGACACAAAACTACCTAGTAAAGTTACCGGTATGACAACGGGCATGAAAACACCGAATGTAAAAAGACTACCCTGTAAGACGCTAAGAAGAAAGAGATAAAAAGTCATGTAAATTACTTGTAATCCAAAGATTACTAGTCCTGCTTTGAATTGTTCTTTCATTCCATCTCCATACTTATTTTGGAGCGTCGCGTTGGCAAACACGCTAAACACCAGAAGGATGAAGAATTCTATAACGAGATACATGGGGACAAAGATAATCTTGTTTAAAGACGGTAGGATCGCAAAATAATTCAGACCAATTGAAATATATACTATCAAGTATAAAATCATTGCTAAAATCACACCTAAGAGAAATTCTCTAAGAAGATTGTTTCTTTGTCTAAATGGGCCTAATAAATTCTCTTTTAACGATAGATTTGCCTTTTTTCCTAGTTGGAAGGTTAAAATTAGTAATGCAAGCATTTGCCCGAACAATAGCATTATGACTGTAGCAATTGTATATAATGGCAAAATATAAGTAAGTGGCATGAATATAATAATTCCAACTAAACCAAGAACTAAGAGATAAATGAGTGCTCGCATTGATAGATTTGTTATTGAAACTTCAGGTAATTCTATTTTAAAGATATCTTCCCCTTTATCTTCATCTTTATCTTCTTCTTTTTTTCTTTTTAAGATCAGGTTTGAAAGGGGTTCAACAATCGCGAAAAATAGCCCCATACCACCAACTAATTGTACTAGTAAGATAATTCCTCTTATGTTCACATAGAAATTTTCGTCAGGTTGTCTTACACTCGGGAAAGTGCTTATTACCCAGTTTCTTGCCGCTCTAATAAAATCTTGGTCCCAACAAAGCAATAAATGATTAGTATTATCATCCAAGTGAATCATGGAGGCTGTTCCAGATTGAAAACTTCCGTAAAGCTTATTCACATCAATATCACCGGTATTCACCCCTAATCTTAACGCCATTCCTTCTTTAAGCCTTTCAACGGTAACTGCTTCGTCATATCGAGCTTGAATCATCAATACGTTGAATTTTCGACCAGAACCTATTTTCACTACATAATCGGGATAATAAGTTGGACTTGGCAATCCCGTTCCAATTCCAATGAAACACTTGAAACTTAAATCTTCCTTAATAATGGCCCAACCTGGACTTCCTCCCATGCTATATCCTATATATCCTAAATTTTTTTGATCAATGTCATCTCTTGAACTCAGATAATCTCTAATTGCTCTTACATCTTTAACTAACCCTTCTCTAGTGAGTACTCCCAAGCTTTGTCCGTGCCCTCTAAAATCAAAAGCTACAGCAACAAAACCTGCGGCAGCTAATTCAATTGCGTATCCTTTCAGCATTTCCTTGTTTGCCCTGTTCCCATGACCAATTAGAATTGCCTTTTTTTTAGCATCTCCATTTGCAGCTTTATAATACTCTTCTTGTGGTTCAAACACGTTAAAAGAAATCGTAACACCATCTTCAGTTTGAGTAGTAAGTCCGTATGTACTCTTAACTGTTACAGGAACTGTAAAGATTAATATCGTACCGGTTATAAAAATTAATAGGAAAATCAGCGTTATTATCGTGTTTTTTTTTGATTGATTCATATTAATTTCACACTTCAATTTTTGTTAGATTTAATGTATTTATAATTAGTTTTGTTAAATATATTAATAAATCTTTAGTCAAATTGATATATCATAATTTTCATCAGATGTATTGAAAAATCACTAAAAATTTAATTATGTAAAAACTAAACTATACTCATGATAGAAAGTACTCAGTGGTTTGATGTAATTAAACATAAGGACGACCTTATCGTAATTCGGGAAAAACTCGCTGATATAGATCCTCGCTTTCATACTGATTATACAAACATCTTTTTAATTCTTGGTTCTCATTCTGCCCTGTTGATCGATACAGGTGCCGGTTTATTTCCTCTCAAATCCATTATTGACGAATTAATAGGTAAAAGAAAACTATTAGTAGTTAATACGCATTCACATTGGGACCATGCTTGTGGAAATCGTGAATTTGATGAGATTCATGTTCACGAAATAGAATCAAAAATGGTATCCATGCCAAATAATATATCCCTTTTGAAAGACTCTCCAAGAGAAATAGTTAAGCGTTATGAAATCAATAATTTTTTACTTCCTCCAGCGTCCAAAATTAATTCATTAAAAGACGGGGATACTTTTGATTTAGGAGATCTATCGGTGAAAGTAATCCATACTCCAGGTCATTCCCCTGGTTCAATCAGCCTACTTACAAATCGAGGAGAACTCTTTCCTGGTGACTTAGCTCATTACGGTAGCGTATTTTTACCTAAAAAAAAACAATTTCCCATTGTTCTTTCGAGTCTATTGAAATTGATAAATTTGTTTGAAGCTAAGAAAATAACTGAGATTTATCCCAGCCACGAAAAATATCCCGTAGGTCTTGAACTGTTACGAGGTCTTCATGAAGGAATTCAAAACATCGAGAATTTATGGGAAACGAGACAGAAAGATAGATTTCTTCGATCTTGGATCGTGGACGATGGAAATTTTAAATATATTATACTTTAAAAACATTTTTTATTAATTAAATGACTAATCATTTCGATATCCCAAGTCCATCATCATTCCATAAACTGTTGAAAGAACTGTGTTTTTAATGAGGAGATGATTTTCTCTAAATTCAGTCCTTCTAACAAAAAATGGCGTGATCTTCTTACATATGTATCTAGTTTCGTTCTTTTCTTGGTAGTATTTAATTACATTTGCTCGGAATTCTTTCATGAACGATTCGTGTTCTATTATAACTTCAAGTACGTTATCTGTTCCATTCACTACGCCAAAATGACAAAATCCTGCTTTTAAAGGACTTAACTTTTTTAGATTTTCAAGAGTATTCATGCAATCTTTATAACTGAAATGAATTGGGACTGATACAGGGAGTGTTAGTAGTTTTTTAGAATGATAACACATTCCTACAGCCTCGCCTAAAAATAGAAAGTCTAAATTTCCATCCTTAATAAATGCGATACTTTGATGATCGTGAGCATGACCAGGCGTGTTTAAAATTCCTAACTTAACATTAGAACCGTTAATACTGAATGTATCGATAGCGTCTAGTGAGTTCGGTTCATTTACGAATTTTGTACTAGGTTCAATTATTTTAAAGGCGTTTTCCTCAATGGGTTTCATGATCCCTGTTAAATCGCCATAACTCCTTTTTCCCCTAGCTAAATGCTCTTCGTAATCATTTAGTAACTGTTTTGTATGTTTATTAGTAAGAATTTTTACTTCAGGATTATATTTCTTAATAATTTCGTAAAGTTTCCACATTCCTCCATTGTGGTCGAAATGGTGATGCGATGTTATGAGATATTTACATGCAGATAGATCAATTTTGTTGTTTTTAGCGTATCTTAAAAGATGCTTTACGTCTAAGGAAGAACCACAATCCAAAAATATACAACAATCATCAAATTCTGCTGCATATCCAGATAGAATGTTTTTTGTTCCTAATCCTCTAAGGTCAATGTGGTGAAGATACTCGTTGAATTTCCCGGATTTAGTAGTTTTTATTTCTAGTGTCATGTTAAAAATAATTAAGAAGCGAATAAAAACAAATCTGTAGGTTTTAGAAAAATAAAATAGCAATCAAGTTCTATAAAATATTCTTTGGAGTAGTTAATGTTTCTGTATCTGTAATAATTTTATAGTTAGGGTGGTTCCGTATATAAGTGCAAGGGTAATCGTCACCGGGTTGTCCTAATAAAGCAATTCGTAAAACTGTATTTGCCCAGTCGCATGGCGTTCCATTACGACAATATAGTCGAATTCTTTTAGCATCTAGAATCTGCGTCATACCAAGGGTAAAAGCTTCCTTAGGAAAGTTCTCTAGATCCCCCCCTATTTCTGCCCTAATTGCGTTAATCGTGATTGTATAATTATTAAGTCTTACTCTACGGGGTCCAGTTCTGGATACGCCAACTTCAGGTTCGTTAAAAGCTATGTGCCCATGGATACCGATTCCCCCATAACAGGTATCGATACCCCCTAAATCATCGATATTTTTGGCCAAACTAGTGATATTATTTTCGTCAGGAAAAACTACTTGAGCGGTCGCTAATCCGTTGTTTTCATCTAAATATTTTAGAAAATTTTCACGGGCGATCCGTTTAAAACTTAAGACGTGACCTTCTGCAAGTGCCTTGCCATTCTCATCGCAATATTCGTCCATAAAAAAAAACCAACAGTTTTTCAAGGATATTCTTTCCTTGTTGATAATGCTTGCTAATATTGGATATTGTCCTACAGGACCAATAGGCAGGATTAGACGAGTAGGACGATCATGCTCGTTATTTTTCTTGATTTCAGAAGCAATGTCATTTGCAAAATGTTGGTATAAAGCATTTAAATTTGGATTGATGATAAGACGATGCCCTCCGAGTTTAATTACTTCCTTTGGGGTTAATCGCATCAATTTTCGTACTTCTTCCTTTCTATCTGACATTTTTACCTCATTCCCATTAGTTTTAGAATATTCTCAGAAAAGATCATTTTTTGAGTTTCTTGATCAATATTGTATTTTTCCAAACGAGCTTTATCCTGGGCTAAGATGGTAGGGATTTTATTATGAATGACATCCGTGCCAAATATAATCTTTTTAAACGCCCCCGGCCACCATAACCATTTTATCATTCCAGTTTCATCTGCCCGTTGACGCCAACCATTAGGGTCACCCGTAAGATCGGCGTAAACATTTGGTCTCATTCTTATCAACTCTGCCGCATCATCGTTCCAATGGACTCCAAGATGAGCAATTATAATTTTTAATTTTGGAAACGCATTGGAAATTGGTTCAAGTCTCATTGGATGCATGTTCCACGATGACACTCCTGCTTTTGGAGCTTTTCTCAATAAAGTTATGATCCCCGTGTGGAATAAGATAGGCATCTTTAGCTCTTGAGCGGTTTCCCACAAAGGAAAAAAGGACGGATCGTCATAAGGCTTGGTTGGAATGGTCACTTTTAACATTCTAAATTCTTTAGCGTGCGCTTCATGTATTATAGAAGAATCGTCCACTCCTGGACGAATGAATGCCACTCCAATTATTTGGTCGGGATGTCTTTTAAATGCACTTTTTACGCCCTCGTTGTCAACGCACCTGAATAATTTACCAAGTCCGCTTATGCAGCATTTCTCAATTCCACAATTCCTCATGGTTTTTAAAAGATTATCTAAATATCCTGGTTGATCGAATAAATGTGCGTGAGCATCGATAATCCTCATGATAATGTCATCATATGTGAATAATTTTTAATAAAATTAACGAACTTAGGATGAGAATATTAATAACATTTTATATAAAATGAGTAATATGTTTCAATAATCATGTAATAATTATACTAAATACACTTAAAAGGAAATTTTAATGAATTCGCTAGAACGCGTTAGAGCTGCCATTCACTTCAATAAACCCGATAAAGTGCCTATTTTTAATTTAGTTGCGGGCGATCTTTTACCTCTCCCGATGATATTTTCTAAGGATTGGCGTCCGGGTTGGGGGGAAAACGAAGAAGGTCTTTTCCCTCACGTGAGAAGCAGGTACAACTGGGATAAACCTGAATGGGCCAAGAATAATCCAGATCATGAGGGGGATAACTGGCGGAAAATACCCCATGAAGAAATTGATAATTGGGGTTGTATTTGGAACATGTCGGGACGAGGCGATAACATGGGACATCCTGGAAGACCATCATTGCCAAATTGGGGTGATTACGAGAATTATATGTCAAAATATACTCCTAATCCAGATGACAGAAGCGTTTTTAGATTGGCCATTGATTTAAAAGAAAAAATGGGGAAGGACAAATATAGGGCGATCCTCTTTAATTGCTTAGGCCCTTCAGAAGTCGCCTCAAATATGAGAGGTTTTTCCAATTATTTAATAGATCATAGAAAACATCCTCAAGAGCTAAAAAAGCTTTTAGAACATTTGACAGAATATTATGTGAAATGCATGAAAATGAGTGTTAAATACGGTCTTGAACCGCACGGCTTTTTCATGTACGAGGACTTAGGAGACCAAAAAAATCCTTTCTTCAATCCTCGAATGTTTGAAAAATTCTACGAACCAGTTTATAAAACCATGATTGAGGAAGCACATGCTTTGGGATGTGAATTACACCATCATTGCTGTGGAAAAGTTGACAAAATTATGCCATATTTAATTAAATGGGGTTTAGACGCTATTGAATTCGATAGCCCGAGAATGAGTGGATACAATAACTTGCGACAATTTAGAGGTAAAATCATGATATGGGGATGTATTAACATTCAATCAATATATCCTAAAGGTAATCCAGAAGAATGCGAACGAGAAGTCTGGCACATGGTTCGCAATTTAGGTACTAAGAACGGCGGATTTGGGGCTTATCTTTATCCCCAACCTAATGATATTTTAGCGCCAAGTAAAAACATTAGAGCGTTTCAAAGAGGTCTTAAGAAATTTGGTGTTTATTCTAAAATTCCTGAACACTGGTGGGATTACCCTACGGTTGACGAATGGAAAGACAATGTAGTTCCTCCACTTCCGCCCTTTTGAAATTTAAATTATTTCATGGGAATATTCATGTCAGCTCTTCTCATGTAAAAGAATTTTTATTATACAAAAAAATTGGATTAACGAAAACAAGTCATAAATTATTAAAATAAATATGCCTAAATTAAAAGAAATTGTAGCCGTGAATCCAAATAATAGTGCACCAACCATTCTTCCGCTTGACATGATGGTTTGAAAAAAAGCAAAAGGTCTAGCGCTTTTCTGAATTCCTGCTTTATAGGCAATTAATTTCATTACAAAGGCATAAATTGCTCCTTGTCCAATTCCGGTCATTAAAAATAATAAACTAATCGTCCAAAGATCGTTACTAAAAATAAATAAGGACCAAGTAATAAGCACCGTCAAGACTGCTAGTATTAATCCCTTTATAATGATTCTTTCTTTTGTAAGCGAAAAGATTGTGGTAGCAATCATTTGAGAGCATAATTTTATTAAAGTCAGGATAAATACCCAATAAAGGCCTTGGTTTAGGTTGTCAATTTTTATCGTCAAAAAAATGGTAATAACTCCATCCGTTAGCGAATGAATTACTAAAATTAACAATATTGAATACAACGGAATATTAAATAATTTTAAATTTAATTGGTTTTCATGGTATTCTAAATATTCTGGATTACTATTAGCTTTAGCAAATTCATTGGAAGTTAAATTTTTATTATAATCGAATTTAAAAAGATTTGATACATCTTTTACGAAAAGTAAAGCAAAAGTTACTCCAAAAATCAATCCAATCGAATTAAAATAAAAAGTTGCGTAATTCGAATTAAATAAAAAAACAATAATCGCACCAGTGAGCATTCCAGAAATAAAACCCCAGTTCCAACTGAAATTATACCCACTCATGAACTTTTGCTTTAAATCAAGGCCACCATATTGCTCTGTAAGAACACTTATCTGTTGGACCGTTGGCCAAAATAAACCGCTTATGGCACCGTCAAAGAAAAATATAATCCCAAATGTTATTAGATATACATCTGAAGTTATAGGAATTAAATAAAAAATGCTAAATATTAACCTTAACACCATTATGAAATAAATAACCTTCCTTTGGCCGTATTTATCAGAAATGTGACCAAATGCCAACGTAAAGATCATGAACCCGGCAGGCGCCATGCTAACAATAAAGCCGCCAATCCACGGTTCGTATTTTAATTCGGAAATCAAATGATTGGAAACACCAGTACTCATGATCCCGCTCGTAAATGTAATTACCATTTCTAATATATAAAATGGAAGAAATTTAACCATGGAAATTTGGGATCTATTAGAATTAAAAGAATTGTTCATGAACAAGAAGATAGAGAATATTTGATGTTCCTAAATTAAATATTTAATGAATAATAACTTTTTTCTTCTTAATTATAAACCAAAATTAATATAAAAAATGGAAATAAATCATGAAGTATTTTTTAGATAGCGCAAAAATTGACGAGATTAAATACGCGCTTAAAAATTGGAAGATCGATGGAGTAACTTCGAATCCTAAACACGTCAAAACTTCGGGAAAGCCTTTTTTTACGGTTGTTAAACAATTTGCTGAAGAATTTAAAAACATTGATTTTCCAATTTCAATTGAAGTCAATCCTCATGTAGAAAAGGCAGAAGAAATGGCTACCGAAGCAAAAAAGATAACGAGTTTATCTGAAAACTTCGTTATAAAAATACCTTGCAACGAGCAAGGATTAATTGCGACAAAAAAATTGATTGAAGACGGAATTAAGGTTAACGTTACTTTAGTTTTTACGACATCTCAGGCGTTGCAAGTAGGACGCCTCGGAGCAACTTATTGTTCGCCGTTTATAGGATGGCAGGAAGCTTCGGGAGTTGATTGCACTCAATTCCTAGCAGATATGATTACCATGTACCAGAATTATGAATTTAGCACGGAAATCATAGTTGCCGCCGTTAGGAATGGTAAACAAATAGTTGAAGCTGCAGTTATGGGGGCAGATATAGTAACAGCTAGTTTTGACGTCTATAAAAGTAGCTTTGAACATCCATTCACGGATAAAGGCTTAAAAATCTTCCAAGATGCTTGGGACGACACTGAAATAGGGTCACTGTGATTATTTCTGATTGATTGTGGAGATATCAATGTCTACTTCGACCTCTTCTTTTTTAAGTGGATTAATAAATAATTTATTGATTAAGAAACTTATTTAATATATAATGTTGAAAATTGCTTTTATTGGAGCAGGTTCATTGGTATTTGGAAGGGAAATCATGACAGATATCGTTGCGTTTCCTGCGCTCCGAGAAGATACGATAATTTGTCTCGAAGATATCGACGAACATCGATTAGATTTGATGCATGAATTAATGCAAAAATATAAAGAACTCAATCCTCAAAAATTAGAAGGTGTCGTTTTTGAAAAAACCACGAACCAAAAAAAGGCTGTCGAAGATGCAAAGTATATAATTAATGCCGTTCATATCGGCGGACTTGAAGCCTTTAAAATGGACGTAGAAATTCCTTTTAACTATGGAGTGAGTCAAACAGTAGGAGATACGCTTGGTCCTGGCGGTATTTTTCGATTTCTTCGAACTGCACCATTCTACAAGTCACTAATGGAAGACATACGAGATCTCGGGCATAATGCAGGAAACAATGGCATAAAACCATTACTACTTAACTATTCGAATCCAATGGCAATGAACACCTGGTATTGTAATTCAATCGTTCCAGACTCAACAGTTGGCCTTTGCCACGGCGTTCAAGGCACGGCAGCGCTTTTATCTGCGTGGATTGGGTTGAGACCGACCGAAATTAGCTTTTTTTGCGCGGGAATTAACCACATGGCTTGGTTTCTCGAAC
Organism: Promethearchaeota archaeon; assembly: GCA_030620005.1. Next base: position 4,015 of record JAUXAJ010000086.1, on the reverse strand, counting down.
TATGGTATAAAAATAAAGAAAAAAAAGGATCTCCTTGGGAAAATGCATACCCTTTAGTACACGACGCTTTCGAAAAAAACCCCGAAAAAATGAAAGTTTTTAAAAGCATACGCTGGGACATGATGAAAGCTACGGGATACTTCATGACAGAAGGAGATGGGCATTTAAGCGAATACATTCCCTATTATCGAAAAAGAACTGATCTCTTGGAGAAATACAGAAGTGACATCCACTGGCTTACCAATTTAGAGCAAGCGTCTGATTACAAGGAACAAGTTAAAAATGAAAGTAGAATGGAAGGTAGTTTTAGAAGGGTATTGAAACGCAAGAGACTCCCTATTAAGAAGCGTCCTACAACAGAATACGCTTCGCACATAATTAACGCAATGGAAACGGATAAACCTTTTAGGTTTAACGGGAATGTAATGAATCAAGATGGGGGCTTAATTACCAATCTCCCTAAAGGATGTTGCGTGGAAGTACCCGTGTTTGCAGATAACCACGGACTACATCCCCAAGGTGGCATTGTCCTTCCAACGGTGTGCCAAGCGCTTTGCCTATCTAACATAATGGTTCAGAAAGCTGCAGTCGAAGGGGCTCTCGATTTTGATCGCGAAAAAATTTATCACGCAATATTACTGGATCCTAACACAGCAAGCGTGTGTTCTCCGGCAGAAATTCGCGATATGGTTGAAGAAATGTTCGAAGCTGAAGCCAGATGGCTACCTCAATTTCAAGGTTGATAAGGTACTTTTTCATTTCTTTAATCTTTTAAAAAATCTAATATTAAATTATTAACTTCAGGAGCTCTAGATCTGTGAGCTTCGTGTCCTGCCTTATCAATTACTTTCAATACACTATTCGGAATTCTCTCATGAATGGCAAGCATGACAGATCTGGGCGTTAGTCTATCGTGAGAAGCACTGATTAATAACGTTTTGTTTTTAATTTGATCCAATTTATCGTGAGTATCGTGCGACTTAACGGCATGAGCTTGATTTTCAACGTCTTGAGGTGTCGAGGGATTCATTTTAATGTATTCCAAGAGGTCTTCCATTGACCAAATTCCGTGAAACCTTTTTTTCGGGTTTGCCTCCATTTGCTTCCTGAACTTGATATAAAAGCCTCTTTTTATATCACTTCGTAGAACTTTTTCTGGATCTTTCTTTATTAATTCGATTCTTTCGAGCTGATTCTTTTTGAAAATGTCAATTCCCCCTTGTTTTGGTATTCCGGGACTTGTATTGATTAAAATTATTTTATTTACCCTCTCGGGATATTTTAAAACAAAATTTTGAAGAATCATTCCACCTAATGAGAAGCCCATGAAATGCGCTTTGTCGATGTTTAAAAAGTCCATTAGATTGGCAATATCATCAGCAAACACGTCCATTGTAAACGGTTCCTCAGGGCGGTCTGATTTTCCAGCGCCGCGTTGGTCAAAAATTATTACTTTAAATTTATCAGAGAGCATTCCAACTTGCGCGATCCATGTTTCTTTTTTGGAACCAAAGCCATGAACACAAATTAACGGGTAGCTATCGTCCTTGCCGTATATTTTATAACAAATTTTTAGCCCACTGACATCAGCAAAACACTCACTCATAATATTAGAAAAAGAAAAAAAGTATAAATATTTATTTTAGAAATTAAAAAAGAAAAAAAAATTTTTTATCCGTTTCAGTATGACTCAATTTTGCTTAAAACTAAAGATTTATATATTAGTAATACGATTAATAATATGAATAAGATTATTAAAAAATAATTTTTTTAATAAAAAAAAGAAATAATTGAGTTTGGTGTTGGGGGATTAAAATAATTTTAAGAAAAGTTGAAAAATTTGTTCTTGAAAAAGGGATAATTTTTGGATTTTTTGGTTCCGTCACATCGTTCATTTCAATTGTTCAGTCATTTATTTTGTATACATTAATAGATCCTACTTTTAGCATGTTTACGAATTGGATAAGCGATTTAGGCAGGGGTCCGAACGGTGCCAATGTCGTATTTAATTCTGGAATGATGGTTGCTTCTATTTTCTTCTTAATATTCCAATTTCATGTCGTAAGAAATTTACATGCTAAGGGGAAGGCTAAGTATCAGCCGATGGAAACTAAACTTGAATTGTCAATATTTGGGTCGTACATCTCAGGTATTATAATGTCTGTTGGGCTTTTTTTTATAGGATGCTTTCCTTTAAATTTTAATATATATCTACACGGAATTGCTGCTAACCTATATTTTTTTGGAGCCATGTTTCTTGCCTTATTTTGTGGAATATCGCATCTTTTTGTCTCAGAAAATTCTAGATATGAAGCGACTATTGGTTTTAGCGTAGCCTTGATTTTTGGAGCGTATATAATAATAGCGATCATAGCAATAGCCATTCCTGAACAAATACAATCGATATTATACTTCTCCGAATGGGTGTCTCTTTTTGCTATTGAATTCTGGGCAATTAATGGGTTAATTTTTAAATTCGTGGTGAAAATCCGAAAATATTTTGCTCATGGTACTCTAAAAACCAAGATTTAAATTCGTGATTTTCTAAATTTCAAGAATCACGAAAAGGTTTAAATAGGTATTACATCCTAAAATTAGGGTTCATGAAGATTGAATTTTAAGAATAAAAGCAAAATAACGAATATAAAAGGGAGGTTTAAAGAATAGATATAAGAAAAATTGAAAATAATATTTTGAAAAAAGGGAATATTTTTGGTTTTTTAGGTTCGCTTTCTTCGTCTGTTTCAGTTTTTCAATCTTTCAGACTATACACGCTCGTAGACCCTTCTTTTAGCATGTTTACAAATTGGATAAGTGATCTGGGTTCTGGACCAAACGATGCCAGTTTTGTATTCAATTACGGAATGATGGTGTCTTCATTATTCCTGCTAATCTTTCAACTATGTATTGCTCGAAACACTCAAAAACGCTGTAGCAATGATTTATTGACATGGGGCTTGTATGTTTCCAGTTTCTTTTCAGCAATCGGTCTTTTTTTCGTCGGACTAATTCCTTTAAGTTATAATCACATTTTGCACGGCATAGGAGCAGATTTTTTATTTTTTGGAATGATGTTTTTTCGCCTTTTATATGGTTTCTCAGAACTCATTGTCCCGAAAAAATCAAAATCAAACGCAATAATGGCTTTCATCTTGGCGGGGGTATTTGGAGTTTACATCGTTATTTCACTCATTAATTTGTTAATTCCAGAATACACTCAACCAATATTATACTTTACTGAGTGGTTAACTCTGCTCATGGTCCAAATTTGGATGGTTGATCGTTTGATTTTTATACTTGTGAAATCCGCGCAGATGCATTATGATAGAACCACCATTAAAAAAGTAAATTTTCGCATTAGGTTACATAATTAATATAATTCTAATTTTTTATTTTATATCTTAAATTAATCATTCTTGGGATTCTTCCGTATTTCATGCTCTCAGTCAATAGATAACAGATTAATTTTCTTTATTTTTTAAATTTGATTGAATTTCGTTTTAGACAAAAATGAAAATTTTTAAATATTAAGAACGAACAATTATTAAATATAAAGTCCTAGCAAAAAAAATTTAATGTAAAAAAACTGAATTTTTATGTTTAGTTAATGATAATTTAATGAAGAAAATTTTAATATGTTATCCATATCATGTTGATCTTTACACGGAAATATAAAAATTTTTAAATAATAGTTTCTTAAATTGTTCCAAATTTTCTAAAAAAAATTCAAGAGAATTTATTAAAAAACTGAAAAAATTTTTAAATATGGGGAACTCAATGAGAGAAAAAATTAATTCGAAAATTTACCTTATTTTTTCATTAGTCTTAATCTTGAGTCTTGGATTTTTAATGGAACACGAGCGTGAAAAGATAAGTCCCAATAACGTGGAAAACAATACATTTGACGAACATGATCCTGAAAAGATAAGTTATAAAGACGTGGAAAAAAATAAATTAAAAACATCTAATAGCGTTAGCGAGCTGTGGAACTACACGACGGGAGATAATGTGTTGT